>JAXIPG010000115.1:0-5557 GCA_045403045.1 Terrimicrobiaceae bacterium
AGCGCGCCAGGCCCACCTCCGTTGGTAAGAATCGCGAGGCGCGGGCCGTGTGGCCGCGGCTGTTTGCCAAGAACTTCTGCCATGTTGAAAAGCTCGGCGATGGTGTTGACCCGGAGCACTCCCGCCCGCCGGAAGGCCGCATCAAGCACTTCATCGGTTCCCGTGAGCGAGCCGGTGTGCGAAGCCGCCGCCTTCGCAGCCGCTTCAGTACGCCCGACTTTGATGACAATGATCGGTTTGGTGAGCGCCACTTCGCGGGCAGCAGAAATAAATGAACGCGCGTCGCCGATCGATTCCATATAGATGACGATGCTGCGCGTATGCGGGTCGTCGCCGAGGTAATAGATCAAATCGCCCCAGCCGACATCGAGCATCGATCCAATGGAGACGAAAATACTGAATCCGACGTGCTCACGATGACTCCAGTCGAGGATCGCTGTGCAAAGCGCGCCGCTCTGACTGATGAAACCCACACTGCCGGGACGCGCGATCGTCGCCGCGAACGTGGCGTTCAAGCCCGCGTGCGGAACCATGATGCCGAGGCAGTTTGGGCCGATCACCCGCATCGTTCCGCGCCGGACTCGAATCTGCTTCTCCAACGCCGCGCCGGCTTCGCCGCATTCCTTAAAGCCGGCCGAGATGACCACTGCTCCCGCCACGCCGGCCTTGGCACATTCTCCAATGATCTCCGGCACCGTCGTCGCCGGCGTCGCAACGATCGCGAGATCGACTGCCTGCGGAACGCAGCCGATGGACGGATAGGCTTTGATACCGAGCACCCGATGACGCTTGGGGTTCACGGGATAGATCGAACCTCTGAACCCGCCCGCTTGAAGATTCTCGAGAATGGTCCGTCCCACGCTGCCGGGTTTCTCTCGAGCGCCAATCAGTGCGACCACCTCGGGAGCAAAAATCCGCTCGAGCGCAAGGGGCGGGTTGCACAAAAAGTCCTGGCTCCGGTCAACTTTGGGCTCTGCTGCAGTAGGCATAAGTCAAATCCGGTGCGCCGCCGGTTCGAAAGTATGGTCGGATCCGCGGTCGGCCTCGGCTCGCGCGCGCAGCCGCTTCTCGAAATGCGCCTTCATGGCGGCGGGTCGCGGACGATCAAGACCGGCCGCCGGCTCCGGGTCATCACCGCTTTCGCAACAGAGCCAAGAGCGATTTGCGAGAGGCCGGAGCGATTGTGGGCGCCGACGCAGACCACATCCGCGCCAAAGTGATCGGCCGCTTGCCGAATCGCGTCGGCGACGTCGTCGGCCTCGAGCACTGTAACTTCTGTCACAATGCCACGCGCTGCCGCATCTTCCGGAGCCAGCGCCCCCAGGCGCTTCTTTGTTTCTGCAAGCTCGCGAGCACGGCTTTTGGCGGGAGAAGGCGCAGCGTGCGGAGAGCCGGTGTGAGGCGACGTGGTCACCTCGTGTGGCGTGACGACATGGACCAGCCGCACGATACCGCCGCTATTCACGACCCCATAGGCGTAGGGAACTGCCCGGCCGCCGTGTTCATTGAGATCAACCGCAACGAGCACCCGACGGATCGGCGCGCTGTGGTGGGGAATCTCCTCGGGAGAAACCACAGGAACACAAAGGACGCTCATCGGCGCAAAACGCAACAGCGCCCGTGAAATGGAGGGATGCCAGAGGCGCGTGACGCCGCGGCGCTGGTGCGTTCCGGTAACGATGAGATCGGCCTCTTCCTCTCGCGCAATCTCGATTAGCCGGACGTCGGGGCGACCCATGCTGGGCTCTGATCGAACGCGCACGTCGGTTTTTCCCAGCACCGTGACCGCCCGATCGCGTAGTTCGCGCTTGAGAATAGTCTGCACCTCTGGCGCCTCGTGGCTAAGCAGGGGCATCCAGCCAAGCCCCAGTCGTGGTTCTTCGCCCAAGGGCCAATCAACATACCCAAGCACGATCTCGCAGGGTCCGGCGGCAATGAGGTTCTTGACCCACTGCACGGCCCGATCGGAGGCACAGGTGAAATCCACCGCAATGAAGATCTTCAGCGGTCTTTCGCCTCGCGCCCAAGCCTCGAATGGTCCCGCGCTGCGTACCACCAATGTGGGAACAGGACTGACCTCGGCTGTGCGTTCGGCTACGCTCCCGAGAAGCCACTCTCCCGGACGATGGCCGACCGATGAGACGACAACCAGCCGCGCGTCTGATTGGGTCGCCAGATCCGCCAGCGCCTGTTCCGGCGCCCCCGAAAGCATGTGCTCCTCGACTTTGACTCCATCGGAGCCAAGATGCACGGCCTCGCTGTGGAGACGATCGCTGGTAGACGCCGCGAGCGTCTCGCGGACATCGCCTGGCAATCGCTGGCCCAAGGACTCGTCCAAAACATGGGCAAGAGCCAGCGTATCGCTCCAGCGACGGGCCAACGCGGCGGCCGTCATGCCGGCGGCTCTAGCATTTTCTGAGAAATCCGTTCCAATAACGAGTTTCATGGCTTCGATCTTTCCTTCTCGAGGATTGCAACTGTGGTCTTTAGGACGGTGTCGGGATTGAGCGAAATACTGTCGATGCCTTGCTCGACAAGAAATTGGGCAAACTCGGGATAGTCGCTGGGCGCCTGCCCGCATATGCCGATTTTTCGCCCCTTCGCGCGGCACGCCGCGATCACCTGTGCGATCATGGTTTTCACCGCCGCATTCCGTTCGTCGAAGATGTGCGCCACGATTTCCGAATCGCGGTCCACGCCGAGGATCAGCTGTGTGAGATCATTCGAACCGATCGAGAAACCATCGAAGATTTCCGCGAATTCGTTGGCGAGAATCACGTTGCTGGGAATCTCGCACATCACATAGATTTCAAGCCCGTCTTCCCCGCGCTTGAGTTCATGCTTTTCCATTTCGGCCTGAACGCGGCGGCCTTCCTCCACCGTCCGGCAGAATGGGATCATCAGCTTGAGATTCTTCAACCCCATCTCATTGCGCACCTTTTTCATGGCGAGGCATTCCAGCATGAAGCCTGCTTGGTACCGCGGGTTGTAGTAGCGCGATGCGCCGCGGAAGCCGATCATCGGATTTTCCTCCTTAGGTTCATATTTGCTGCCGCCAACAAGATTTGCGTATTCGTTCGTTTTGAAGTCGCTAAGCCGCAAGATGACGTCCTTCGGATAAAACGCAGCCGCGATCATCGCTACGCCCTGCGCAAGCTTGTCGATGAAGAACTGCGGCTTGTCCGGGTATCCGCTCGTAAGGCGGTCAATTTCGGCTTTAACGGCCTGATCTTCGAGCGTGTCATAGTCGAGAAGCGCAAGGGGGTGGGCCTTGATATAGGTCGTTATGATGAATTCCTCGCGGGCGAGGCCGACGCCATCGTTGGGGATGAACGATAGAGCGAACGCCTCCTCGGGGTTTCCGACGTTCATCATAATCTTTGTCCGCGGCCGGCTGATATCCTTCAGGTTCACGCGCTGCAACTCGAAGGGCAGGTCGCCTCCATAAACGAATCCCGTGTCGCCTTCCGCGCAGGAGACAGTGACGCTCTGATTGTCTCTAAGGACGTCGGTGCCACGCTCGGTTCCGACGATGGCGGGCACGCCGAGTTCCCGACTGACGATTGCGGCATGACACGTCCTGCCGCCCCGGTTGGTCACGATGGCAGCCGCCTTTTTCATGATTGGCTCCCAGTCGGGATCCGTCTTGTCGGTGACGAGCACGTCCCCTTCACAAAATTGATGGAGGAATTCCACGTTCTTGATCACGCGGACCGGGCCATTCGCGATCTTCTCACCGACACTGCGTCCGGTTACGAGAACTGGACCCCGTTGCTTGAGCTGGTAAACCTCGAAAGTGTCCACGTTCTTCCGCGATTGGACCGTTTCGGGCCGCGCCTGCAGGATAAAGAGCTCACCCGTCTTGCCATCCTTCGCCCATTCGATATCCATCGGAACAGGAAAGCCGCGCTTTGCGCTGTAGTGGTCCTCGATCAGGCAGGCGCATCGCGCGAGCGCAAGGATATCTTCGTCGCCAATGGCAAAGCGGCCGCGCTCGTCAGGCGGGACGGGTACATTCTTCACCATTTTGCCGCCGCCCGTGTCGTAGATCAGCTTGAATTCCTTGCTCCCGAGCGTCTTTTGCAGAATTGGTTTGAACCCCTGTTTGAGCGTGGGCTTGAATACGTAGTACTCGTCCGGATTCACCGAACCTTGGACAATGTTTTCCCCGAGGCCATACGCTGCGTTGATCAGCACGGCGTCGCGAAATCCGCTTTCGGTATCGAGGGTGAACATGACCCCGGACGCCGCGAGATCCGAGCGCACCATACGTTGCACACCGACCGAAAGGGCGATCTTCTCATGGTCGAATCCTCTGTCGGCGCGATACGAAATCGCCCGGTCGGTAAACAGGGACGCAAAGCATTGCCTGCAGGTGTGCAGGAGCGCTCGATGGCCCTGAACGTTCAATTATGTCTCCTGCTGGCCCGCAAAACTTGCGTCGGGCAGATCCTCAGCGGTGGCGCTACTGCGCACCGCCACGTCCGGTGGGTGCAGGTCGCTGCCGCGCAGCCTCGAGTAGGCGTCGATGATTTCCGCTTCCAAATCCTCCGGCAGTTCGACACTCAGGATCGCCTGCCGCACCTGGCTGGCGCGCTGGCGAAGGTTCTCGAGGTCATGCGTATCAAGATCGCTAAGAATCTCTTTGATTTTCTCGTCGAGGCCCGCTTCGCGCAGAACATAGCGATAGGCATCAGCGGTGATCGCAAAGCCGTCGGGCACTTTCACGCCTTTGCCCTTCAGTTCCCGGTACATCTCGCCCAACGAAGCATTCTTGCCGCCGACGAGTGGAATGTCATCGATGCCAATTTCGTCAAACCATCGGATGTATTCGGACCGCTTTGTGCCGGACTTTGCGACGGGGCCTTCAAGTGTTTGCGTTGTCATGATGTCAGTTCCTTTCAATATTGAGTTTCAAAAAGTGCGCGGCGCAGGAGATGCACGGATCGTAATTGCGGATGGCGTGCTCGCAGTGGCGGGTGAGCTTGTCCGAGGGCAGGTCGATGGATTGCTCCACGAATTTCCGGAGGTCGTTCTCGATGCTTCTTTGATTTTGCGAAGTGGGCGGGACAATATTCGCCTCGAGGATGACACCATCGCCGTCGATCCGGTAGCGGTGGAAAAGAATGCCGCGCGGCGCCTCCGTGCAGGCACAACCGATAGCAGCGCGCGGAGGAACTTCCATGGCGGGAGTGGCGGGCGGTTCGTAATCGGCGATGATTCGCAAGGCTTCCTCGCAGGCGTGAAGCACTTCGACAGAGCGAACAATGATGCTCTTGAAGGGGTTGGCACATGTTCCGCACAAACCGGCTTCGCGAGCGGCCTGACGCGCGGTGGATGCAAGCTGATCGAAATTCAAATTGAAGCGCGCCATCGGGCCGACCTGATAGGCGTTCCGCCCTTGGCGCAAACATTGGAGGGCGTTGGAATAAGGGACTTGCTCCTCGATGAAGTGCGTCTCGAAATCGCGGGCGTCGATTTCAAGTCCGGTGCTCGAAAGAATGCGACCCTCGTTGAACGGATACTCGTCGGGGTGATGGAGCGCGACGAATTCATA
>JAXIPG010000078.1:0-45786 GCA_045403045.1 Terrimicrobiaceae bacterium
CCCAGTATTCCTTCTGCAACGGAGTCAGGATGGCACGTGTTGTGGTCGGGTTTTTTTTCCAGTTTTGCCAGACGCTCATTTGATCGTAAATGAAAGCGTCGGCCTTGCCTTGAATGACCTCAAGAACGGCGGCGTTCTCCTTCTCGACCGAAAGCACTTTGGCTTGTTTGAGGTTGCCTCTCGCCCAAAGTTCCCCCGTCGTTCCCTGTCTTACGACAAGTGTCCTGCCTGGACGGTCAATCTCAGTGGAGCCGGGGATGTCGGCGTTGACACCAACGAGCAAGGCCAGCCCGGTGGAAAGATAAGAATCCGAAAAGGCGATCGACTGGCGCCTTTCGGGCGTATCGGTCATCGAGCTGATGATGCAATCGATCCGCTTATTCTGCAGCGACGGAATGAGACCGACAAAAGGCATGTTCTCGATTCGCAGCGGTTGCTTCAGGGTGTCAGCCAGGGCTTGAGCCAACTCAACGCTGATGCCCGCCGGTTTGCCATTCTCATCAATCGTCTCGAAGGGAGGATAAGAGAGGTCCATACCGACTACGAGTTCCTGGGACTTCGGCTTCGACGAGCAACTCAGCAACGCGAAGACAGAAAGAAGAAGGATACGGAGAAGAAAGGACGTCATTCCCGCAAGAATAGTCGGCCTCTTCCAGATTGCAGCATTTGTTCCACGTGGAAATCGGTGATCTGTTCGACGTGGAACGGCTTCTATCTGTGAGCAAATGGCGCACATTTGATGATAACCGGCAGGCGGCGTGCTCCTCCATCGCGAAAACCCGAACGTTGATGCCTTCATGCACAAATTACTCACAACTCAAATCATCGTGGAACAGCGGCCTGCATTTGCAGGAACACGAAAACTCTCAGTTATTCACACTATTAAGAAGAAGGAGAATAATACTGTCTTACTTCCTAATCTCAGCCAATTTGTTCCACGTGGAACACTTAACCGCATATCTCACACTCTGGCGGCCCATCCTGCCAATCATTTGGCATTACGCAATCTGCACCATCCGAGCGTGAGATAAGCGGAGCGGGTCAACGTCTTCCCTTCGTAGGACGTCGATTGGATTTAGTATCCGACTGATATTGGGCGGGCGATTGGACCGAAGGCGCTCCTCGCATGACATAAATATATAATGTTGAATAATTTATATGGACACATCCTCCGACAAGCTCTAGGATTGCCACCGGATGGCAACCACACAAGTATGATTATCAGACGCGAATGAAAACAGACGGATCAGAGGCTTCGCCAATAAAGGCGGTTGTTACGGAACTTCAGAATCTTCGAACAGAACTGCGCGAGGCGGCCGACAGTTATGCGACTCGGCTGGAATCCGAAATCGAGCGAGTGCGGGTAGCGGTAGAGACCGGCAGCACCGCAAAGAATCTCTCAAGCGCGAAAATTAGGGATCTCCGCGACATGTTGACGCTTCTTAGGCATAGGCAAATCAAGCCAGACAAGGGGCGGCGGAAGGACCTCAAGAAAATTGAGAGTATTGTCAGCGATCTCGCAATGCTGATTGAAAATTGGTAGAGTTGCGGCTGTGGGGAAGTTTGCCTGATTTTTCCGAAGAGTGAAGCCGTGGATTTTCTTATTCCTTGTGGTAGCCTTCGCCTCGATGAATGCCCAAGAAAAGAGTGCTCGTGCCACGCTGGGTGGCGGATGCTTCTGGTGTGTGGAGGCGGTTTATCAGACCGTTCCCGGAATTCTCAGCGTAACGAGCGGTTACGCGGGAGGACATGTGCCAAATCCCACGTATGAGCAGGTTTGCACAGGACGCACGGGTCATGCGGAGGTCGTTCAAATCGAATTTGATCCCAACAAGATCAGCTACGAGCAGATCATCGATTTGTTCTGGAAGGCTCACGATCCGACCACGTTGAACCGGCAGGGGCCGGACACGGGTACGCAGTACCGCTCAATCATCCTCTACGAAAACGAAGCACAGAAGGCCGGCGCTGAGAAGTCGAAGAGTGCTGCGCAGGCGCACTTCAAGGACCCCATCGTCACCGAGATCGCGCCTCTGCAGGCGTTTTATCTGGCCGAACAGTATCATCAGGACTTTTACGACCATAATCCAAACTATCCGTACAGCAGGGCGGTAATTCGGCCGAAACTCGAGAAGTTCCAAAAGGCGAATTAGCCTTAATGAGAACCACGGATTTGCCGAAGCGGGGTGCGACGATCAATCCGGCGAACCGCTTTGAGCAAATGGAAGTATCTCTTGATGAGGAGTTTGCAGAAGAGGTTCGGAATCCGGAAACCCTGTATCTCCGTGATGGCACTCAGACAATAATCAGCTATACGGACAGCCCGGACATAGGTTTTGGCGCGAGCATCAATCCGTATCGTGGTTGTGAGCACGGGTGCGCCTATTGTTATGCCAGACCGTATCACGAGTATCTTGGCTTTTCGGCCGGAGTGGATTTCGAGACACGCATCCTCGTGAAAGCCGCAGCCCCCGAGATTCTGCGCCGTGAGCTTTCCTCGCCGAAGTGGCGGCCTCAACCTCTCGCGATGAGCGGAGTGACCGATTGCTACCAGCCAGTTGAGCGGAAGCTGCAGATCACACGCCGCTGCCTGCAAGTGCTCGCCGAGTTTCGCAATCCTGTAACCATTGTGACCAAGAACCATCTGGTCACTCGCGACCTGGACATTTTGCAGGAGCTCGCGGCGGCTCAGGCCGCGAGCGTGAACCTGTCGATCACGACGCTCGATGCAGGGCTCGCGCGTCGCCTCGAGCCGCGAGCATCGCTTCCCCGTCACCGGCTAGAAGCCGTCGAGCGTTTGAGCTCGGAAGGAATTCCGGTAGGCGTTCTTGTGGCTCCCGTAATCCCCGGTCTCAACGAACACGAAATTCCCGCGATCCTCAGTGCGGCACGCCAAGCAGGTGCGCAAAGCGCAGGTTATGCGCTTCTTAGGTTGCCTTATGGCGTCAAGGACATATTTTCTGCATGGCTTGCGGAGCATCTCCCCGAAGCGCGGCAAAGAATTCTCGGCCGTATCCGTGACATTCGTGAAGGCGCTCTGAACGATTCGAGATTCGGCACGCGCATGCAGGGCGTGGGGACGCAGGCGGAAAACATTCGCCGGCTCTTCGAGGTCTCTGCCGCTCGAGTGGGATTGAACGAGAGATCCTCGGCGCTTTCAACGGCAGCGTTCCGCAATCCTGCAGGGCAGCAGCTCGAGCTGCTTTAGCACGGGTTCGGGCTGTGGCTCCTTTTGGAGCTCTACAGCAAGCTCGGCGCGCTTTCGGCGATGACAACAGGTGTTCCAACCTTAACGAGATCAAATACCTGCGTTGCCGCATCGCGCTTGATGCGAATGCAGCCGTGTGAAGCAGGGCGGCCCGGCACATAGCCGACATGAATGCCAACGCCCGTGTCGGTGAGGCGCATCCAGTACGGCATCATCGCTCCCTCAAAACGTCCTCCCTCGGGCACGAGATCCGTTCGGGTGTCCGCGTCACCGACGAGAACGGAGTTTTGAGCGTCGTAGATCTTTCCGTAGAGATTGGAAAAATAGTTCTTCTCTTTGGCACGGATGGTGAAGCTGCCCGCTGGTGTGGGATGGGATTTTTTGCCCGTAGCCACCGGAAAATCCATCGCGATCGCGGTGCGCACGAGAAGCAGCCCGCGCTGCTCGCTCAAGGAGATCTCCAGCGAAACGTTCTCCGCGGTTGCCTGGGAGAGAAGCTCCTTATTGCGATACGTCTGTTTCCTCCACCCAGCCACCGACCGGTAAACCGCGTGCTCCACAATCGCTTGCTTGCGTAACTCAGCCCGTTCGCTTTCCTCGCGGGCCTTCGCCTGGCGGTTCTGAATGTCCTGCACGACGGCGCAGCCTGCGGACACCGCGCAAATCGCCACGCTCAGAAGAAGCGAAAATGTCCTAGGAACGCTCACCCGTATATCCCAATCGAAGAAGATGTTACTTGAAAAGAAAATCCCGTTATTTCCGAGTTGTCAAAACGACGCGGTTTGCAAATGATATTCTCTCTTGACGTCAGCAGGGTCTGAGGGGCTTGGCGACAGGAGGGGGCAATCAAACACCAAATTGTACGAATGACTAAAACCGCAGCCGCATCCAGTCCCGCCGATTACGCGACAGCGCCTGTAAACGCGGATCTCAGTCCCGAAAAGAAAATCGCGCTTCTCCACGAGATGGTCCGCATTCGGCGTTTCGAGCAAACCGCTCTCAAGTTTTACAGCCAGGGCAAGATGGGTGGGTTTCTTCATCTTTACATCGGCCAGGAATCGATCGCGGTGGGAACGATTTCGTTGTTGGGAGACGACGATCATGTGATCACTGCTTATCGTGATCATGGACACGCGCTCGCCTCTGGCATGGGCATGAATGAGTGCATGGCAGAACTTTACGGCAAAGCCACAGGCTGCTCGAAAGGTAAAGGCGGCTCGATGCATTTTTTTGCGCCTGACAAGAATTATTGGGGCGGTCACGGCATCGTTGGGGGCCAGACGCCGCTTGGTCTCGGTCTCGCTTATGGCATAAAGTATAAGGGGCTTACAGGCGCGTCCCTGTGCTTCCTTGGTGATGGCGCAGTCAATCAGGGCTGCTTCTACGAATGTCTGAATTTGGCCTCCTTGTTCGATCTACCGGCGATTTACATCATCGAGAATAACAAGTATTCGATGGGTACGAGCCTGGATCGCTCCTCAGTGGTTGACAAATGTCTTGCCCAGCGCGCGGAGGCCTTCGGCATTGAATGGGAGCAGGCCGATGGAGAGGATCTCTACGAAGTTCGAGCCGTCACCCAGAAGGCCGTCGAGCGGGCGCATAAAGAGTCCCGGCCCACTGTCATAGAATTTGACACTTATCGTTACTACGGCCACTCGGTTGCCGACGCCAAACACAAGGGCGGCTACCGCAAAGAGGAGGAGATCGAGAAATACAAGAACGAACACGATCCCCTTCGGATTTTCAAGAATCGGCTCATTGCAGAAAAGATCCTCAGCGAAGAACAATACGAAGCCATCGACGCCGACCTCAAGGCTGAGGCAAACGCGTCAGCGCAATTCGCTGAGGGGAGCCCGCAGCCGACCGAGGCAAGCATTTTCGAGGACGTTTATTTCGAAGTCGACCGCCAGACTGAGGCCGGCCGAACAGGAAGATTCTTCTTTAACGACTAAGGACCATATTTATCCCAGCTCGCGATCCGCAATCTCCAATCCGCTTTTTTTGAATCATGGCTCTCATCGAATACCGCGAAGCTCTCAATCAGGCGTTTGCCGAAGAAATCGAACGCGATCCGAACGTCGTTCTCATTGGCGAGGAAGTTGCTCAGTACGACGGCGCTTACAAGGTGACTCGCGGCCTGTGGAAGAGGTTTGGCGACAAGAGGGTCGTGGATACCCCGATCAGCGAAGCGGCCTTCATCGGCATGGGTGTGGGTGCTTCCATGCTCGGCCTGCGGCCGGTCATTGAGCTTATGTTCTGGAGTTTTGCGACCGTTGCCTACGACCAAATCGTCAATAACGCCGGTCAGATCCGCTACATGAGCGGCGGCCTCATCAATTGTCCGATCGTCATTCGCGGCCCGGCAAACGGGGGCACGAACGTCGGAGCCACTCATTCCCACACGCCCGAGAACTGGCTCGCCGCCATACCGGGCCTTAAAGTCGTCTGCCCTGCCACCGCGTACGATGCGAAAGGGTTGATGAAATCCTCCATCCGCGACAACGACCCGGTCATGTTCTTGGAGAATACGCTTCTTTATGGCGAGAGGGGCGAAGTGCCGTCGGAGGAATATCTCATCCCTCTTGGCGTGGCCGATCTCAAGCGCGAGGGGTCCGACGTCTCCCTGATTGCCCATGGGCGATCGGCCCTCACCGCTCTCAAAGCCGCCGAAATTCTCTCGGCCGAACACAATATCAACGCCGAGGTGCTCGATCTGCGCTCGATTCGCCCTCTCGATGAAGATGCTGTGCTCAAGTCAGCACGCAAGACCCATCGCGTTGTTCTTGTTGACGAAAACAAGCCCTTCTGCGGTGTCTCCGCGCAGATTTGCACTCTCATCATGGAGAAAGCCTTCGACGAACTCGACGCCCCCGTCAGACGCGTCTGTACGCTCGATGCTCCCGCGATCTACTCACCCGCCGTTGAACCTCTCCAGCTCCCGACTCCGCAGCGTGTAGTCAGCAAGGTGTTGGAGATTTGCTAGGACAAGCCGGAATTCCCAATCCCCACATTCCCCATGCCTATTATTACGATGCCCAAGTTGAGCGACACGATGGTCGAAGGAACCATTGCGCGCTGGAAAAAGAAACAAGGCGACACCATTGAAACGGGCGACATCCTCGCCGAAGTGGAAACTGACAAGGCCACCATGGAAATGGAGGCCTTCGATGACGGCGTGCTCAAGGAAATCTATGTGGGCGACGGGGGTGTTGCGAAGGTCGGAGAGAAGGTCGCGCTTATTCTTGCCGAAGGCGAGACCGCTGAGGCAGCCCCAGCGGCTCCTGCGCCGAAGGCGGACTCGACCGCCGGCGCCAAGCCCGCAGAAACCCCAGCAGCTCCTGCCGCTCCGGCTGCTGCAGCCCCGACAGGCGCCCGCGTCAAGGCCTCGCCGCTGGCCAAAAAGATCGCCGCGGAACGCGGCGTCGCACTCGAAAGCATCCAGGGCACCGGCCCAGGCGGACGCGTAGTTGCCGAGGACATTCCGGAAAAAGGCGCAGCTCCTGCCGCTGCCGCTCCCGCCCCGGCCCCAGCTCCGAAAATTCAAGCCGCGGCTGGCAAAGGCGACCAGCGCGTTGCTCTCTCTGGCATGCGTCGCGTGATCGCCGAGCGATTGCTCGCCAGCAAGACGCAGCTACCACATTTCTATCTTTCCATCGAGGTCGATGCGAGCGCGCTCATGCGCCTGCGCAAGGAACTCAATAGTGCCAACGAATCCGCCGGGTTGCCGAAGCTGACGGTCAACGATTTCGTCTTGCTCGCCGTCGCTCGCGCGGCCAGCTCGCATCCGTACATCAATGCGTCCTGGGCGGGAGATGCCATCATTCAATACGGCAGCGTGAACATTTCAGTCGCCGTTGCTGTGGATGAGGGTCTGGTCACTCCGGTCGTCCGCGACGCAAACAAGCTCTCACTCAAAGAGATAAGCTCCACGGTCAAGGATCTCGCCAAGCGTGCGCGGGACAAGAAGCTGAAACCTGAGGAATATCAAGGCGGCACCATCACCGTCTCGAATCTCGGGGCCTATGGCATCGAGCAATTCTTCGCGATTATCAATCCTCCGCAGGCCGCGATCCTTGCCGTGGGCACTATCGTGAAGAAGCCGGTCGTTAATGCGAAGAATGAGATCGTCGTCGGCGAGCGTATGAACATTTCACTAAGCGGCGACCACCGCGTTGTGGACGGCGCAGTCGGCTCGGAATACCTTGGTACCCTGCGCAAGCTGATAGAGAATCCGGCGCTGATGTTGTTCTAATTGGGCCAAATTAAGCCACGTGAAGAACGGCTTGATTTGGAAGGAAACGGATGGGCGATCTAATAGACATTCTTCAGGAGACGCGGCACCTCCTCATCTTTACTGGCGCGGGCATCTCCACCAACAGCGGAATCCCCGATTTCCGCGGGCCACAGGGCGTCTGGCAGACGCGGCAGCCAGTTTATTATGACGAGTTCCTGGCTTCAGAGGAGGCGCGGATCGAATATTGGGATTACAAACTGGAGTCCTGGCCCACGATGCGCGATGCGCAGCCGAATGCTGTCCATCGCGCGATTGTGGACTTGCATCGTGCCGGAAAGTTGCAGGCCGTGGTCACGCAGAACATTGATGGGCTGCACCAAATGGCCGGACTGCCGGAGGAGCGAGTCATTGAGATGCATGGCACCAATCGCTGGATCGAGTGTCTCGCGTGCAAGAGGCGCTTTGATCCGCAGCCGCTCTTCGATGAGTTCTCATCCACGTCGCGACCGCCGCGTTGTGCGGAGTGCGCGGGATTGCTGAAATCCGCGACCATCAGCTTCGGCCAAAGCCTGGACCCAAATACGCTTGAGGCCGCGCAGCGGGCTGTGGAAGAATGCGATGCGGTGATCGCGCTTGGATCCACTCTTTCCGTTTATCCTGCCGCCGGGATTCCTCTGATGGCGGCAAGGCGCGGCGTTCCTTACGCCATCATCAATCGCGGTCCGACCGAACATGACGGCCTCCCTGGAGTCACCGTGCGCCACGAAGGAGATGTCGGCGTGATCTTTCCGAAGGCCGTCGAGCGGTCGCTAGCAGACCGGGCCCTCTGACATGGGAAGATGTGGTTTTCTGGTGGCATGGGCGGCTCTCGTATCACAGGCCGTTTTGGTGGCCCAAGGCTGGGACAGACTGGACGGTTGCGAGTTCTTCGAAGGTTCGCACAGCGACGGAGATAGCGTTGAGGTCCGCCGCGGCGGCAAGCACTATGTTTTCCGCCTATACTTTGTGGACTGTGTGGAAAAGAATCCCGCCTCGCGCGCTCGCCGGGCGGCGCAGGCGCGGTATTTCGGTGTGAAGGGTCCCGAGAGTACCGCACTGCGTGCAGCGTATCTAGCCAGAAATTTCACGAAGGATAAGCTGCGCAATCCGTTTACGGTATACACTTGTTGGCAGGCTGTGGATCCTGTCGGAGACAATCCTGCCATTCGCGCCTTTGTAGAGACCGCTGACGGCAAGGACCTTTCCGCGTTGCTGGTGAATGAGGGTCTTGCCATCATCCGGCACGGCAATACGGCAGTATCCGATCACCCCAAAGGTCGGCGCAGCGGCGAAATCTCCTCAGATCTAAAAAAGGCGGAGGTTGAAGCCAGAGCGCGGCAACGCGGGGCATGGGGGCTCGCAAGGTCCAGCGAACACGACGACGACCAACCGGAGCTCCTCGAGGCAACGGACCGTGAGGCGCTGGTTTCCCGTGCGGGCACGAGAGTCAAGGTGCGCGGGCGCGTAGCTCTTATTGGCGCACTGCCGGATGGACGGATGACCTTCATCAACTTTGATGGCCGTGGTACAGACGGTTTTGTCGGCATTGTTCGCGCGAGATTTCTCCCGCGTTTTGCAGACCGCTTTCCAAATGGGCTTAAGAGCGCGCTCGTTGGAAAGCATGTGCTTCTGGAAGGTGCGATCACCCTCTATCGGGGTATTCCGCAGATCGAGCTCGAAAGCCCCGCGCAGCTGCGCATCGAGCAGGACAGCGGGAGACCGGCATCGACAATGCCGCCCACGAGATTGTAGCGGTGCCGTGACCCCCGACTTCGTGAATTTTTGCGGTATTTTCTCTATCCCACTGGGAAGTTCGCGTAGCATGGCGGCCGATTGAAAAGAGCACCCAGACTTGTTCTTGGCGTTGTCCTGGCGCGCTGGCTTCATGCGGCTGCGGGCAATATTTGCTCGATCATGCACTGGGCGATCGGTTTTCGCGAGCTGGGCTGGGAGGTTTGGATCGCGGAGCACCTTAGCTCCCCGGAACTCCAGCCGCCGAAAAGACCGGGCCAGGCGAGCCCGCAGGAGGAATACTGGAAGACAACGGTTGAGGAATATGGCTTTCGCTCCTGCGAATGCCTCTTGATCGACGGCGAATCGCCGCAACTTGAGGCGTTCCGGGAATTTGCAGCCAGCGCGGATTTGTTCATCAACTATGCGGGACATTTCAAGCGCCTCGACCTGCTTGGATCGCGTACTGTAAAAGCCTACCTCGATGTCGATCCCGCTTTCACCCAGCTCTGGGTGGAGGTCTGCAAGAGCGACATGAACCTTGAAGGGCACGACGTTTTTCTCACGGTCGGGACGACTTTGAACTTGCCTGGGGCCTTGTTGCCAACGCTCGGCCGTGAATGGATCCCGGTTTTTCCGCCCGTTGTGGCGGATTATTGGCGCCAAAAGTTGGGCGCCGTCCCAAACGTTGCCGCCGCCGCCCCATGGACAACCATCGCGCATTGGTACGGTTACCCAGAGCTGGAATGGCGAGGCCGCCGGTACGCCGGGAAGCGCGAGAGTCTCGTGGAAATGAGGTCTCTTCCGCAACACGTGCTTGGGCCGTGCGCGATCGCCACGGACCTGGCGCCTGATTGGGACGACTACGCGCCCTTCACGGAGGCAGGCTGGCGTTTCATCCCCGCCTCACAGGTCTGCGGGAATGTGTCTTCCTATCTCCGCTTCATTGCGGGGAGCCGTGGAGAAATCGGCGTCGCTAAGGAGGGATATATCGTCTCCCGCGGAGGTTGGATGAGCGACCGCAGCGTCGTCTATTTGGCGCTTGGCCGCCCGGTTGTGCTCCAGGAGACCGGTTGGACGCGCGCCATCGCGCCATCCGAGGGGATGTTGGTCTTTCATAACATTCGAGACTGCGCGGAAGCCATCCGCTCCATTGAGGCGGATTATGAAACGCACTCCCGGGCGGCGCAGGCCCTCGCCCAAACGATATTTTCGCCGTGCGGCGTGCTGATGCCTTTGCTGGAAAAAATTCTTTAGTCCAGCTCCGCAAAATGGTTTAATCTTGAAAACACTGGAGAGTTACCTGTGCTCTCGAACCTCCCATGAAATGAAGGCGCCGTTTCCCCCGTTTTGGGAAACTTTTATCGGCGCGTTCGTCGCGTCTGGATGATTCTCCGGCAGACTCGACATGGCTTACGGAATGTCCAGAGGCAGCGGGCGGCTCGGAGGGTGCGGAGCACGATTGCTTATCGGGATCCTGCTCGCTCTTGGTGCGATCGCGACCTATTACTTCAGCACCGAACGATATGAAAATCCTGTCACAGGCCGCGTTCAGCGTGTGGCATTGAGCCCCAAGGAGGAGATCGCTCTCGGTCTCAATTCCGCCCCGGAAATGGCCCGGCAGCACGGAGGGCTCTATCCCGATCAGAGTGCGCAGGATTTGGTAGCCGGTATCGGTGAGCGGCTTGTTCGTGCCAACACCGAGATCAACCAAAGCCCGTACTATTATCAGTTCCACCTTCTCGCCGACCCCGACATCGTCAATGCCTTCGCTCTGCCAGGTGGTCAGGTGTTCATTACCGTTGGATTGTTCAAATTGCTGAAGCGCGAGGATGAGGTGGCGGGCGTGCTTGGGCATGAAATCGGTCACGTTGTCGGGCGCCATTCGAATGAGCAGATGGCCAAGGCTCAGCTCAGCCAGGGGCTGGTTAACGCGGTCGTTATGGCTGGCGGGAGCGACTATGGCATGACGGCCGGGCAAATCGCGCAGTTCGTCAGCCAGCTCAAGAACACCGCCTATGGGCGCGACGACGAGCTGGAGGCCGACAAGCTGGGCGTGCGCTTCATGAAACGGGCAGGCTACGACCCGAATGCGCTCATCCGCGTGATGGAAGTCCTCAAAAAGGCGGCCGGCGGTCGCGCGCCCCCGGAGTTTTTGAGCACTCACCCCGATCCTGACAATCGCGTCGAGCGGATCAAGGAGGCTATCCGACAGACCGAAACGGCTGACTCGACCCCCTGACGAAAGATGGCCGCCGCGCTTCGGTCGATTTCGCGGCCTTCAATCTACGAGGTTACCCGACCACGTGGTGAATGTGGCGCGTTTCCTCGGCGGAAATGGCGTAAACGGTGTCTTCGCCGATGTTGGTCGCCTGATCGCCGATTCTCTCCAGGAATCGGGAAATGAAAATCATGTCCATGTAACTGGGAATGTGATCCACGTGACGGGACATCAAATCGGTCATCTTGTCGGCGAACATCCGGTTCATTTGATCGAGCTGGCGGTCGCGTTCCTTAAGCGCGCGAGCCAACTCGAGATCGCGGTCGGCAAAGGAGCGCACGGCGTCCTTCACCATCGTTTCGGCGTAGTGAAAGATTGGTTGAAGCTCGAGAATCTCGCCCACGGCGGGACGCGCGATCAGCTTGCGGCTCCGGCGTGCAATGTTGACCGCCTGATCGGCGATGCGTTCGAGGTTCACACTCAGTTTCATCGTCGAAATCACGTTGCGCATGTCGGAGGCGAGCGGGTGGAAGCGCAGCATGAGGTTGACGCCTTCACGGTCAACCTGAACTTCCAGCGTGTCGACTTCCTCGTCGTCCGCAATCACGGTGTTGCACCAATCCTCATCGCGGTCGAACAGGCCCTTCCTGGTGTTTTCGAGGTTGCGCTCGGTGAGGCTGGCCATCATCAGAGCGTCGTTGCGCAGGGAGCGCAACGCTTCTTCGAAGGTGCTGAGAATGTGAGTATTCGGCATGGCGGGGGTGTTTGTGCTCATAGTGTTCCTGGCGAAGATCAACCGAATCGGCCCGTGATGTAGTCTTCGGTTTGCTTCTCGCTGGGATTGGTAAATATCTTCTGCGTTTCGTCGAACTCGATGAGCTTGCCGAGATAAAAGAATGCCGTCTTGTCCGAGCAACGCGTCGCCTGCTGCATGTTGTGCGTGACGATGACGATGGTGAACTGGTGCTTGAGCTCGTGAATGAGATCTTCAACCTTCGCTGTGGCAATGGGATCGAGAGCCGAACAGGGCTCGTCCATCAGCAGGATTTCCGGCCGGTTGGCAATGGCGCGCGCGATGCAAAGGCGCTGCATTTGACCGCCAGAAAGGCTGAGCGCGCTGTCCTGCAAGCGGTCTTTGGCTTCATCCCAAAGCGCGGCGCCCTTCAGACTGCGCTCGACTGTCTCGTCGAGGATACTTTTGGCACTGACCCCGGCAATGCGCAACGAATAGACGATGTTTTCGTAGATGGATTTTGGAAACGGGTTCGACTTTTGGAAGACCATTCCAATGCTGCGCCGCAATGCGATGATCTCAATCTTCTTGTCGTAAATGCTCCTCCCGTTGAGAAGGATATCTCCTTCGTGATGCACGCCATCGATCAAATCATTCATCCGGTTGAAGTTTCGGAGTAGCGTGGATTTCCCGCACCCGGATGGCCCGATGAAGGCGGTAACTTGGCGCTGAGGAATCTCCATGTTGATGCCGAAGAGCGCCTGCTTCTTGCTGTAGTAAAAGTTGAAGTCGCGAACCTTCAGGAAATCGGCGCGGCGCTCGGAGGATTCCGATGTGGCGGCTGATCCCGGCACGGAGGCGGTGGGCGTCGATTGCGGATCCATGGTCTTGGTCATATCATGTCATTTCCTGCGGAAAACGACCTGTGCAGTAATATTGGCCATGGTGACAAGAATCACCAGCACCAAGGATGCCGTCCAGGCCATTTTGATCTGATGCTCGAAGGGGAGTGTTGAAAAGTTGTAAATGAGGACAGACAGCGAGGCAGTTGGCTCTCGCAGGGATTGGATCCAGTACTGGCTGAAGAGCGCGGTAAAGATGAGGGGAGCCGTTTCGCCCGCGGCGCGCGCCACTGCAAGCATGATGCCGGTCATGATGGCGGGCAGGCCGTCCGGCAGAACGACGCGCCAAATCGTCTGGAAATTCGTCGCGCCCAAGCCGTACGAAGCTTCCCGATAAGCCTTGGACACGCTAAGAAGCGCTTGTTCGGCCGTCAGGAGAATCGTCGGCAGGATGAGGATCGCCAGCGCGAAACCGCCCGCCCACGCGGAGAAACCGCCGGTGTTCAGCACGATCACGGCATAAGCGAATACACCGCAAATGATTGAGGGAATGCCAGTCAGGAGCTTGGCGACGAACCGCACAGCGTTCGACAGCCGCGAATAGGGGTCGTACTCGTTAATGTAAATGGCCGAAAGAATGCCAAAAGGCGTAGCCAGCGCTAGCGCAATGCCGACCATAAGGAATGTGCCCGCCACCGCGTTGCCAAAGCCTCCGCCCGTCATTCCCGCAGCCGGTGGAAGCTCGGTGAAAACGCTCCAACTCAAGAGCGGGAGGCCGTTCTTCAAAACAAGAAAGACGATCGAAAAGAGAGGAACGAGCGTGAGAAGCGCCAGCCCGACGCAGATGCAACTCAGGAACTTGCTCCAAAGAGAGCGAGCGCCCGAGCCGGGGGAATTCGCGGCGGAAAAGATGTCGGCGGGTTCTGCGATTGCGGTGCTCATCGTTAAATGCCTTAGGGTTACCGAATTCCAGCAGTTTGCTTTTGCGTGTATCGTAGAACGGCCTCGCCGGCCATATTGACGAAGAGAGTAAGAACGACCAGAAGGAAGGCGGCATACATCAGCGAGCTCACCTGCAAGCCCTCCGCCTCTCCGAATTGGTTGGCGAGCAGGCCGGCCAGTGTGCCGGCCGGCGAGAGAAGCGACCATGTCAGCCGCGAACTGTTGCCGATGAGCATGGCGATGGCCATGGTTTCTCCCATCGCACGTCCCAGCGCCAGAATGGTCGCGGCGACGATGCCAGGCGCGGCTGTCGGAAGGATGACTCCAAAGATTGCCTCCCACCGCGTCGAACCGAGCGCATAGGCCCCTTCACGCAGTGTTCCGGGCACGGCGACTAGCGCGCTGCGGGAAATGGCGGTGATCGTGGGCAAGATCATGAGCGCCAGGACGAGGCTCGCCGTGAGCATGCTGTTGCCGTAGGCGGGAGGCGCAAAAATGGTGCTCAGCCCGGGGATATTCTTGAACGCGATTACCGCCCACGCTCCGAAAGCTTGAACGAGGGGAATGACCACGAAGATTCCCCAGAGCCCGTAGACAACGCTGGGAATGGCCGCCAGCATCTCGACAGTAAAACGGACAACTTGGCGGATGGGGAGAGGGAGAAAATCCTCACTCAGAAAGATCGCAATCGCCAGCCCCAGAGGCAGAGCAAAAATCAGCGCAATCAGTGAGCTCACCACGGTGCCGATAAGGAAGGGAGAAACCCCGTAGATGTTTCGATTTGGCACCCACTTCGAGTTCGTCAGAAAATCGAGGCCGAATTTCTGGATCGAAGGTGCAGCCTGCCTGGTGATCTCGAAAATAATCCAGGCGAGCATGGCAACGGTCGCAGCCGACGCGACCCAGCAAAGTGCCCGAAAAAGATCAGGCCGCTTTTTGAACTCCTTGATGCCGCTTTGCTCGATCGCTGGAGCGTCGGTTTGCATATGCCTGATGGTTAGTCTACAGCGTTATTCCACGGTCGCCAGAGCGGCCTTGCTCTTTTCGACGACCGGGGAGGGGAGCGGGATATAACCGAGCTCGTTCGAATATTTCTGGCCGTCAGTCACACCGTACGTTACAAAGCCTTTGAGCGCCTCGAGCTTTGCGGGGTCGCTGTACTTTTTGTAAAGCAGCAGCCAGGTGAACGTTGCGATCGGATAGTCGTCGGCGCCTGCCGGGTCCTCCGGCCAGACGCGGAGGTTTTCCGGGAACCTGACATTTGCCAGTGTCGCCGTGCCGCTCGCATCGGTAGGCTTTACGAAATTTCCGTTCTTGTTTTGCAAGCTGGCCATAGAGAGGCCGTTGTTCACCGCATAGCCGTATTCGACATAACCGACGGTGCCCGGACTCTGCTTGATCAGCGCAGTGACGCCTTCGTTGCCCTTTCCGCCCGCGCCGACCGGCCACGTCACGGACTTATCGCTTCCGACTTCATCGGCGAAATCCTTGTTGATCGCGGCCAGATGCTTCGTGAATACGAACGTGGTGCCGCTTCCATCCGACCGGTAGGAAACATTGATCGGCAGATCGGGCAGGGTGACTCCAGGATTGTCCTTCGCAATCGCTGGATCATTCCATTTCGTTACCTTGCCCAAAAAGATGCCGGCGTAGGCATCGCGGGAAAGCTTGAGGTCTGTGACGCCTGGCAGGTTGTAAGCGATCACGACGCTGCCCGCGGTGGCCGGGATCATCACGACGCCTTGCTTGACCTTGGCGATCTCCTCATCGCTCATGGCGGCATCGCTCGCGGCGAAATCTACCGTGCCTTGCGAAAACTGTTTAACGCCCGCGCCGGACCCCACCGACTGGTAATTCACCTGCACCTTGGGATGCAGCTTGTTGTATTCAACGGCCCAGCGCTGGTAGAGCGGCGCGGGGAAAGAAGCGCCTGCGCCGGAGAGTTGTTGGGCCGTGGCGCAGGTCGCGAAGATTGCCGAGGCGATCGCGCCGATGGTGATCAGAGAGGTGAATTTCATGTCTGGTTCGTGTGTCAGGAAGTAAATCAACCATTAATGGCGAAAGGCCAAAGGCAGGATTGTGACAATTTTGTCACAACTTTGGAAGAGCAGGCCTCTCAACCCCGAGTAACGGTTTGGGAAACCCGTGATTATGCGCCCGAAATTTCGCGTCCTCTTTCTCTGCACCCGCAACTCCGACCGCAGTATTCTTGCCGAATATTTCCTTCGCTCAATGGGTGGCGATCGCTTCGAGGTCGTGGGAATCCCATGCGGAATTTCTGATGCTGACCGATGCAAGAGAGTCTTGGATTTGAGCGAGTTCTGCATTACAGACGTTGATGGGCTTGTTCGTTCTGACACCCGCCGAAACGAGAATTCTTGGTTGTCTGCTCGAAAAGGAGCGGATCACACCGGAAAACTATCCGCTGTCCCTCAACAGTTTGATTGCAGCATGCAATCAATCAACAAACCGTGATCCCGTTGTTTCGTATGACGAGAAGACTGTCGAAGCGGGGGTGGATTCGTTGCGGGAGAAGAAATTGGCAACGATGACATTCGGCGCGGGATCGCGCGTCCCGAAGTATCGGCACAACTTGCTCAATCACTTTGAATTGAATCAACGGGAAATCGCGTTGCTTTGCGTCTTGCTGTTGCGCGGGCCGCAAACGCCGGGCGAGCTTCGCAGTCGGACGGAACGCCTTCAATTCTTCGATAGCCTGGAACAGGTGGAGTCCTTTCTTGCCGATCTGGCGAAAGGTGACGATCCGCTGGTTCGAGTTTTGCCGGCAAGACCGGGACAGAAAGAAAAACGCTATGTCCAGCTGATCTCGGGTGAGCCCGTCTTACCAGGCGATTTCGAAGCCGAAATTCCCATCTCAGTTCCGAAACAAAATTCGCAATCTCGAATCGAGGCACTCGAGAACGAGATCGCCACACTAAAAATCGAGTTAAGACAGCTGCGGGAGGAATTACTTTCATTTCGAAAGCAATTTGAGTAAGAGGCGAGTGCGATTGCGACGACGACAAGCCAATCCTCCGGCATCCACCCCTTGGCATGAGCCAAACCTACGACGATGAGACCGAACTCGCTGTAGGAGCCGAGGCTGAGCCCGCCCATCCAGGCGGTTCGCGTGCGAAGATGAAAACGCGTCAATAGGGCGAAGAACAGCGCAGCCTTGAACGGCAGAAGCAGAACAAGAAGACACGCCACGGCAACTTTCTGCCAATTCGGTAAGCCCTGCAAACCGATACCAAGGAAAAAGCCAACAAGCAGCAGGTCGGTGAGCCCCATCAGCGATTTCGCCAATTTATCGGATCGCCGAAGTTCAAACTGCAGACGAAAAAAGTAGTGTCGACGGCGGACCCGAGATGATTGTATTTTCCCGTGCAACGGAAACTCGTCTTCCTCGCGAGCTTGGGATGCGCCTGCCTGCTGCTCGCCACGTGCTCCTCTGTAACCGATCGAGCCTCTCAACTACCAGGTGTCCGCCTGGCGCTCCTGCCGCCCAATGTTCATGGCCGGCTGATCGCCCGGACGATGCGCCCGCGGTACATTACGATCCACTCGACCGAGGGTATCGATGCGACCGCCGCGCGGCACGCGCAATACCTGCTTGTGAAAGGCAAGCGCAGCAGAAACAATCCGCGGTTTGGTCGGTCTGGCTGGGTTACGTGGCATTTCACCGTCGATGACCGGGGGGCGATAGAACACTTGCTGCCCACGGAACAGGGTGATCACGCCGACTACGGCGGCCCGGGCGACCGGCTGAGCATCGGAATCGAAATCTGCGAATTCCGCAATCGCGCTCGGCAGGCAGCCGCCGTCGACCGAGCCGCGCGCCTCGCGGCTGCACTAGCCCGCCGCTACGGCATCCCGATCCAGAACATCGTCCCGCACATGCATTGGCCGCGCTGGGACTATCGATTTGGAAAGCCGTGTCCGCGCATTCTCCTCGAACGGGACCACAACGCTCCTGGCGGCCGGCGCCTTGGCACGAAGTGGAACAGTTTCATCGCTCGCGTGAAACGGTATCGCTGAGTCCCCAATTGGCACGGAGATGGTGCTCGTCTAAGTCGGGGGGCACACCCGTCTCGGGTGTGGTTGCTCGGCGTCCCGCCGAGCTTCGGAAATATTTGGATATTTGGCCCCGAACCCCGCAACGTCCGATTGACGGCGAAGCGGGCTTTCATAGGATCGGCCCATGACTTTAGAAAATGAGTCCCGCAAGCTCGGCTCGGCCGGGCCAACAGTTTTTCCGCTCGCTCTCGGATGCATGGGGATGTCCGGCATGTACGGCCAGACGGACGATGACGAAAGTATCGCCACGATCCACGCTGCGCTCGACCATGGTATCACGCTGCTGGACACAGGCGACTTCTATGGGATCGGCCACAACGAAATGCTGATTGGCCGCGCTCTCAAGGACCGCCGCGACAAAGCCCTGCTCTCTGTAAAGTTTGGTGCTTTGCGCACTCCCGACGGAGGATGGACAGGCTCCGATGCGCGGCCTGCTTCCGTCAAGAACTTCGCGGCCTACAGCCTGACCCGCCTTGGAGTGGACCACATTGATATCTATCGCCCGGCTCGACTGGATCCTCAGGTGCCCATTGAAGACACGATCGGAGCCATCAGCGAGCTGGTGAAGGCCGGCTATGTCCGCCACATCGGACTCTCGGAGGTCGGACCCGACACCATCCGCCGGGCGCATGCTACTCACCCCATCTGCGACCTTCAGATCGAGTACTCCCTGATCAGCCGCGATCCTGAGACGCAAATTTTTCCCGTCCTCGAGGAACTTGGCATCGGCGTTACGGCTTATGGCGTTCTTTCCCGTGGACTGTTGAGCGGCTCAGCGCCGGCAGGGCCAGGGGACTTTCGTGCTCATCTGCCACGCTTTAGCGGCGAAAACCTTGCTCAAAACCAGCGCCTGGTCGAAGAACTGAAGCAAATCGCGTCAGAAAAGGGAATTAGTCCGTCGCAATTGGCGATCGCCTGGGTGCTCGCGAAAGGAAGGAACATCGTTCCTGTGGTCGGCGCGCGTAAGCGGATCCAGCTGTCGGAATCGTTGGGAGCCGCTAAGGTGAAACTCTCCGCGACAGACCTTGCCCGCATCGAAAAGGCAATTCCTTCGTCGGCAGTCGCCGGATCACGCTATGACGAACACCAGATGAAAATGCTGGATAGTGAACGAGGGAAGGGTTCCTGACATTCGTCAGCGCCTCATCAACCCTTCCGTTTCAAATCGGGAGGCGCTGGAAACCACGTGAAGGGCAATTGCATGAGGAAGAACGCGCCCCAATTCGGGAACTCTGAACGTCTGGCCTATGGTGCGGGCGAGTTGGGGCCTGCCATGGCGGGAAGCACCATCATATTTTTTCAGCTCGTCTTTCTAACCGACGTCGCTGGAATGAACCCCGGACTGGCTGGCAGCGTTCTGCTCATAGCCCGAATCTGGGACGCGGTTAACGATCCGTTGATCGGCTGGCTTTCGGATCACACCCGGACTCCTTGGGGCCGCAGATTGCCGTGGATGGTCGCTAGCGCGCTCCCGTTTTCTGGCTTCTTCTTGATGTTCTGGCTGGTGCCGGAGTTTGCTGGACCGCACGCGCAATGGCACCACTTTGTCTACTATCTGATCGTCGCCGTGCTCTACAGCACATTCTCGACGGCACTTGGGCTGCCGCATTCTTCGCTCACGGCAGAACTCAGCCGCGATTACGACGAACGCTCGCGGCTCACCGCGTACAGAATGGGATTTTCCCTCGCCGGCAGCGTGGGCGGGCTCATCGTGGCCTTAGTCGTCTTCCACATTCTGAAAGACGCACCCAAGACGATACAGTATGCCGTTTTCGGCGCCGCTGTTGCGACCATCGGCCTGATCTCGGTGATCTTATGTCTCACCGGTATCTGGCAAATCGCCATTTCGAGGGATCGCCAGCGCCTGAGGCGGCAGGAGGCGGACGAACTTGCCGCGAAGCCGCTCCCGCTGCGTGAACAGCTTGGTCTGGTGCTGGCTAACAAAGCTTTTGTTCTCGTTTGCGGAATCTACCTCTGTTCCTGGTTGGCCATGCAATTCACCGCCACCGTTCTCCCATTCTACACTCAGAGCTGGTTGCGGCTTCCGCCCACGACTTTCCAACTCCTGGCGCTCACTGTGCAGACCACCGCGCTTTGCCTGATGCCATTTTGGGGATGGGTGAGCGTAAGAATAGGAAAGAAGCCGGTTTATTTTGTCGGAATGAGCCTGTGGCTCCTGGCCCAGGCCGGTCTGATGTACCTGCAGCCCGGCGACACCACGATCATTTTCCTGATGGCCTTTGTCGCGGGCTTCGGCATTTCGGTCTGCTATCTCATCCCCAATGCCATGCTGCCCGACGTCATCGAATACGATGAATTGAAAACCGGCCGGCGGCGCGAGGGCCTCTACTACGGTTTTTGCGTTTTCCTTCAAAAGACCGCGCTGGCCATCGGCACCTTTGTTGTCGGCCAATTGCTTGCATTGGCCGGTTACATTTCCAGCGGACCCAATGAAGCGGCGCCCGAGCAGCCTGAAAGCGCCTTACTCGCGATCCGCCTGGCAATCGGGCCGCTGCCCGCCCTGGCCCTAATCATCGGGATGGTTCTGACGGCGTTTTATCCCATTACTAGAGAGTCTCACCGTCGCGTGGTTGAGGAGCTTGACGCCCGGCGGCGCCAGACCCCTTCGTGATCTCGAAATCGGACGTAATCGGGTAGCCAAGCACGCGGCAACCGAGACGTTCCAACCATTTGGCGACCGCATGGTTGGAATTGCCGAAGAAATGGTAAGCCGCCGGGTCGCGGGAAACGGCGATCTGGTCCATCTGGCGGACCACAACGGCATCGGCGTTGGCTTGCCAGCGGGCTTCCAATTCCTCCCGGAGATGGTCCGCAAGAGAACGTTCCACCCACAGGCGGGCCGTGCGGCTTCCTCCGGCAGCGTGGAGGAATACGGCTTCATTCAGCGTGTAGGGGAGCTGCCTTCGTGACAATGCACCTTCTCCCAGTCCCGATATGGCGCGTAGAGCAGAAAGCACGCCCTGCTTCTCGAGCCCATAGAAATTCCACTCCCCAAACCCATATTCAGAGAACACCGTGGAGTCATCCGGCAGCGCCAGCCGGGCGTGGCGTCCATACTCGGAAAGGAAGACCGGGACCGGTTCTGCAACTTCCGCGGGCGGAATGACCTGCCAGGCGCAGCCCGACAGGACAAGAAAGGCCAGGACTCCCGCAGCCAATCCCCGGAAGACAAGACTCGCCCTTCGCCACAATCGCTGAAGGCCGTTTCTTCTCAATCGTGCAACTCGTGGTTGTCTCTGACGATTTGATTGTTGAGGCACGATTGAACAAACGCATCCAAAAGGCGGATTGGGAGTTTCCATCGCTGAACCACCAGGAAAATCTCCACGGATCGGAATTTCTCGGGCAGCGTAATCTGGGACAGTTCGCGAGTGCCTGGCACCAAGTTCAGGTAGCTGCGGGGAAGCACGGCAATGCCGCCTCCCGCCCTCACGCTGCCTATCACGCCCTCAAGCGTTCCGACCGCATGCATGGGTCTTTGAGGAACTCCGGTTTCTCGCAAATAGTCGCTCAGCCGGGCCGTAAAAGAGCATCCGCTCCGCTGCACAAGAATCTTTAATTTGGCGTTCTCGGGTCTTGCAAGATCCGCGAGAGACGCCACGCTCTGGCGCGCGATGACAACTAAGTCATCCTCGAAGACCTTCTCTTCAAAAAAAGCGGATTCATTTGCTCGCCGGGACACAAATGCAACGTCGAGTTCCGACTTGAGGATTTTTTCCCAAAGCGAGTTGGTGCCGCCAGTCTGAACGGAAATGTCAGCAGAAGGGTGGCGTTCTGTGAATCCTGCAATGAGCGCTACGAGGTGGGATGCCGCGAAGGTTTCAATCGCACCAATGCGAATTGAGCCCGCCTGAGGTCGATCGTCCTGTCCGAAGTGATTGTTAATATCGCGACAGAGCTCTTCAAGCCGCAACGCGAATGGCATCAGCGCTTCCCCTTCCGGCGTCAAGCGCAACCTCCGAGAACCTCGCACGACAAGCGTAGCTCCAAGCTGGTCTTCCAGACGCTTTATGCGGCCGGTGACATTCGACTGCACGGTGTTCAAAAGCGCCGCAGCCTTGGTCATATTGCCGCGCCTCGCGACGGCGAGAAAGACGGGAAGATCCAGCAGAAGAAATCGGTCCACCTTCGATCTGTTTATCAGATACTACGCATCTCGACAAATCATTTTTTTTGATGATCGCTCTCCGCTACACTTGGATCCATGTCGAAATCTAATCAACTTTTCATTCTGGTAGCGGGTCCTTATCGATCGAATACCGGAGATGACCCTGCCAAGATCGAGCAGAACCTTCGCACCATGGCGCAAGCCGCTCTTAAGGTCTTTCGGCTGGGCCACCTGCCCGTCTTGGGGGAATCGCTGGCTCTGCCACTGATCAGAGAGGCCGGGACCCAGCGGGTTGGAGACGCGGTCTTCGACGAGATCTTTCATCCGATTTCGCGGATGCTTGCTCAACGGGTCGATGCCGTCCTGCGAGTGGGAGGTGTCTCGAAGGGGGCGGATGAAATGGTGGACATTGCGCGACGGACCGGAAAATACGTATTCGAGAATTTCTCTGAAATTCCCCGGATTGAAGCCGACGCAATGGAGGAGGTGAAATGAGTGAGCGGATTCGTATCAGGGAGGTCACGGTTCTGTCAGACGACTGGTATTTGCTGAAGAAAACGACGTTCGATTTCCAGCGTTCGAACGGACGCTGGCAAACGCTCAGCAGAGAAACTTATGATCGCGGAAACGGAGCAGTCATCTTGTTGGTGAATTCGGAGAAGCAGACGCTTATTCTGACTAGCCAGTTTCGCTATCCTGCCTTTGTCAACGGTCTGACCGATGGAATGCTGCTGGAGGCTTGCGCAGGTCTGCTCGATTCCGAGGATCCTGAGGAAACTATCCGCAGGGAAGTCGAGGAAGAAACCGGCTTCCATATCGGACCTCCGCGAAAACTCTTTGAGTTGTATATGAGTCCGGGATCGGTCACGGAGAAACTGTTCTTCTTTATCGCGGAGTATGATCATGCCAACCGAAGCTCGCTCGGAGGAGGAGACCACACCGAGGGGGAGGATATCGAAATTGTTGAACTAGCCTTCGATCAAGCATTTGCCATGATGACCAATGGAGAGATCCTGGATGCCAAGACGATGATTCTTCTTCAGCGATTGGCCATCATGTGCGGGAAATCTCCTGGTGAACTGGCGCGCAGGGCCAACTAAGAAAAAGAACTGCTAAAGCGGGCGCTCTTCCAGCCACAACGAGACATCCTCGGAGGCGATGAGGGACTGGAGGTCGGCTGCGCTGTCGAAGTAAGCGTTAAAAGCATCCTGCTGCTCGTGCTGGTACGCAGACCAACCAATGAGGAGGGCAGCGCAGGCGGCGGCCGGGATGACCCAGCGGAGGAGGGCGGCCACAGAGAACCGCGGCTGTTTTTCCTCACGGATGGCGCTCAGAACCTTCCGCGAGAAATAGGGAGAAGCTTTAGCGCGCCGCGCGCGGCCAAGTAGGTCCCACAAGGCATCGCTCTCCTTGAAATCATCCATAACCAAAGAAACCCTCCTGCTGCGGATAAGTTTCCAGTATTTCACCACCGCAGCGACGTGGCTACAAGGAAAGAACTGGCAGTGACAACCCTCTTTTCCAAATTTCGTACACGCTGTTAGTCTAGTGCCGGAAGTGGCGGACACCGGTGAAAGCCATGGCCAGGCCCCGCTCGTCGGCGACGGCGATTACCTCGTCATCACGAATAGAACCGCCGGGCTGGATGACGCATGTGGCGCCAGCTTCGGCGGCGGCGATGACTCCGTCAGGGAAAGGGAAGAAGGCGTCGCTGCACAGGGCGCTGCCCTTGAGCGAGAGACCGGCCTCCTGGGCTTTCCAAATAGCGATGCGCGAGGCGTCCACGCGAGACATTTGGCCCGCGCCGATTCCCAGTGTGCGATCCCTGCCGGCATAGACGATGGCGTTGGATTTAACGTGTTTGACGACTTTCCAGCCGAATTCCATGGCTTCGATCTCGTCCTTGGTTGGCGGCCGTCGCGTGACGACTTTGTGCTCGAGTTCGGCCACGTTCGCGGAATCAGAATCTTGCACAATAAGCCCGCCAACAACAGAGCGTACGTCACGGCTACGCTCTGGCGGCTGCTTGAGCATTTTCATCAACCGGAGGTTTTTCTTTTTCGAAAGGAGGGAGCGTGCGTCGGCGTTGAATTCCGGACCGATGATGACCTCGCTGAAGATTTCCGAAATGGCTTTTGCCAAGGCAAGAGTGATTGGGCGGTTGCAGACGATGATTCCGCCAAACGGAGCCCCCTTGTCTGTCGCGAAGGCTTTGTCCCAAGCTTCTCGGAGATCCGGGTCGGTGCCGACGCCGCACGGGTTCGTGTGTTTGAGGATTGCCGCCGCGGGCTTTGTGAATTCCGAGATGAGTTGGGCAGCGGCGCTGATGTCGAGGATGTTGTTGTGTGAGAGTTCTTTGCCCTGAAGCTTCTCAAAATAAGATCCAAAGTCGCCGTAGAGTTCGGCGTGCTGGTGGGGGTTTTCGCCATAGCGGAGCCGGAGTTCGAGCGGGAGGTCGAGGCGAAAAGCCGCAAAGGCTTCCTGCTCGCGGTTGAGAAAGCCGGCGATAGCGCGGTCGTAGGCGGCAGTGGTCGCGAAGGCTTTGATTGCGAGACGTTCGCGCAGACCGCGGCTCGTGCCGCCACTCTCTTTCTTGATGTCTTCGAGCACGATGGCGTAATCGGCAGGATCGGTGACAACGGTCACGGACTGGAAATTTTTGGCGGCGCTGCGAATCATCGACGGCCCCCCGACGTCAATCTGCTCGATGGCCTCCGGCAGGGTGATATCGCGGGCGATGGTGGCCTCAAAAGGATAGAGGTTTACAACAATGAGGTCGATGGGAAGAAGGCCGTGCGTCTGGGCCTGCTTTTCGTGTTCTTCGTCGCCGCGCAGGTAGAGGAGGCCGCCATGAATTTTCGGATGCAGGGTTTTCACACGTCCATCAAGGATTTCGGGAAAGCCCGTGAATTTCGAGACCTCGATCGTGGGGATGCCCTCGGCTTGTAGACTGCCTGCCGTTCCGCCTGTGGAGATGATTTCGATTCCAAGCTTGTTCAGCTCGCGGGCAAAATCGACAATCCCAGTCTTATCGGAAACAGAGATCAAGGCGCGTTGGATTCTCATGAGGAGGCGAGCAACCGTGATGCTGGCGAGAAGAATGGCGGGTGACAAGTGACGAGTGAAAAGTTCTTGCTCATTCGCTGGCGGTCGCCACTCATCGTCCCGGATGCCGATCAAGTATTGGAGCGTGTTTAAGACGGGTTTGCAGAACACTTTTGTGTATCGGTGGAACTTTTTGTTGAGGTCTCTCTTCGGTATCATCCCGCTGGCGGGGACGGTCTTCATTTGGCGGGCGCTCTTCGAGTCTCGCGGAGAGGATATACGGGGTTACGACTTCGGTCAGATGGTCTACTATTTTCTTGTCGTCCTGCTCGTGGACAACCTCGTGACGCCGACAGACGACGAGTGGCAGATTGCGGCGGACATTCGCGAGGGACAAATCAACAATTTTCTTTCAAAGCCGGTTGACTACCTCGCGTACCGGACAAGTCTCTTTTTGAGTGCGCGTTTGCTCTACACGGCGGTGACGATTCTTCCCGTGATAGGAGTTTTTGCTTGGTTTCATGAATTCATCGTCCTCCCGCGCGATCCCCTCACTTGGCCGCTGTTTCTTGTGTCGCTGGTAATGGCAGGGGCCATTCAATTCTTGATCGCTTACGCGCTGGCCATGTTCGCATTCTGGATTCTCGAAATTTCGACCATCGTTTTCATTCTATACTCCTTTGAGTACTATTTGAGCGGTCGGTTGTTTCCGCTCGACGTCATGCCTGACGGGATGCGGGCCGCTCTGAAGTTCCTGCCATTTGCCTATGAACTCTACTTCCCGGTTGCAGTCTTAATGGAGAAGGTGCGCGGCACGGAACTGTGGGCCGGGCTTGCCATCCAGGCGGGATGGGTGATTGCCTGTTTCCTGGCGGCGCGGCTGATGTGGCGCGCGGGGTTGCGCCGGTACGAATCGGTCGGGGGATAGGATGAGCTTTTTGATTGTCTTCGCGAAGCGCGCTCCTATCTTCACTAGGGGGAGTGTCAAGTGACTACTCGAAACACGATCAACTAAGAGGGCACCATGAAATATCGTACCAAAGTGATCGTCCTGCTCATGGCGATGGTCTTTGTGACGACGGGCATCTCGGTCGGGATCTTGTATTGGAACTTCGAACGTCTGCTGCGCGACCAAATGGGCAGCCAAATACTAAGCGTCGCGGCAACGACCGCAGCATTTCTCGACGGAGATCTCCATAAGGCCATCAAGGCTCCCGGCGACGAAACATCCGCCGCCTATGTCACGCTGCGAGACGCGATTCGGCGTGCGCGCGATGCCAATCGCCGTGACGACTTCTATGTCAAGTATGCCTACACGCTAACGGTGGATCCACAGAAGGCCGACCTGATTCAGTTTGGCGTCGATGCGGAGGAGAACACGGAGATAGTCGCCGCAATTGGCGAGGCCTACCGCTCGAAGCTCAACAATCCATTCAATATCGATAAATACCAGTATGATAAGGTCTTCTCCAAAGACGATTGGGGCGAATTTCTTACCGCCAATGCGCCGATCAAGGATAAGCAGGGCAATGTCGTTGCAGCCCTTGGAGTCGATGTTGAATCGAGTCAGGTGATGCGCAAAACGGCGAGTATTTTGACGATTGCGCTGATTGCGCTTGGCGTCGCGTTGCTTATCGCTCTTGGAGTCGCAATCATCCTCGCGAATCGTGCGAGCAAGCCGCTGTATGAACTGCGGAGAACGGTTGAGGCGATCGGCAGCGGCGATCTAAGTGCTCGCACGAACCTCCGTTCGAAAGATGAATTTGGCATGGTCGGCGAGGCAATCAACTCGATGGCGGAGGGGTTGCAGGAGAGACGGACGCTCTTGTCATCGATCGAACGTTACGTTCCGTACAAGGTGGTCGATTCAATTCTTCACTCGCCCGAGTCGCCGACCCTCAAGGGCGAGCGGCGCAAGTTGACCGTGCTTGTTTCCGACCTGCGAGGATTCTGCAAGATCGCCGAGAGCAGGCGACCGGAGGAAGTCGTGACTTTTTTGAACCGTTGTTGCGAGGTGATGAGCGATGTGATCGAGCGCCACGGCGGCACGCTCGATAAATTCGTTGGTGATGGAATGATGGCCACTTTCGGCTCGCCAAATGATGATCCGTATCAGGAAGAGCGTGCAGTCAAGGCCGCGCTCGACCTTCAGGAGAAAATCAGTACGTTGTCTGCGAAATGCGAAGAGGAAAAATGGCCCGTCATTAACGTCGGGATCGGGGTCCATTCCGGATACGCCGTGGTGGGGAGCATGGGATCGAGCCGGCATATGGAGTATACGGCCATTGGCGAGACAGTGAACACCGCGCACTATCTCGAATCAGCTACGAAGCAATTCGGCGCGAATATTCTCATCAGCCAGTATACCTACAACGCTGTCCGCGGGCAGTTCAACGTGAAGCAGCTTGGCCAGGTCAATGTCAAAGGCCACGCCGAACCCATGATTGTCTACTCAGTGGTAGGTCTGCGCGACTTGGCGGGTATCACAGTGCGCGATGCGTGACAAGATCCGCATTGGCGATTGTCGCTTCGGTAAAGGTGTTTTTGCCCGTTCGATGATTCACAAAGGCGACGAGATCCTTCGCTTTGCCGGGCGTTTAATCAACCTTGAAGAGGCGCTGGCCAAAGGCGTGCGCCAGTGCGATCCGCTCCAGATCGGGCCGGGACTTTACGTGGACATTGGGCCGCCGGGAGTGCTTGTTAATCACTCCTGCGCACCCAACGCTGGAATCCGCGATGACGTGAGACTGATTGCCATCGAGGATATTATCGCCGGAGAGGAGATTTTCTATGACTACTCGACCACGATGAACGAAGATCACTGGACTCTCGCCTGCCTTTGCGGAAGCGCCTCGTGCCGCGGGAGCGTTGGCGACTTTAATTACCTTCCCTTGCACACACGTCAAAGGTATCTGCGCTTCGGGATCGTGCAAGGCTACCTCGTGCACCAGCTTACCCGGCCCGTACGCAATGGGGAGCGTCAGAAACTGCAGCAGGAATCCGGGCAGCAGCCATGTAGGAGCAATGGGGAGGCGAAGGCGCCTCGACTGCCTTGAGCAAGAAACCGCGCGGCGCTTGTGAATTCGACCAATTTTGGATTCTTGTTCCCGCAAATTGAGGGCTTAATCCGGCGTCATGTGGATTGTGTATGCCCTCGCCGCGTCGATCATCTGGGGGATCAGCTATGCAGCCAGCGGCAGGGTGATCGAGCGCGGGATGACACCGCTGGTTTTTTTCTTTTTGTATACTCTTTTCGGCGCGGCGGCTGCCGCGGCGGCACTGGCTCTTACGGGCAAAACGGGCACGCTATTTTCCGAGTTCCGCGCCTTGGGGGCGGATTGGGTCTGGCTTGTTGTGGCGGTCGTCTCTTCGGCCGCCGGTGCGCTCCTTATTTACATCGCCATCGGGGAGAAGAATGCCACGCTCGCTTCGTTGATCGAAATCTCCTACCCGTTTTTCGTGGCGGTATTCGCGTGGCTCTTTTTTCGCGAAACGCAATTCAGCTGGCCGACCATTCTCGGCGGTCTCTTGATTCTTGGAGGAGTGGGAGTCGTTTTCCTTGGGGAAAGGCATTGAACATTCCGCCGGATGATAGCTTCGACTACGAGAGCGTCATCCGCCGCCCGCCCTCCGATGATCGAACTACTTGCATCAATTGGGCTCCGGGCTGCGATGAGGTGTTTTTCTCTTGCCAGCGGAGGGGGGCAAAATAGCCTCCCGAGATCGAATGAGAAGGTGTTTTTTTTCGGCGGCATTTGCCTGGCTAGCCTGGGCGGCCTGCGCCTTGGGGCAGTTTGGAAGCTTTGGAGACGTGCCCGTATCAATTACCGCCGATGGCGAGACGAAATTCGAGGGTGGCGTGGCCATTGCTGAAGACAACGTTCAGATTCACTACGGTGATTACAGTATTTATTGCGACTACGCGGAATACAACCCGGACACTCGCGACGTACTCCTTATTGGCAACATTCGCCTCTACACGCCGAAAGAAGTGCTAACCGGGCAGCGCGCCCTTTTCAATCTCGAGACCAAGCAGATGCGTGCGCTCGAGTTTTCCGGGGCCCATTTCCCGCTGCTTTTTCATGCGTTCAGCCTGCGTGCCCCGTCGACGCGCGAATTCCGCGTCAGGGACGCCATCTTCACGACCGACGATTCATCGAAACCTGATTTTCATGTCCGATCGAAAAGCGTCCGCATCTACCCGAACAACAGGGTCATTTTTTCCAGATCCACCGTGTATCTTGGCCAGACGCCGATCTTCTGGTTTCCGTACATCTTTGCGAGCATCGACAACACCGGCTTCGAATTTTTGCCGGGCTTCTATACGCCTTGGGGGGCTTATTTGCTCAGCGCCTACAGCTTTCCACTCGGAACGGGCGACAACATGATCGGAAAGGTGCATCTTGACCTTCGCTCCGAGCTTGGGGCGGCCGTTGGATTCGACACGAAATTCAAGTATGGCAAGGAAGATCGCAGCTACGGCGATTTCATTTCCTACTACGCCTTCGATACGCAGCCTGACCAACCTCTAAGCGGACCTGGTGAGCCGGTGGAGGAAGGTAAGGAGGGACGTTATCGCGTGACCTTCAAGCATCGGCTGTTTTTGACTGACGACATTTATGCGACGGCGGACATCAATCTTCTCAGCGATGTCGATTTCCTCGAGGACTACTTTCCGGGCGAATTCCGTGTCGATCCGCAGCCCGACACGTATCTCTCCCTCACAAAATGGGATGAATTTTACACCCTGACTCTCCTGGGACGCTGGCAACTCAACGACTTTCAGGAAACCACCGAGCGCCTGCCCGAACTGGTCTTCGATTTTAAGCAGCACCGGTTTTTTGGCTTGCCCGTGTATTATGACGGCGAGTCTAGTGCCGGCCAATACAGACGGGCCTTCGGAGTAGGACCGGAATTTAACCAGTTCGATTTTCCTGATTACGATTCCTTCCGCTTCGACACCTTCCACCAGCTTTCCTTCCCGGCTCAATTCTTCGGATGGCTGAACATCACCCCCCGGGCGGGCTTTCGTGCCACCTACTACAGCAACAGCGGGACCTTCCAGAACTTTGGCGGCCAGTTCGTGGAAGTGGATCCGGTCACAGGCCTTGTGCAGGTCGTGACCAGCCCTTCCATTGAAAGCACGCCTCTGAATTCACCAACGCCGAATCTTCAAAAGGAGGGATCTATTTTGCGGCCGGTGGCCAATTTTGGCGTGGAGGTATCTGCCAAAGCCTCCAAGGCATACGAGCGAGTGCAGTCGCGATGGCTCGGACTCGACGGACTTCGCCATGTGGTTCAACCGTACGTGAACTATTCTCTCGTCGGCAATTTCGGCCCAAGCCCCCAGGAGATCCTTCAATTCGACCGCGTTGTACCGTCGACGCAGTTGCTCCCAATCGACTTTCCCCAGTTTACCGCCATCGACACGATTGACACTTGGAACATCCTGCGCCTTGGAGTGCGCAACAGGCTGCAAACCCGCCGGGATCAGATTACACATCAATGGATGACGCTCGACACCTTCATGGATGTGAACTTCGACAATCCGTACTCGGACGCCGAGGTATCCAACGTGTTCAGTGTCTATTCCTTCCGTCCGGTCCCCTGGTTTACCGTCACCGTTAGGTCGCAGCTTCCGATTGTTGAAGAGGGATTTACAGAATTCAACACCGGCTTTAGTGTCATGCCGACGCGCGATTTCTCCTTTCGGGTCTCGCATCAGTATATCGACGGCAACCCCTTCTTTGCGGACAATAGCCAGATCGACTTCTATGCTTACTGGCGCATAAACGAGCATTGGGGAGTTAGCATTTACGAGCAGTACGAATTCATCTCCCAAGTCTGGCAGTATCAACGCTACATGATTCACCGCGATCTCTCAAGTTGGGTTGCCTCCGTGGGAACCCAGGTGCGCGATAGCCAGGGTCAAGATAACCCGGATTTTGGCGTTCTCTTCATTCTTACGCTTAAGGACGCGCCGCAGGTAACCCTGCCAATCTCATTCGACACGGCGACTTCGCCCATTGAGCCCGGAGCCAGTGCAAACTAGGCCATATGAAGTGGCTGTTCGGCTTCGACGAGCGAATTACCAGTTGACCTTCCACTGGTTGGTATTTGACGAAGCGCACCTTGAAAAAAGATCGAAGAAATTAGTGCCACTCCGGTTTGTGTTGCCCGGATACTGATATCCGTAGTTTTCGCCAAACGGGTCCACAACGTTACCCGCACTCGTCATGGACTTGTTGAATTCGAAATAGACCTTGCCGTTGGTCGGCATAAGGCTGTTCAGCAAAAAGGTATTGCCTCCTGGCGCATTGACTCCGCTGACGTTGGTCTCCTGCGGGTAGTCTCCATTATCCGCTTTGTAGTTTTCCAGGGCGACGGTGAGCGCTGCAATCTCGGTCTCCGCCCGCGACATTGCCCCCTTCTTCTGGATGTAGCCCGCAGTATTCAAGAGGAGTCCTGCGAGGATTGCGATGATCGCAATGACCACCAAGAGTTCGATGAGCGTGAACGCACGCGTCGTCGATGGCCACTGTTCCATACGATCTACGACTGCTGCTGCATGCCGCTGATGATGCTGATCAATGGCAGGAAGAGAGCGATCACAATGGTTCCCACGACCACGGCGAGAAAGACAATCATGATTGGCTCGAGCAGCGAGGTCAGGCCGGACACCGCACTATCCACTTCGTCATCGTATACTTCTGCGATCTTCAGAAGCATTTCCGGAAGCTGTCCGGTTTCCTCACCGACGTCGATCATGCTGATGACCATGGGGGGAAAAACTCCGCTTGCCTCAAGCGGATGGACAATGGATTCGCCTTCCTTCACGCTATCATGAACCTTCATAATGGCGTTGGCGATTATGGTGTTTCCGGCCGTTTCCCGCGTGATATTAAGGGCCTGAAGAATCGGAACGCCGCTCGTGACTAGAGTGCCCAGCGTGCGGCTAAAGCGCGAGATGGCGCTCTTGCGGGTAAGGTCGCCAAAGAGAGGCGCCTTCAGTTTGAGCGTGTCAAAGACTAGTGCGCCCTTCGCAGTCTTTCCAATGAGTCTGAGTAGGAATCCAATTCCCACGACGGCTGCAATGATCAGGAAAATATTGCTTTTCACTGCACTGCTCGCGCCGATGACAAACTGCGTGAGCGGGGGCAACGGCTTGCCACCAAGCATGTCTGCAAAAATCGCCTCAAACTTCGGCACGATAAACACGAGCAGGAAACCCATGATCAGAATGGCAATAAGTAAAACGATGATAGGGTAAAACATCGCCGAAACGACCTTGTTTTTGATCCTTTGTGCCTTTTCCTGAAACTCGGCAAGGCGGAGCAGAACCAGCTCAAGCACGCCGCCGAGTTCGCCCGCCTTCACCATGTTGACATAGAGCTTGTTAAAGATCCTGGGATGGCCGGCGAGACTTTCGGAAAATGTCCCGCCACCTTGGACCCCTTCAGCCAGACTGACGATCACCTTTCGGAGGAGCGGATCAGGCTCCTGCTTGGCGAGAACAGTCAACCCACGCAAGAGTGGAAGGCCTGCATCGATCAGTGTGGCAATCTGCCGGGTGAATATCATGAGCGTTTTTCCCTTGATGGTCTTTCGCTCGAGAAATGGCAGAGAGATGCTCATCTGCTTCTTCGGGGAAGCAGGCTGCTTGGCGGCGGCCCTGACCGCTTTGGCCACCTTTCCACGTTTGCCTTCCTCGGCGATAGCCTTTGGAAAGTACCCCGCCTGCCTCAGTTGCCCCACGGCGTCGTTTTGCGAGTCCGCTTCAATCACGCCGGAAGCTTCTTGTCCTCGGGCGTCAAGGGCAACGTATGTGTATCGAGGCATGAAAGGGTTTAGGGGTGGAGTTAATGTAGGAAAAACGTTTAAAACTAGTCGCTTCCTCTGTCGAGTAAAGATTCCCTCAATTCGCGAGAAAGGGATTCTCACGTCGCTCCCATCCGATCGTGGTAGCCGGCCCGTGGCCGGGAAGCACAATTGCGGCGTCCTTGAGGGGAAGCAGTTTCCGCCGGATGCCTTCGAGCAGCAAATCCCTGTCCCCGCCGGGGAGATCCCAGCGGCCAACGCCCCCGCGGAAAAGAACGTCTCCGCCGATAATAACATTTTCATCGAGAAGATGAAAGCACAGGCTTCCGGGACAATGTCCCGGCACGTGGTAAATCCGCACGGGTGCACCGAGCAGTTCGGTGGGTCCGTTTTCGTCAAGCAGGAAGTCGGCTGTGAAGGGATCGATTTCCAATTCAAAGCCCCAACGGCGGAAGAACTCCCGATTGCTCACCATGGGCGCGGTGTCGGGATGCATTGCGGTCTTGCACCCATGGCGCTTGATTATTGCCGCGGCGTCAGCGACGTGGTCAAAGTGGCCATGCGTGAGCACCAAGAGATCCACCCGTTCGCCCGCGAAGGCAGAATCCGCTCCTTGCGGCGCGTCGAAAAGAATGCCGCCAGCTGGCGCTTGGTAGTAGAAACAATTGGTGTCGAACACACCGCCGGTAAAGGTTTTGAACCGATTCATGAGAAAATGGTCAGAGAAATGATGTCGAAGTTTGATTTTCGGGGCTCTGTCTGCAAGGTTTTCATGTCTCCCATTCAATGAAGCGCGCGTTATCAGGTCTATTTTGTGCGGGATTGATTGTTCTTGCGGGTTTGATTCCCGCACCTCTTGCCGCGCGCAGTTCTGTCGATCCCGGCCAAGTGGCGATCTCGGTGGCGCGGTGGCTTGAGCAAGGTCATTACACCCGTGAAAAACTGGACGACAAGATGTCTGGCAGGTTTCTTCAGACCTATCTTACAACGTTGGACTACAACAAGCTCTACTTCACACAGCAGGACATCGACGAATTCGAGAGCAAGTATTCCACTACGCTCGGCGACAGTGTCTTGCGGGGGGATCTTGGGCCGGCACGCGAAATCTTCGCCCGTTTCAGGCAGCGCGTGGAAGATCGTGTGGCCAAGAACAGGAAGCTCGCCCAGAAAAAATATGCCTTTGACAGCAGCCGCACGGTCGAGATCAACCGGCAGGACGCTCCATGGACCAAGAATCAGGAGGAAGCGGATCGGATTTGGCAAAACCGCATCGAAGCAGAGCTCCTCAAGGAAGAGCTTGCGGAACTAAAACTCAGGCCTCCACAGGAGACGGTGACCCGCCGGTACGATCAGGTTCTCCGCAACGTTCGCGAGATGGAGGATGACGATGTGGTCAAAACCTTCCTCAGCGCTCTGGCGCAGACCTACGATCCGCATTCGGAGTATCTTAGCCCGTCCGATCTGGAAAATTTCCAGATCTCGATGAAACTCTCGCTGGTCGGCGTTGGCGCCGTGCTTTCTTCCGAAGACGGTTATGCGAAGGTCAAGGAAATCGTCCCTGGTGGACCGGCCGACCGCGACGGGCGTTTGACGGTAAGCGACCGCATTGCCGCCGTGGGGCAGGGAGACGGGGAGTTCGAGGATGTCGTCGATATGAAACTCGACAAGGTCGTCGAAAAAATCCGCGGCAAGAAGGGAACGCTTGTCCGTCTCCTCGTCATCCCCGGTGACGCGACCGATCCCTCCAAGAGGAAAATCGTCGAAATTCGCCGGGACGAGGTGAAGCTTAAAGACCAGGAAGCCAAAGCCGAAGTGCTCGATCTTGAAGAGCACGGGGGACCTCCGACCCGCATCGGTTGGATCACTCTTCCTTCGTTTTATGCAAACATGGAGAATCGCGGCGCCCCAAAGAGCACCACGCAGGACGTGACCTCGCTCATCGCGCGTCTAAAGCGCGAGGGCATTCAGGGTCTCGTCATTGATCTTCGTCGCGATGGAGGAGGCTCGCTCGAAGAAGCCATCAACCTCACGGGCCTATTCATTCCCAAGGGGCCGGTAGTTCAAGCCAAGGATTCCAACGGAAAAATCACCGTCTCGCAGGACACCAATCCCGTTCTCGCCTACAGCGGCCCGCTCATCGTGCTGACCAATCGCTTGAGCGCTTCCGCGAGCGAAATCTTTGCCGCCGCGCTGCAGGATTACGGTCGAGCCGTAGTCCTTGGGGACGAGCGTACATTCGGCAAAGGCACCGTGCAGACCGTTCTCGACCTCGGCCGTCTCATGTCACCGTTCAGCCTGGGCGCGACCGATGCCGGCGCACTGAAATTGACGATACAAAAATTCTACCGCGTCCGGGGCGGCTCGACACAACTCAACGGCGTGGAGTCCGACATACTCTTGCCATCTCTGACCGACAATTCCGAGATCGGCGAAGGTTCCTTGAAGAACAGGCTTGCTTACGACGAGGTCGCGCCGGTGAAGATCGTGGATTCCATGGCAGCGACGCCGCTTTTCCTCAACCAACTCAAAACACGATCAGGCCCGCGCGTCGCCGCCGATCCGGAGTTTCGTTACACGATGGAGGACATGCGCCGCGTCCGTGAAAAGATTGCCCAGAATACGATCTCCCTCAATGAAAAGGTTCGGCGTAAGGAGCTCGTCGAGGACAAGAAACGAAAGGAAGTGCGGGACAAGGAAAGGCAATCGCGCGGTCCGGCGCTTGAAGTGCAGGCCTACGAGCTCACCCTCGATGATCTCGCGGCTCCGAAATTGCGTCCAGTTGCCTTCGACCGGAAGCAGGACAAAAACTTGCTCGATTCGGACGACGATGAGGCGGATACGAAGAAAGCAACTCCTGAACCCGACCCCATTCGCAACGAATCTCTACGCATCATGCGTGATCTCATTGAGCTTAATCAGCAGACGAAGACGGCCAGCATCCAAAACGATAATCCGCTTTAAGACATCGAATTCCCGTTTGGTATGAATAGGGATTTGTTGACAGCAGAGCGTCAATTTGTGATCATGAACAGTATTAGAGCATAACACGTTGTTTCGAACCCTTTAATGTCCTATGTCTGAACCCAAGAAGGAAACTGTTCGCATCGTCCTTCCTCCGCGTCGGGACGGTCAGCCGCTGGCATCGAATCCTCGCGAGACCGCGATGATTAACCTGCCCCCCAAGCCTATGCAGAAACCTGGCGCGCCTGAATCGGTTTCTGCGGGAGAGCCGCCCGCATTTCCGCCGGTTCCCAAGCCGTCGGGGCTCCCTTCTTTCGCTCCGAAGGCCCCTCCGGTTGTGGGGCTGTCCGCGCCACCCGCCGCGCCCAAGCCGCCTTCGATTTCAGGAGTGGCGCCCCCCGCTCCCAAACCACCTTCCATAGCGCCCGTTGCTCCGAAGCCGCCTTCCGTGGTGGGAGTCCCTCTTGGCGTTCCCAAATCGGGAGCGCCGCCGCTCGCTCCGAAGCCGCCGGGCACGGTAATGCCGTCGGCGCCAAAAGCACCATCCGTATCGAGCGCTCCGGCTCCGCTTTCGGCGGAGAGTAAGAAGGAGACGGCGAAGGTTCCGCCGAGCGCCTCGGGTCCCAGGCCGGGTTTGCCTCAGGCTTCGGTGCATTTGCAAAGGAGGCCGGGTGCGTCGGCATCCACGTCCTCGAGCTCTGCCATTACCGTTGCGCCTCAAGTCCAAGCTGAGGGGGGAGTCGGTTTGGTGGTTGGCATCCTTGCCCTCGCCGCCTCGCTTGTTGCTGTTGGTATCCAGGTCTGGATGTTCCTATAGTTCGGGCCGGAGGAGTATACGTCGGCACTAAGTCCGGTTTGGCAGATTTCCCCGCCAGATCTGGCTTTTTCGTATGCGTCTGCTATTCTCTAGGAGTTATGGCCAGTGAAAACGTTGTAGAGCTGAACGATTCGAATTTCGACAGTGTTGTTTCGAAGGTCTTGGAGCCGTTGCTGGTTGACTTTTGGGCTCCGTGGTGCGCGCCATGCCGCATGCTAACGCCGGTAGTCGAGGAAATCGCCGGGGAAAACGCCGGAAAGTTCACGGTCACCAAAGTCAATGTGGACGAGTCGCCTGCCGTTTCGGAAAAATTTGGCATTCGCAGCATTCCTACATTGCTGTTTTTCAAGGCCGGGGAGAAACGGGATCAAACCGTCGGCGTCCTTGGGAAGGCAGAAATTATCCGTCGGCTTCAGGCTCTGGCTTAGTTTCGAATTAATCGTCCGGTAGAAAGTCGAGGTTGAGAGTTGAGAGTTGATAGGGCTTTGCGGTCTCATTGCCAATTGATACTGGTTGCCTAATGGCTGCGGCTCCCTTCGTTCATCTGCATTGCCACACGGAATACTCCCTGCTGGACGGAGCGATTCGGACGAAAGACCTTGTCAGAAAAGCCGTCGAATTTGGCATGCCGGCGGTCGCCATTACCGATCATGGCAATCTCTACGGCGCGATCGAGTTTTACCAAGCGGCGGAAAAGGCTGGAATTCGGCCGATCGTCGGCTGTGAGGCCTACGTGGCGCCCGGCTCGCTGCGCGATCGCAACGCCACTTCCGGAAGGGAAGCCGCCTTCCATCTGACGCTTCTTGCAGCTGATGCGGATGGATATCGCAATCTTGTCAAGCTCATCACTGCCGCGCATCTCGAAGGCTTTTACTATAAGCCACGCGTTGACAAGGAATCGCTGGCGAGCCATTCGCGCGGACTCATAGCACTGAGCGGCTGCCTCAAGGGCGAGGTCAACAGCAGGCTGCTTGCGGGCGATCCCGCCGGAGCAAGAAAGATCGCTGGCCAGTATCGCGAGATCTTCGGACGGAACGAATTTTTCGTCGAGTTGCACGATCACAGCCTCGATGCGCAGCGCCGCTGCAATCCCGAGCTCGTGCAGATTGCTCGTGAGCTGGATTTGGGGCTGGTCGCCGCAAATGACGTTCATTTTTTGGAACGCGGGCATCATGATTCGCACGATGTCATGCTCTGCATCGGCACGGGTGCGATGGTCTTTGACGAGAAGCGGATGCGATACGCGCCCGAACTCTACTTCAAGAGCAATGAGGAGATGGCTTCACTCTTTGGGGAACTTCCGGATGCGCTGGCCAATACAGTGCGCATTGCCGAGAGGTGCGAGCTCAAGCTCGAATTTGGACAGGCGAAATATCCCGCCTTTGAGGTGCCCGCCGGGAGGGCGCGGGAGGAATATTTTCGCGAGCTCTGCTGGCGCGGACTCCATGAGCGTTACGGCCAAAGGGCGGAAGCCGATCGGGAGCTCCGTCAGCGCCTTGAGTACGAACTCTCCGTCATCGAAAAGACCGGATTTGTCAGTTATTTCCTGATCGTTTGGGACTTCATCAATCATGCCAGACTGCAGGGGATTCCCGTTGGGCCGGGCCGTGGTTCTGCGGCGGGATCCCTCATCGCTTACGCGCTGCGCATTACCGATATCGACCCGCTGCGTTACGGCTTGATATTTGAGCGTTTTCTCAATCCTGAACGCATCAACCCGCCCGATATCGATGTGGATTTCTGCATGGAGCGCCGTAGTGAAGTCATTGAGTACGTGCGCCGCAAATATGGCGAACGCTGCGTTTCGCAGATTGTGACATTCGGCACACTTGGCGCGAAGAGTGTGGTGCGTGATGTCGGCCGCGTACTCGGCTGGAGTTACACGGACGCCGACCGGCTTGCCAGGATGATCCCGAACGAGTTGAACATCACTCTTTCCGGCGCCGCTGAGAAAAATTCTGAGCTTCGAGCGGCGCTTGATAGCGAGCCCGCCACGCGTCAGCTCTGGGATCACGCACTTGTCCTCGAGGGTTTGAGCCGCAACACAGGTATTCACGCGGCTGGCGTTGTCATCGGTGACCGGCCACTCGATGAATACATCCCCTTATGCCGTGGGAAAGACAACGAGGTCATCACTCAATACGAGATGAATGCACTCACAGAGCTCGGAATGCTCAAGATGGACTTCCTCGGTCTAAAGACGCTCACGGTTCTCGAAGAGGCCGTCCGGAGGATTCGGGAAGGAGATCCGGAATTCGATCTCACCGCGATTCCAATCGATGATCAGCCGGCGTTCGATATTTACAATCGAGGCGAAACCCTTGGCGTCTTCCAAATGGAGGGCGGAGGCATTACAAACTGCTGCAAACGCTTTGAGGTGCGTTCCATCGAGGACATCATTGCCATCAGCGCGCTTTATCGGCCCGGACCAATGAAGTTCATCGACGATTACATCGCGCGCAAGAAGGGCCAGAAAAGCATCGAATATGCTCATCCGCTGCTCGAGCAGGTTTGCGCAGAAACCTACGGAATCATGGTTTATCAGGAGCAGGTTCAGCGTGCTGCGAATGTGCTTGCAGGCTACTCGCTCGGCGAAGCCGACCTTCTCCGGCGCGCAATGGGCAAAAAGGACCGTGAAAAGATGGCCAAGGAACGCAGTCGCTTCGTAAGAGGTTGTGGGCGTGTCAATGGAATCGCCGAAGCCACCGCCAACGCGATCTTCGACTTCATTGCGCGCTTCGCGGAATACGGATTCAACAAGTCGCACAGCGCCGCCTACGGTTGGGTTTCTTATCAAACTGCCTACCTGAAGGCCCATTACCCGGTTGAGTTTATGGCGGCGCTATTGACGCACGACGCCTCAACGACCGATCGCATTGCCGAGGTCATTGGAGAGTGCTCCCGAATGGGCATCAAAATTCTTGCGCCAGATGTCAATTCCAGCAGCCTTCATTTTACACCGGAAAACTCCGGTCAGGCCGTGGCCATCCGCTTTGGGCTCGCTTCGATCAAAAATGTCGGCGCCGCCGCAATGCGGTGTGTCATCGAAGAGCGCGCTAAGTCAGGTGCATTCCACTCTCTCGAGGACTTTTGCGCTCGTCTTGATTCCCACAGCGTAAACCGGAAAATTTTGGAGAGCCTTGTGAAATGCGGTGCATTCGATTGCTTCCGCAAATCCAGGGCACAGCTTTTTGCCAACCTCGATCAAGCGATGTCTTCTGCGGCGGTCCGTCAGCGTGATCGGGCGAGCGGGCAGGGCGCCTTATTCGACGGGCTGGACACTCAGCCGCCGCAAAGTGCTCCTCTGCCTCCGATCGAGCCTTGGACTCGCAATGAAATGCTGGCTTATGAGAGGGAGTTGCTCGGCTTTTACCTCACTGGCCATCCGCTGGAGGCCTATGCCGGCCATTTCGACAATCCGAAGGTCACATCGATCGCTGCTGCTCAGCAAATCGAAGAGCCTTCGACGGTTCGTCTCGCTGGCATCGTGTGTTCGGTCGAAAAAAAGCTCACTAAGAAGGATGGCAAGCCGTTCGCAGTAATCGTCTTAGAGGATTTCACCGGACAGATCGAGATGACGGCTTGGGACGATGTTTTCACCGAGCATCAGAGCCTTCTTAACCCTGGAGCGGTGGTCGCCGTCTCCACACGCCTGACGCGCCGGGACGATGGCATTCGAGCTACCGCCAGTGCATTGTCCGCTCTGAAGCCGAAGGCCTCTGTGAGACCCGTCCGCCTCCGGCTTGCACGAGGAAAGCTCTCGGAAAGCGTCTTGCCCGACATTTTGGAGGCCGTGAGGCGGTTTCCCGGCAAAAGACCGCTCATCATCGAAATCGTGAATGACGACGGTCTCTCGTTTGAGTTCCAAGCCTCCGACAGTCTGGCGGTGGGTGACGAAAGCGGACTGCAAACCGCGGTTCTTCAATTTGCTGCGATAAGAAATGCAGCGGCTTGAGTTCTCTGTTATTGATTGTCACTAGTCTCCAAGATAGCATTCGCGCTTCCATGAGAACCATTTTTGTCACGGGCGGAGCAGGCTACATTGGAAGCATTTGCGTCGAGCAGTTGCTCAATGAAGGTTATGAAGTGGCGGTCTTCGACAATTTGACCGAAGGTCATCGCAAGGCGGTCGAGCCTCGCGCCGAATTTTTCCAAGGTGATTTGGCCGACAGGACCGTCGTCAGCCATGCGATTGGCGAAGTGAAACCCGACGCCGTCATGCATTTTGCCGCCAACGCTCTCGTCGGCGAGTCCATGCAGAATCCGTCGAAGTATTTTCGTAACAATGTGGCGAATGGTGTGAATTTGCTTGATGCCGCGGTCGAGCACGGCGTGAAGAAGTTTGTTTTTTCCTCAACCTGCGCGACCTTTGGTATTCCTGAGCGCGTTCCGATCGATGAATCGCTTCCCCAAGTTCCGATCAATCCCTACGGCGAATCCAAGCTCCTGTTCGAAAAAATCCTTCGGTGGTATGACGAGGTTCATGGTCTGAAGTATGTCGCACTCCGCTACTTCAATGCGGCGGGTGCGACGCAGAAGTATGGCGAGGATCATCGTGTCGAAACGCATCTGATTCCGAATGTTCTCAAGGTGGCTCTTGGCAAACGCGAAGCAGTGGATGTCTACGGAACCGATTACCCCACGCCGGACGGTTCGTGCATTCGCGATTACATTCATATCCTTGACCTCGCGCAGGCGCATATCCTTGCGCTCAAAGCCGATAAGAGTGAACGCTTTAACCTGGGAACCGGTGGCGGAACATCCGTCAAAGAGGTCATTGATACCTGCCGGGAAGTCACAGGCAAAGACATCAAAGCTGTCGAAAAGCCGCGTCGACCTGGCGACCCCCCGCTCCTGATAGCCTCCTCGGACGGGATCAGAAAGACGCTCGGATGGCAGCCAAAACTCCAGGACATTCGCACCATAGTGGAAAGTGCCTGGGCCTGGCATGTCAGGAATCCAGGTGGCTACGGAGACTAGTTTTTTTAGTTCCGCCGGGGTGCGCTGCAGGCGCCGAAGCGCCTGGCCCGCGCCGGCATCCAGCTGATTAAGTAGCGTCAGGCGGCAATTGCGGGATTTGCGCCCGAACAGCCGCTGTGTTAAGCGAAGGAATGCTCCGCTGGATTTTCCTTCCTCTGCTGGCTATAGCGGCGCACGCGCAGGTCTACCAAGGCAAGACACTCGTGACCGCTTCGCTGGTGTCGGGCACGGCGGGCGTTGTTCCGGGTAAGCCTTTTGAGGTCGGCGTGCTCCTGGAGATGGCGCCTGGCTGGCACACGTACTGGGAGTACCCTGGCGACGCCGGGCTTCCGACCTCGATTACCTGGACGCTCCCTGAAGGATTTGTTGCAGGGCCTATTCAATGGCCTTTGCCGCATCGTGTGATCGAACCCGGAGAAATCGAGGTCTACGCCTACAAGGATAAGGTTCTTCTGCTAACCGCAATCGTTCCTCCCGCAGAGGTTGTCGAAAAGACGGTGGCACTCCGTGCCAAGGTCAATTGGCTCGTTTGTGAGGAGATTTGTATTCCTGGTTCGGCAGATTTGGAACTCTCTCTTCCAGTAGTTGGTGAGGCCACCGAAGCAAACGCAGAACTCTTTTCCGCTTTTCGCAGGCTTCTTCCCGCCGCCACGCCGGTTCCTTATCAACTCACATGGACGAGGGACGGCAACCTGCTCGCGTTGAGCGTGAACGGCCTGAAGGATGCGAAAGCGGTGGATCTTTTCCCGCTCCCCGCGAAGGGCCAGCAAGTTGGACACCCGCAAGATGGGCCGATTCAAAATGGCGCTGCGAAGATAACGCTTAAAAATTCCGCCGACTTGCGTGGCGTGCTGGTCGTAGAGACGGAGAGCGGACGTCAAGGCTGGCTTGTTTCTTCGAGCGAACAGCTTGTCCCGCGCGGTCCACCAATTCCTTCGAAGGTTTTGGCGCAAAGCGCGAACCAGCCAAGTCTCTGGCAAGCCTTGATCTTTGGGTTCCTGGGCGGTTTTATCCTGAACCTCATGCCGTGCGTGCTGCCGGTGATCTCACTGAAGATCTTCGGTTTCATTCGCCAGGCGGGTGACCAGCCCGAAAGAATCTTGCGCCACGGTCTTGCATTTCTTGCCGGGATCTTCGCGTGGTTTCTTGGTCTTGGCTTCGTTATCCTCGGGCTGAAGTCGACCGGAAGCGAAGTGACATGGGCGTTTCAATTTCAGAATCCATGGTTCAACCTCATCATCGGCTGCGTCGTTTTTGTTTTTGCGCTGAATCTTTTTGGTGTCTTCGAGATCGTTCTGCCGGGACGCGCGAGCACCGCATTGGCGGAGGTGTCGTCGCGGGAGGGCTACGCGGGCTCGTTCTTTCAGGGCATTTTTGCGACATTGCTAGCCACACCCTGCACGGCACCCTTTTTGGGCACGGCCCTCGGCTTTGCCTTCAGCCAGTCTCCGTGGGTAATTCTTGCGATGTTTGCCTCCGTAGCACTTGGCATGAGCGCGCCTTACTTTCTTCTTTCCGCCCAGCCCGGATGGATGAAGCTTCTGCCGAAACCGGGCGGATGGATGGAGCGCGTGAAGCAATTCATGGGATTTCCACTGCTGGCAACGCTGATCTGGCTTCTTTACATCCTCGGCAATCAAAGAGGGCTCGATGCCGTGATTTGGGCCGCCGCTTTCCTCCTCTGTCTCGCGATAGCCTGCTGGATTTACGGCGCATTTTGCGGGCCGCTCTCCTCTGTGAAGACGCGTGTCGTGTCGCTTGCGGCGATCGTGTTGATCGTGTTCGGTGGCGCCAGGTTTTTTCTCACTGAGAGATTTCCGCACTCGACGGCGCCCGGGACAACAAGCCGTTCCAGCGATGGCATTGCCTGGAGACCTTTTTCTCAAAAGGCGCTCGACGATCTGCTGATGGCAGGCGAACCGGTATTCGTCGATTTCACGGCAGACTGGTGTATTTCCTGCAAGTTCAATGAACGGACAGCGATCGATGTTCCCGCTGTGCGGGAAGCCCTTGCAAAAGACGGTATCGTTCCCATGAAGGCCGACTGGACCAATGCCAATCCGGAGATCACAGCCGCACTGAAAAAGTTCGGACGCGTCGGCGTCCCATTCTATGTGCTTTATCCCCGGGGAGGATCGAATCAACCTATCATCCTCCCCGAAATTCTCACCCAGAATATCGTTCTCGAGGCGCTTTCCAAGGCGCGCCGGTAGCGGCTGAGGGCTCGAAGAGTGGAGACAAGAGTCGGGATCGAGGAGACTTTTGCAACTTGCGCGGTTCTTCGGAGTGAATAAGTTTTCGAACTATGAGAATCTTATCCGCCTTCTTCGCAGTTGCTCTCGCCGCCTCGGTTTACGCCAGCCCTGAAGTCGGCAAACGAGCGCCGGATTTCACGCTCACGGATCTCTCGGGCGGGAAACACGAATTGTCCGATCTCAAGGGCAAGTTTGTCGTGCTTGAGTGGGTCAATTTCGGCTGTCCATTTGTCAGAAAACACTATGGCTCGGAGAACATGCAAAAGCTGCAAAAGGAGTTCGTTGATAAGGGGGTTGTGTGGCTCTCGATCTGTTCTTCCGCCCCGGGAAAGCAGGGAAATGAGACGCCTGATACCGCGAAGAGCGGTTTTGCCCAGTTCGGTTCCGCCGCGACCGCCTACCTCGTTGATGCAGACGGCAAGGTGGGCAGGTTATATAGTGCAAAGACGACGCCGGAAATGTTCGTCATCAATCCCGAGGGCGTGCTGATCTATGCGGGTGCTATTGATGACAAGCGGACGCCTGCCCCGTCGACGGTTGCGGGATCGAATAATTACGTCAAGGCAGCTCTCAATGAAGCGACGTCAGGAAAGACCGTATCCGTACCATCGACGAAACCTTACGGGTGCTCGGTCAAATACTGAGCTGGCGGTTTGTCATACCGGAGGAAGCTCCGATAGAATTCGGGAATTCGAAAAGCCGAAACGGCTTTGGGCGCGCAGTGCCAAAGCCGATTTCGAGCCGGTTGCGGCAGACTTTTGTTTTCGGGGCTTCCCTTTCGGCGACAATCGCGCTAAAGCGCCATTGAAATCCCCGACGCTATGGCCAAAGACCGCATCCGGCTCGACGAGCTTGACCAGTCGAAATCTCTGGATCAAGACGAGTACAAGAAGTCTCTCAAGAAGTATCAATTGGAACTTCTCAACGCGCAGCTCGTCTTGCGGGAGAGCAAGAAATCGCTGATTATCGTTCTAGAGGGCCCTGACGCGGCCGGGAAGGGTGGGGCAATCAAGCGTGTGACCGAACGGCTTGATCCGCGTCTGGTCCGCGTCTATTCGATCGTCAAGCCCACCCCAGAGGAGTTCCAGCATCACTACATGTGGCGCTTTTGGAATAAGCTTCCGCCTCACGGTCAAATAACCATCTTCGACCGCTCGTGGTATGGGCGCGTGCTCGTTGAACGTGTCGAAAAATTTTGCACGGAGGCCGAGTGGAAGCGCGCTTATCGCGAGATCAATGAATTCGAGCGCCAGCTCGCGGATGACGGAGCGATTGTCCTAAAATTCTACCTTCATATCACGAAGGACGAGCAACTCGACCGCTTCAAGCGCCGTGAGGCCGACCCCTACAAGCATTGGAAGATCAGCGACGAGGACTGGCGCAACCGAAAACATTGGGACCAGCACAACGAGGCGGCGGAGGAGCTTTTTGAGAAGACCTCTTTCGACCACGCGCCGTGGATCGTCATACCCGCGAATTACAAGTGGTTTGCGCGCGTGAAGGTCGTCAAGTCCGTCGCAGAACGCATTGCGAAAACTCTGAAATCGTAGAGTGAGCTATCCTGCGATCCGCGCTTGAACTGCATTGACGCCCGGAGTTCGCAGTGCCGCATCAATAGCTCTGGCCGCGGTTGGCGCGGGAAGAGTGTCGTCAATCTTCAGAAAAGCCTTGGCATCGCGCACCGTTGCCGTGGCGGAGAGGGAATCGGGAATCCCATCGGTCTCCTTCAACGTACGGCGAAGGCGCCCGAGAAG
>JAXIPG010000286.1:0-4485 GCA_045403045.1 Terrimicrobiaceae bacterium
ACTCGGAGTGCCGGGCAAGGAACTCGTCGTCACGCATGAGCCGACGCTTGAACACGAAGAGCAAGGGGAGTGGCACAAGCATCTGGAAGTCGCGGGTCCGCACAAGGATGTGTATGTGGCGATTCGCGACGCATTCAAGGCAATGCGGCGGCAGTTGCAGGACTACGTGCGCTGCCTGCGCCAGATGTGAAGACGCATCTATCAGATGCACAACGCCTCGGCTCTTGGGGTGAACTCAATGTAGTGGGCACGAGAGAACCCGAGCACCTTTACGAAGAAGAACACCCATCGGGTAGATGGTATTGGCCAGCCTCGGCCCAGTTCGCTTGGCCCTGTTCGCCTGGTGGTGTCTCGAAGCGAATGGTCAATTGCGAAGGCATCCGCAAACCCAGAGTGGCCAGGAAACGGCGAACAAGCCGCTCGGAGCCGCTAAAGCCCATTTTTCGGATCTCTTCGGTCAGACGCACACCCGAGAGCCCGTGCTCCTCGAATCGCTGCCGGAGATAATCCTTGAAGTAATCCAGTTTTGAGGGGCGTGGCGGGGTAATTGCGACTGTGACCGGTGTCAGGAGCGATCCGGCGGATCGCTTGTGGAGGAATAGGATGTCCATGGTCTGGTCTCGGGAGAGCATGCCTTCCTGTCTCCCCGGCGCGTGAAGACAAACAAAGTCCTCACGATGTCGGCCAAACAGGAACCCCCGCCGCGCGATCTGCATGGGCGAACCCCTTCGCTACGCTCCGGGCTTCGCCCATGCAGAACCTCCTCCCAAAAGGAGAAGGTGGGTCAGTTCTCAAGGACCGTTAGTGGGTCAAATTTAGACGACCGCTGATATCGCGCCTTGACCGGCCGTTTTGCGTGACTGCCGGTCCAATACAAATTCAAGCGCATCGCGTTCTGTCTTGATCGAGTGGCCTAGCGGCTCTGTCTCGCGACCGCGTAAAATCCACTGGCTTCCCTGCCAACAAAGCGTCACACCGAGGTCTTCAACCTGCCGTCGCAATGTCCAGTGAAGGTGTCTTTTTCATCGTCGCGCAGGAGCGTTTCGCCCAGCCGATCAGTCTGATTTACAAGAGAGGCAGGATACAGCCAGAACTTCGAGCGCGGTGAGATCAAGGCTTCTGCTCGTGCCAGTCTGTTTCGCCCGACATATCGGCGAGGGCTTGTTGGGCACCTCTGTAGTGAGAAGCGAAATAACCCCGTTGATAATGCGGAGCTGAAGACCAACCAGGGCCGGCTGCCTGTTGCAGGAGAGGACCGCGGCGATTCGCTCGACGTTGTTGAGCGCCGCCACGGCACGCGCCACGGAATTCGAAGCGAAACTGCGATTGAGAGAATTCACGCCGCGATCCATGAGGACGTCAGCCTCGCTGATTAGGGAAATCTCCTAGTGCCCTAGTCGCGACGCTTACCGCCATCGGCGCTTTCTGCCAATTGCCGAGACGTCAGCGGAGGACCAAGGTTAGGTTCTCGTGAACGCCCGCGTTTTGAGCAAGAGAGGCGGAAGTCTCCGCATGAAAGGCAGGCCATCATTCAATTCGGTATTGGTCTACGAGGATCTCACCTCCGGAGAGCGGGCCTGGAATTTTTACGAAGAACTGACTCGTAGGTTTGAGGGAGACTTCGAGTTCAGCCACTTGATGTGGGGCTTTTCAGTGCTCCGCGATCCACAGAGCCTTGTATTGGCTGTGCGGTCGGCCGCCGATGCGCATCTTGTGATTCTTTCCTTGACCGGCAACGCCATACTGCCCGCGAATGTCAAGAATTGGGTGGAACGGTGGGTGAAACTTGCCAGCAACCAAAACTCGGCTTTAGTGACCTTGCACAAAGCCAAATCCGGTACGGCCACTGAGACGCATTCGTACCTGCGCCGGATCGTAGAGCCCCACAAGATCGATTTCTTCCCGCACTGCACCTCCGGCTCCGCTTTTCGTATGAGCCATCCCGAATAAGACATGTGAACAGCAATTCCCAGAACCGTCTGATTCGGATGCTCGCCGACTCGCAAATCTACAAGGATTACGAGCGAGCTTTCGGGGAAGCGACCGGATTGCCGCTGAACTTGAGTCCCATCGAGCACTGGCAATTGGCCCATCATGGACGAAAGCACGAAAACCCGTTCTGCGCGATGATGGTTCAATCCAGCGAGGCATGTTCCGCCTGTCTGAGAGCACAGCAGCAGACCTGCGAACCAAAGGCATTCGAGCCCCATACGGTGATGTGCTTCGCGGGACTTTGCGAAACGAGCGTGCCGCTCCGCGTCGGCGAGAAGCTCATCGGTTTTCTCAAGACCGGTGAAGTCATGCTAAGCCGGCCGACTGAAAGCCGGTTTGCACGAGCAGCCCGGCAGCTCGCTGATTGGGGTTTGAAAGCGGATTTGAAGAGCCTCAAGGAGGCTTATTTCCAAACCCCCGCCATGTCGAAAAAAAAGTATGAATCCATGGTAAGGCTACTGGGAATCTTTGCGCAGCATCTTTCGCTCGTGGCGAACCAGTTGCTGATCCAGCAGGGGAACAGCGAACCTCTTGCTGTAACTCGCGCACGGCAATTCATAGCCGAGCATCAAGCCGAAGAGTTGTCGCTGGGACGAGTCGCCCAGGCGGCCAACATGAGCAGCTGCTATTTTTGCAAGGTGTTCAAGAAGGCGACCGGACTGAACTTTACCAACTATCTTTCGCGCGTCCGCGTCGAAAAAGCGAAGACCCTGCTTCTGAACCCAAACGCCCGGGTGAGCGAAGTCGCTTTCGATATCGGTTTTACATCGATCACAAACTTCAATCGGACATTCAAGCAGTTGGCCGGTGAGTCACCCTCGGATTACCGGCAGTCACTGCCGAAAGCCGCCTGAAAGTATCGCGGCGCCGCCATGCGTGGCAGGTAGATCCTGAAGCGCTCGCCCGGCTCCAGCGGGTTCGAAGACGGCGAATATCGGCGGCATGCTACCGCTTGAGTGAGGTCAATCGCCGCTCTTGCGCTGCCACGCATGTGGAAGGGCACGGATTTATGTTCATGTATGCCTCGGAGCCTCCACGGCAGCCATCAGGGCATTTGGAGCAGGCCGGGGAAGGGTGAGCAGGGCTTGTCCTTGCTGGGCCGCAAACGCCGCGCCGAAAGAACCGAGCGCGTGCGATTATTGGCCCTTTCGGATTTGGCGTATGGGTTGATCCTACTTCAAGTGGCGTTTTGGTCGGGCTGTTGCGAAGGTGGTAAATTATCATGACGATTCACCCGTATCGCGCCACACTCCCGAAGGATCTGCATCACTTGCCCGGCGTGCTCGGTGTCGGTTCTGACCAGGACAAACTCGCCACCGTGATAGAACGAAGTGGCGTAAGCCTCGATCACCTCGTGCGGTAAGTGACAATGGGCAAGATGGGCTTTAAAGGCCCGGACAATGGTGTCCCGGTCCGGCTTAGATGGCAAAGCTGGTTCGGCACTGCCCCAAACCACCGCCGGAGCAGAGCCCGGCGCAAAGACCGGCGTACCGACATTGATTGCCTCTTCCCCTACAATGGCCTCATCGTAAACAGTGTCTTCAAATCCCGCGCGAGCCAGTCGTTCGACGGCCTTGTCCAGGTCTCGAGCGTTGTCGAATATCCCAACGGTTGTCGTCATTAACATAGCGATCGTAGCTTGCGTATTTATACTGCAGGGAGCGGCCCTCTTCATTGTGAAGAGTCCCCCTCTAACCTTCTTTTTTGATAATGTCGATTGTGATTAGCCAGCCAACAGAGCGTCACGCCGAGGCCTTCAACCCGCCGTCGCAATGTCCGAGCGGTTCTGCAAATCCTTTGACGGGGACCGCCTGACGCACGCGTTTGACCCAATGGTTGAAGATCTCCTTTGCAATCGAAGTTCCCTGCTCGAAAGAGGCCATCGACATCACCGTCTGTGCGTCTGGCAGCCAGTCCGTTCGAACACGCTTGTCGTCACTTGATCGCCGCACAAAACTGCCAAGTTTCACTTTGAGCCGCGACTTTGCTTCGTCATAGTCGGCATCCGCGCTCGCCCAAACTTCACACACGTCATTTTCGACTCGAATCGGAACGACACTTTCACTGATTGAAATCACTTTTTTCATTGAAAGAGCGGACAGCTGGCGGCCGGCTTTGCACCGGCCGCCCGTATCTTAACTAACCTTGACGTCGATGGATTTCGGTTTGGCCTCTGGGCTCTTCGGCAGATGCACTTTGAGGACACCGTCCTTGAACTCTGCACTCACCTTATCGCCCGCTGCGCCTTCGGGAAGGGTGAAGCTCCGCATGAAGGAACCGTAAGCACGCTCGATGCGATGGTACTTTTTTCCTTTTTCTTCCTTCTCGAACTTGCGTTCACCACTGATCGTCAACGTGCCCTCTTCAACGCCGACTTTCACGTCCTCCTTTTTGACCTCAGGAAGTTCCGCCTTGATGAGGTATTCTTTGTCATCTTCCGTGATATCCACCAACGGTGTCCATTCAGTTACTGTCATCGTCTCCTCGCCGAGA
>JAXIPG010000249.1:0-3468 GCA_045403045.1 Terrimicrobiaceae bacterium
CGCGGCCGTAAAGGCGGCCGGTCGAACCCCGGAGTTCACTGCCTCAACGAAGGCTGTAATGGATATCTTTCTTGCGACCAAGACCTGACAGACTGTCCGGCAAGGAGAGAAAAGGGGACAATTTACTTCTTTGGAACCAGCCGGGCGGAATTGACGGGGTAGAGCTCGCCCAACCCTTCGTGCACTGACCCTATGACGTCGCCAGAAATCGCCCCGATCACCCACTTCCTCCGTTTGCTCCTGCCACCGATCTGCTTGCCGCATTCGACTCATGCGTGATGGTTATCGATGGCGGTTTGGGTTCCACCGAACACAATCTGCCGGACAAAATCGTTAGCCAGGAAATCATGCGGAAAGCCCAGTTCGATTTTCGTCGCCTCGTCCAGCTTGGCGATCTGTTCACTAGTCAGTTGCCAGTCAAGACTCTTCAGGTTGTCCTGAATCTGCGAGGCGCGGCGAGCGCCGATAATCGGGATGGTGAGGGCCTGGCGCTGCCAATTAAGCGCCACTTACGAGGCGGGACGTCCTATTTCGTCAGCCAGCTTCGTCACTGTTTCTCCGATGCGCAGCTTCCGTTCATCCGGCGGATTGCCTTCGCCGCTATAGCGAGCGGTGTCGGGTTTGGTCTTAGTTGTCTTACTGTACTTGCCGCTGAGAATGCCACCGGCCAGCGGACCCCACGCGGTGACGCCAAGGTCAAAGGCGCGCCATCGGGATCAGGTCGCGTTCCGGGTCGCGCTGCGCAAGGCTGTATTCGATCTGTAATCCAACGAACGGGCTCCAGCCGTGCACTTGTGCGAGGGTGTTGGCCTGCGCCACAATCCACGCCGGCGTGTCGGAGATGCCCAAATAAAGCACCTTGCCAGCGCGAACCATATCATCAAGCCCGCGCATCACTTCCTCGACCGGCGTCATGAAATCCCAGGCATGAACCCAATAGAGGTCGATGTAATCGGTTTTGAGTCGCTTGAGGCTGGCCTCCAGAGCGCGGGCCATGTTCTTGCGGTGATTACCGCACGCGTTGGGGTCGCCTTCGCGGGTGGAGAGCGTGTATTTGGTGGCAACGACGAAGTGGTCGCGATCGGATTCAATGAATTCGCCGAGGAGGCTCTCACTCTTGCCCTCGTTGTATTTGTTGGCGGTGTCGATGAAGTTGCCGCCAGCCTCTGCGAATTTCTTTCGGCATTTGCTCTAATTCTTGCTGTCAATGCGACCGGCAAATTCTTGGTCCACTTCTGGCCGCTGGTTTTCGTAAATGGCCAGCCGCACCCCCGTTGGATCACGAAACGTGTAGCAAGGGCCATTCGGAACCTCGAATGGACCGCTCTCTGGCGTCCAGCCTCGAGCACGCAACGCAGCGATGGTGCTTTCAAGCCGCTCGACACGGTATATCAAAATGGGTGTGTCGTCGTGAAGGTGATCGGCCAACAGAACCATCGGCCCGGTTGGAGACAAGCGGATGGCAGCGACCCAGGCGCTGAACGCGTGAATCTTCCAAACCAGCTCGCCGTCCAATTGCTCAGTGTAATAGCGCACGGATGCTTCGATGTCCTTAGCCGGCACGTAGAGATAATCGAGCGAGAGAAACATAGGCGTCTGTAAAGTATGCGAAAAGACGATGCGTTAGGACCACCCGCCCATCAAGTCTCTCCCATTTTTAAGAGCAGCGCGCCGGTTCCTTGTAGCGGCAATGTCCTCACCGCCGATCGTGAGGTACGGAGTTTACAACGTCTTGTGCGCAATTTGCCGGTGGCGACTGTGCGGAAGGCTCACATCGTCACGCGACGGAACTTGCCAAATTCCAAGAGTGAGGCCGTGCGGCATTTCGAATGGGGGGGCATCTTCATCGCCGAACGCGTCATCTGCGTCAGACTTCATAAGGGCTCTCCTTCATTCTGGTGCCCATATTTCCACGAGCCTGGAGTCGATGATTTTGCGATCACGCGTCAGGACGGGTAGACCATGTGCTCTGGCTGTTGCAACGATCGCCCGATCGGCCGGGTCGCGATGAAACGTGTCCGGTAGCTCCGCCAGTTCGATCGCCACTGAAACCGACACCGCGAGAATTCGGACCGCAGTCGGTCTCGCAGCGATCGAAAGCCATCGATCCAGAGGGCGATCCAGCGTTAGCCGTTTGATGCTGGTCAGCGTCGCAATCTCCCACAAGCTGAAGTCTGAGATGAAAGGCCGAGCCTCGAAATCGAGCGCATCGAGCGCGTTCAACTCGGCCCAAGTGAGCTTCGTCTGATCTCCCAAATACCAGATCCACGTGTGCGTATCGAGCAACGGAGGTCGCACAGCGGCTCACTTATAGGCCTCGACTTCGTCATCGCTCACCGTGGGTTCGAATGGATCGATATAGGATTTGACAGAGCCGGCGAGCTTCTCCCGGATTTCCTTTATAGGGCTGGCGGTCGAGGCCCCGACGAGCTTTGCCACCACCTTCCCGTGCTTGGTGATGACCACAGGTTCGCCCCCCTCATGAACCTGGTCGATCAGGCCGAGGCACTTCGCCTTAAATTCTGTCGCAGTGAGCTCCATACGACAACCGGTTACTCTGACTGGTCAGAGCCGTCAAGATTCAAATGTGCGACGAAGCGACACCGCGGTAGGGATTGGAATCGCTACTAGAGCAAATGCCGAAATTTCTTTCGGCATTTTCTCTAGCGTGCGCCGGATGCAAGTACGGTAGGACCAGCGTATATCCAAACTATACAACCACCAAGAAGTGGACGATTCACCCCACACGATGAAATCCAGCGAGGCCAGGTTCGGATTGACTGCGACTTTGGCCCAGAATCGTTTTCGGCAACGGGGTCGTATATGAAGGCGACTTCCGGAGGTATTCACCTGTCGGCCAGTGATCTTAGCAATCATCTGGCGTGCCATCATCTGACATCGCTGGATCTGGCTGTGTCGGTTGGGGCAAGATCTGCGCCGGCTTGGCATTCCCCTGATGCCCGGGTGCTTCAGGAGCGCGGCATGGCGCATGAAAATGCCTATCTCGCACATCTGGAGGCCCAGGGAGTGTCCATTCTCAACCTGCGGGATATCGATGACTCCGAGAGAGCCCTGGCGGAAACGCGCGCAGCGATGGAAAGCGGCGTTGAGGCAATCGCCCAGGCTACCCTCGCGAGCGGGCGATGGTTCGGGCGGTCGGACGTGCTGCGTAGAGTCGAGAGAGCGAGCAAGCTCGGCAGCTGGTCTTACGAAGTTTACGACTGCAAGCTCGCCTGTGAAACAAAGGCGGCGACGATCCTGCAGCTATCGCTTTACTCCGAGCTTTTGGCCAGTATTCAAGGAGTCCTGCCAGAGTCGATGTATGTCATCCCGCCCGGAGTGGATTTTCGGCCGGAGCCATATCGGGTGCTGGATTTCGCGGCATACTATCGGGTCGTCAAGGCGCGTCTCGAGAGAGCTGTTGAGCAGAACCGAAATGGCATCACGACTTTTGCAGAGCCGACTGCT
>JAXIPG010000155.1:0-13221 GCA_045403045.1 Terrimicrobiaceae bacterium
AGGAGTTTGGAGTAATCGCTCTTCGCGCCCTAACAAAGGATGCGCTGCGCCGACAAGATCTTCCCGCGGCGCTTTCATGGTCCGGGCGCGCCTCCGAAACGCCGTCAGTCGAATTCTCCGACCGGATGCTGCGGCTCCAGGTGTTATTCGCCGCGAAGTCTTCCGCGTATGACAGCTGGCTTTCGGATCTTGAGAAGCGCGCATTTGAGAATCCACAGTTTGCACTCGAGCTCGGGAAATGGAAAGTCATCGCGATGAGCCCACAGATAGCTGCCGCTTGGCTGGAGAGCGCACCAAAAAGCATACAAGACGATCCGACGATTAGCGCACTGCTGGCGCATTGCTACAGTGCGCTCGATCGTTGGAACGATCTCGAGTCTCTCACACGCTCGAGCGCCTGGCGAGAACTCGATCCGTTGCGCCTTGCCTTCCTGGCACGAGCGCAGGCGGGGCAAGGGAACCTGAAGAAATCGGAGCAAACGTGGAAGCTCGCGGTGGCGGCGGCGGAAAAGCAGCCCGAGCAGCTGGTTCCTCTGCTGGCCATGGCAAGAGATGACAAGAGGGATGTGCGCCAAGTGCTATGGGTGATCGCGGAGAAGGACCCCCGCCAGCTATCCGCTCGGAGGGAACTTTATCAGGCCTACTGGCAGGAACGGAACGCGGGCGGTATGCTTCGCATGATGGAACTTGTCTTGAAGGAAAATCCCAATGATCGGGCGGCAAAATTCAATGTGGCGAGTTTGCTGATGGCAACCGGACGCCAGATTGAACGTGCCGGGGGTCTAGCCAAAGAGCTTTACGAGAATGATCCTCAAGTTTTGGGAAATGCCGCCCTCTATGCGTTCGGTCTGTATTTGCAAGGCGACCCTGAGAAAGGCGCGGACCTCCTCGATTCACGAGAGGATTTGGAGCTCCTTGGGAGCGATTGTGCGGCTTACTACGCGCTCGTTCTTTCAGCTTGCGGACGGGGCGACGAAGCGCGTCAAGTCCTGGCGGCAGTTGACCGCCAGGCACTGTTGCCCGAGCTGCGCGCATCGCTGGATCGCGCGTTCGGAACGGCTCCGGCGAACGCCGCCACGCTTCCCATGGAACAATAGAGAGCTCTTGCGACGCGTCGAGCGAACCCGTCCCGTCAGCCCCCCGTCGATGGACCTGATCCGGAGGAAATCGCCATTAGTAGCGTTGCAGCCGAGATGCTGGCGGTGCGCAAGGAGTGACTCATTGCGTTCCGGGCGAGTTGACATCGATGCCGCGAAACCACAAAGTCCTACGCGAATCGATTGCTGCCCGACCATGCGCAAGACATTGCTAGTTCTCGTTTCCTGTGGCTTGGCTGCGTGCGAGCGTCCTCCGCCCTTGGAGAACGCAACGCCACCTCCGATACCGGCGCCGACTCCGACACCGGACGAAGGCTATAAAGACCAACTGGAGGAACCTTCGACCTCCTCTCCGTCGGTTGGCGAATCGGAACCTGCCGGAGACGTTGAAGCGCCCGCCGAAGTAAACATGGACGCCGCAGACGCTGAAAACCGGCTCGTCAAGGCAGAGGTGCTTGCCCGCATTGATGTGATGCCAAGGCTTACTCCTGAGGAAAAGGACAAACTCTATGTGCAGGTCGAGCGGGCTCGCGGGATGGGAAAGATTGTCACCATACCATTTAGCACGGGCAAGGTAGCCGTTGGTCCGGCGGAAGTGGCCGCTCTTGAGGAGAAGCTCAAGCTACCGCAAATTCAAAAATTTGCGGAGGACCCTACCGTGGTCTTTGTCGTCCTGGGTTTTGCGGATAAGAAGGGCGACGAGAAAAAGAACCTCGCCATCTCGTTGCAGCGGGCTGACAGCGTCGTCAAGACCCTGAAGGATCGCGGCGCTATCATGAACGTCACTCACGCGGTGGGGATGGGAAGTTCCGACATGTTCGACGCCAAGGATCTCGATAAGAACCGCGTGGTGGAAGTTTGGGCGGTGCTGCCTTGAGCAGCGGAACGCTGGCCACATCCGGGCTCGCGCCGATTGCTCTGCGCGACGGCCTGATTCTTGGGAGGGGCGTCGATGCCGGCGCGATCCTGCCGGACGCCTCGGTCTCACGACGGCACGCTGTCTTGCGCCGAACAGAATCCGGCTGGCGCGTGGAGGATCTAGGCAGTCGCAGTGGTTCGTTCTTGAATGGACGATTATTTAGGGCAGAAGAGCTGGTTTTTGGAGACCTGCTGCGCATCGGTCCATTTAGCCTTCGCTTCGACGGGCGCTTCCTGCAAGAGACGGCCGGAACCACCGGCGCACGGCTTGATGCACGCGAACTTAAAAAATCCGCTTTGGGCGTCTCGATTCTTTCGGGTGTCTCCCTGAGCGTTACACCATGTCAGTTTGTCGGCGTGATCGGACCGAGTGGGGCAGGCAAGTCCACACTGCTCGATGCGCTCTGCGCCTTGCGGCCGGCGGACTCGGGTTCGGTGATGATCGACGGAGCCGACTTGTATGCCAACTACGAAGCGTTGAGGGAGGAACTCGGGTATGTCCCGCAGGACGATATTGTTCCCCTGGAGCTTTCGATCGAGCAGGCGCTCTTCTTCAGCGCCCGGCTCCGGTTGCCGCGGGGAACGCCGGCGGCGGAGATGCGCAAGCTGGTGTGGCATACCATGCGCCTGCTGGGGCTTGAAGAGCGGGCGCGGACGCCAGTAGGGAAGCTCTCTGGCGGACAACGGAAGCGCGTCAGCGTTGGCGCCGAATTGCTGTGCCGTCCACGGCTGATGTTTTTGGATGAACCGACCTCCGGACTGGATCCGGCTGCGGAATTTAGGCTCATGGAATCCCTTCGGCATCTCGCCGTGACAGGATGCACTATTCTTTGCACCACGCATGTCATGGGTAATGCCTTTCTTTTTGACCGTCTGGCTGTCATGTGCGGCGGGCGCCTGGTCTTCTTCGGAGAGCCGGCAAATGCTTTGGAGTACTTCGGCGTCGAACGGCTGACGCTGCTTTATGACAGCCTCTCTGGCCAACCGGCCGCCGACTGGCCCGCGCATCGGGAAGGCCCTCTTCCACTGGAAACGGCCCGCGTCCTTCCGCAACGGCACAAGCGCAGCGCAGCATTGCCCATTCTCCTCTTGCGCCAGTGGGCGATCTTTCGTGCGGACTGGAAGAATCTCCTGCTGGTGCTCGGCCAACCGGTGTTTATTGGGTTGCTTGTTACCTGGGTGAGCAAGGAGCGTCCGCTGGTTCTCTTTTTTGCATACATTGCGACACTATGGTTCGGCTGCGGAAACGCGGCCCAGGAGATCGTCAAGGAACTTCCCATGTTCCGCCGAGAGCGTTTGATTGGGCTTGGACGACACGGGTACTTGCTTGCAAAGTTCCTCTCCCTTGCCCGCATCACCGTGGTCCAAAGCTTGCTGCTTTACGGCGTGATGCAGCTTTGCACCGGCGGCATCGGTGGCGCCGTCGGATGGCAGCTTCCGGGATTAGTACTGGCCGCGTGCGCTGCGGTTGGCATTGGACTGGCAATCTCCGCGTGGGCGAAGTCTGTTCTCCAAGCGGTCATGATCGTTCCTCTCGTATTGATTCCACAAATTCTTTTCTCGGGCTTCATGCCACCGGCAGGGGACATGAAGGCTGGACCGTATTTCGTTTCCAGGCTGATGCCCAGCGCGGCAGTCCAGAGCGTGATGGACATAAGCCTGTTCTGGCAGAAGAAAATCAGCGGTTCGATGCGCGTGGACTATCCGTCAGCGTTCTCGAATCTCAACCGCGACAAGTCTCTAAAGAATGGACAGGTTTATGCGAACGCGAAACCGGCATGGTTGGGGCTTGGGACCCTTGCGGCTTGGGCAGCCGGCGCATATTGGGCGGCGTGGTTAGCGCTTCGCGGCAAAGAGAGAGGATAAAGCAAATTCTGGAAGAGATTTGCTCTAAGCCATTCCGAACAGGCGCACGGGCTGGTATTTTCCTTTCAGTCGGTGCTCTCCCAGATCGTTGAAGTCGATGCCCGAATTGGGAAGAGTGCTTAGAAAATCCTGGGATGCTGCGAGTTTCTGGTCGAGTTGCTTCATGACGCTTTCGATCCGGAAGACCGTGTTCACGGTGTCACCAATGATGGTCGCGTCGCGCTGGGCAACGAGTCCCATGTTTCCGCAGGTTACGACTCCATGATGGAGCGCGATGGCAATTTTGAAGGGCTTTTCCTCAGGCATCATCCAGCGGCGTCCGGCAGCGGTTTTCAAGAGCCTAAGGGCGCTGTCCAGAGCGCCTCGCGATTCACGACCATCCTGCGCCTCGCGCGTCCAATAGGCAAGGACGGCGTCGCCAATGAATTTGTCGATCGTTCCGCCTGCCTCATGGACGATGTTTCCCGCATCCCGAAACCATTGGCCGAGCGTGCGCGCGAGCTCATCCTCTGGGAGGATCTCCGCCATCGTGGAGAAGCCGCGTATGTCGCAGACCATTACGGCGACGATCGCGTTCTGGTTGTGCGCAGTGTCAGTTCCCGACGCGATCGTAACATCGTAAGTCGCGTCCTGCGAGGATTGTTCGGATTGTTCGAAGATGAGTTCGTTGTTGGTGATGCGGATGACCGCTCCGTCCGTAAGAACAGTGGGGGTGATGACGCGCCGGCCGTTCACAAACGTGCCGTTGCGGCTGCCAAGGTCCATAATCTGGAACTGGTAAGCATTGTAGCAGCGGATGACCGCGTGCTGGCGCGAGACGTGCGGGTTGGTGTGCAGGCTGACTGTGTTGTCGCGGCTCCGCCCGATGGTGGCCGTATTGCCGACTTCAACCTCAAAGGCCTCGCCTTCCGCGGGACGCACTTTCAATTTTGCTGGCATAAGAACTCCTTTTCTCGGTCAAGACCCTCAGACGCGAAAAGATTCGCCGGCCCGACGCTTTCAAATATATCGCCGAGTCGGTCGGGCAGATCAAGCTCGCGAAACTCAAGCAGGCCTGGTGTTGCAGGATTGTCATCATGACAGAGGCTTGCCGTCAGTGGACCTTGGCCAAGATGCGCTCTGCATATTTAGCCAGAATATCAAATTCCAGGTTAACCTTGCTCCCTTTAACCAGCTTCCCCAGATTCGTTGCGCGCCGCGTGTGAGGGATAATCCAGACGGCAAAAGATTTTTCGGTGAGTTCGGCCACTGTGAGGCTCACTCCATTCACGCAGATTGAACCCTTCCATGCCACGTAATGTGAAAATTGGGTCGGCAGCTCAAACTCAAGTTTCAAATCGCCCTTGTGCTCCTCGTGGCCAAGCAATCCCGCCATGCAATCCACATGCCCTTGAACGAAGTGCCCGCCAAGGCGCCCGTCGGCTTGCAATGCACGCTCGAGGTTGACTTTGGAGCCTGGCTGCAAGTCGCAGAGGTTCGTGCGCAGGAGAGTTTCCTCAAGAAGATTGAAATCAAGGTGTTCCTCGCTCTGAGAAGCGACTGTGAGACAAGCGCCGTTCACCGCAACGCTCTCGCCAGTGTGGATCTCATGCGACATTTTTGGCCCCACCAGGGCGAGATGAATCGCATTCGCAGTGCGCCGCAGCCACAGGCATTCGCCGACCTCTTCAACGAGACCGGTGAACATCACAAGATCCTCCGTTTCAAAAAAAACGGGAGTGAAACCATCACGAAGATTGGAATGGGAATCGTCAGAGCATAGCGGGTGGGGTAGCCGAAGAAACTCGGCGTGCGGACGGCAACCTGCTTAGTGATGTTCTCGACCATGAAATTTGGGCCGTTTCCAATAGAGGTACCCGCCCCGAAGAAAACGGCAGCTGGCGAAATCGCAACCAGAAAATGATTGTTTTGCTCGGTGAAGCCTAGGATCTTTCTGGATGCGTTGCCGCCTGTTCTTTCTCCTTCTGTGCTCTCTGTTTTGTTCGTGTGCATCGGTGAGTGTCAAAAAGATCGAACTTCTCACGGTGAGTCCGCCGACAAAGGCGCCGGCGAAAATCCTCGTCAAGCCTCCGACCTTTAATGATCCCGGTCTGCGTGCTGATCGCAGCGGAGCCAAGCTCCAGACTTTCAAATACGAACTACAGGAGAAATTCACCCGCAACCTGGTGCAGCGCCTTTCCAGACACGTCTCGCCTGCCCAGGCTGTGGCCGCGACCGCGCCGTTGCCCCGAGAAAATTACTGGCTGATCACGGGAAGGTTCGACAAGGTTAACCAAGGCAGCCGCTTGCTGAGGTCGGTTGTCGGATTCGGCGCAGGAGGGACCAGACTCGATATGAGTGTGGTGGTTTACGATCTTTCAAAAACGACGCCACGGCCAATTCTGCTGATCGAGACGACGGGAGGCTCGAATGCGACGCCAGGCGCGATTGGCACGGCGGCCTATTTCGTGACCGGGGTCACCGCCCTTTTCGCCGCGGGAAATCTCTTCGAGGGCACACGCTCGGGACTCACATTCGACACGATTCGGACCACGCGCGAAGTCGCTGCGTCGTTGTCGGAATTTCTTTCCGAACGAGGTGCTCTGTCTCCAGAGAAAGCCCTTCGTCCCAGGCGACTCCGCAACTCGCCGTCCGGTGTGCAGCCATTTAACCCGCGCCCGGCGGAGCGGGGTGCGATCACGGTCGCTCCCGCAAGTTCGCAGAGATAGCTGCTCCAAGAATCCGGATTTGACCGTTTCTTATGACGGTTTTGAACGGTGAGTGATACCGAGGTATTGATCGTAGGCGCCGGGCCGGTGGGGTTGTCTATGGCAATCGAATGCATCGGCATGGATTGGAATGGCTGCCTCATTGACAAACTTCCCTTTCCGTCCGACAAATCGAAGGCGTTGGGCATCTGGAGCGCGGCCCAGGAGGTGCTTTCGGCCATGGGTGTTATTGAGCCCATCCCGCACGAATCGCTTCACGTCAAGGCAGGGCGGCTCTGTCGCGGAAAACACACCTCCTCCGCATGACGCCGGGCGACCACGTGGATACTCCGTATCCGGACGCTCTCATTCTTCCTCAGTGCGACACCGAGCGCATTCTTGCCACGCGATTGAAGGAACTGGGCGGACGGGTCGAACAATCCTTTTCGACGATACCGCCTGGCACGAAGACTGGCGCACCTATGGCTTCCAGCCCGGAGAGCGTCCACGGATACCAAAACTAATGCAAAATATATTTACGAAAGTAAGATAGTAAGCTTGTCTATAAAACTGAATAAAAGCTGCTTACATATATTTCCATTTGAGTTTATTGGCAACATTACTTGAGTTTCTGTGAGGAAGATTCGCCTCGATCATTCGGAAGACTTCTTCTCGGCGTTTGCTCTAAGATCACGAAAGCCAAACAAGGTCGCGCAGGAATTGAAACCAAAGATAGAACATTCCCCGCATGGTGTAGCGGATGAAGTGATCGCCGTCTTGAACCAGCAAGCCGAGGGCAATGTTGTGAGAAATCTGGGCGCGCATCTCGTTTTGCATGGTGCGGATGGTTTCCTCTGGAGAAGGATCCAGGAGCAGGGCGGGACTCACGTCGTGGGACCGCAAGAACTTTTCATGTGCGGCGTGCATTTCTGCAAAGGGTCCTTGGCCGAGGAATCGGTTTGTGGAAAGGTGCGGCTGCAATTTCAGGCCATAGGAGAACGGGTAATTCCACGTCATGAGAACGCGCCCATCCTTGGTGCGCGATGTGATCGTCAGGTAGTGGAAAGCCATGTCTTGCTGCTCTGAGAGGCAAATGCTCGCCTGGGTTCTGCACTGTGGTTCGTGGAAGACGCGATAGAAGTGGCGGTTTTCCTCGTAATCCCAACCGATATCCTCCAGGTGCACGAAGCCTCGGCTTTCGATTTCCTCAGTCATTTCCTGAAAGCCGGGAAACGAGCTGCGGGTGGGGGGAGTCCGTGGCTCGAGCCTCCGCTCGATGGGAAGGCGCAGGCGGCGCACTTTCGTAAGGATCTCCAGCCAGGGCAGCAGGAGCCAGCTTGCGGCCAGGACGACTCCGAGAGCGACGCTGCCACCGAGCAGCAAACCAGCGAGGAACGACGTTGCGACGATGCCCAACGTGCCCAGCCGGAAGAGCAGCGGATTCTGAAAGGAGCGCAGGCCTGCGCTAAGAACGGCCGCTCCTAGGATCAAAAGCAGATGAGAGATGATCAAGGTAGAAGAGCGTTCTTTAGCATAAACTTCTCAAGCTGTGCGACATCAAAATCGGGCAGGACCAGGCCGTCCGGAGTCTCCAGCGTCGGAGTGAGTGATTGCCTTGAGATGCGGCGCATACGCTCATAGGCGATGGGATCGGAGAGCACATCGATCTTGTTGAATTGATAGCCTTGCTTCTCAAGCCAGGCGACGGCTTCGACGCACCATGGGCACCATGGTTTGATGTAGAGGGTCAATTCCATGTTTCGCAGGTAGACCCTCACTTGTCGCTTGTCAGCTCCAACTTGTGGTTTAGATTGCCGCCTTCTTCAAGGCGCATTCGTCTAGAGGCCTAGGACACGGCCCTCTCAAGGCCGGTACACGGGTTCGAATCCCGTATGCGCTGTAAGCATGGCAGGTAGCAAATTTACCCTGAGAAGGCTTTAAACTTAAGGGAGTACTACTTGGCTCGGTTGATGAATTGCATGCGTTCCGCGCGACGCGCGTTGTAGAACGCCGTTTTCGCCTCGCCTTCCGGCATCGAGTTGAATCATGAGTCTAAGCAAACTTCGAAAGATGGTCTTAGCCGGTCAGCACAACGAGGCTGAAAAATTGGCAGCGATTGCCATCGACCATCTCAAAGAAATTGTCGCTTTGATTAAGCGGCGATGATCGGAACAACCTTCCCCGGCTGTTCCGGCATGACGGAAAACCATTTGTGCCCCTGTGCCGGCGTGACGAGCTCGTGGTAATTCTGGAAGAGTTTCCGAGGAGAGTTGCCCAATTCAAGCCCTACTTGGTCGGCGCTCTGAACGGTAGCGAGACGGTAGCTTGCGAAGGAGTGACGGAGCCCGTTGTGGACCATCTCGACTCTCAGGGGCTTCAGAGCCTGCCGGAAGGCGCGGAGCAAGGGAGCATCGCCAGAATACTGCGGGATGATTGGTCCGGTCGCCTTGGCGTGTGGCTCGAGCCATGCCTTCAAGGCTGGAAGAATCGGCACGATGCGCCGTTGTCCGGTCTTTGCCTTGTGCTTGCCCACGACGATGTTCTCGCCGTGAAGATCGATGTCCTGCCATTCAAGACGGTGGATCTCGGCGGTTCGTAGTCCCGCGAACGCGCCAAGCGCCACAAGCGGGAGGAATTTTGCCTCGATGCCGGTCAGCATGACGGAAAGTTCTTTCGGGGTGTAAACGCCAATCTCGCCGCCGCGGTCGGATGCTTTCATGGTCATCTCGGCTTCCGTGCGCTCATTGCGCGGAAGGTATCCACGGGAGCGAGCGAACGAGAACAGGGTGCAGAGCGTGGCCCGATAGTTGTTGCGCGTGCGACCAGCGGCTTTTATGGAATCGAGCCACGCTTCAATATCTGAGCTTGTGATCCTCTGGAGGTATCCACGAAATGCCTTGGCCGCGCGGGAAAGGCGGCTCGTGCAATCCTCGATATATCGGGCGGAACGTCCTGTTGTCTCGATTGCCTTCAAGAACTCGTCCACTACCGCGGGAAACTTCACGGCGTGCATGGTCCTCTGGCGCTCCAAATAGGCGGCATAGTGCTTTGCGGCTTCCGCGATCAAAGGTTGCCTGCGAAGAATCTTGAATGCTTCGACGTATTCACGCGCCACTTGTGAGAGAGAAACGCCTACACCTTTGAGGAGATCCACCGCATCGATGACGGCGGCGATCTGGTGGGGTGTAAACGTGCCAACATGGGCGGTTCCTGCGGTGAGTTCTTTGATCTTCGCCTTGGCCTGCGAGCGTGCCTCTTCGAGCGTTCCGGCCCTCTCGCGTTTGCGCTTGCCCTCGGCGTAGAAGGCAATCACGAAACTTTCCTTGCCGTGGTGGAGTCCGGCGTAAATGGGGATTTTCACCCCTTTTGATTCGATGACCTCAACGGCTCCCCCTTTGGTGTTCGGTGGCGTTTTCATTTGGAAGTTGTCACCAATTTGTCACCGGAGGCACTTTTAGTCAATTCTCCTCTGTAAAACACACGGGTTCGAATCCCGTATGCGCTGCTAGGCCAGCGCAGCGCAGGAAATCTCTCTGTAGAGCGCATCAAAACGGACATTTCAAAAAGTTTCGCTCATGAGAGAAAGGCGAGGGGTCGAACGATTGCAGGCTGTTAGTCTAGAAGCGCGAAGAGATTCCCTTCCGCGCCCGGAGGTCTGCGCGCGAGCGGGATGGCGTTTCATGGCGTGTGTTCGCTGCATTACTCTCAAAATTTGCCGCCATTCGTCCCGCACGTTCCCAATACATCTGCTCGTGCATACCCTTTTGCGGAATGTCGCCGCCGTGCCATTCGCGCAGGAGCATCATGTTGTAATAGAGCCGCTGAAGCGCCGCGCTGCGGGTTTCGTTAGCCCTAGGCCGCTGCTTGAGTTTCGCGCGGTCGGTCGCATCGACGTGCCGAACTGTGTGCAGTCCCAGAAGACCCAGGAAGCTGCGCGCACCGTCGAAGTAGTCGTTGGGTGCGGGTTCGAACCAGAGACTGCCAGCTGGGACGTCATCGGCATTGATCCACCCTTTTGGCCTTCTCGCCGTCTTGATTTGCGCGTAGCTGATGTTGAGGGCTTCGTCCGCGCGTAGAAGCCCGCTGCCGAGATACGGGTCGGGTCGGGTTTTCCCGTGACGATCGGCGGTTTTGAGCAACGCGTAGTATACGGCCTCAGGCTTTTCCCATTCGTGCCATTCCTTTGCAGAGAATTCATGCCGGTGCTTTTGCAACCACAGTGCCGCTGCTGCAGCCACTTGCGGCGTGGATGCAGAGGTGCCGGCTCCGTCGAGGTCCACGCCGTCGGCGATACGTATGCCCTTTTCGCCCCGCACGCTGAGCCACGGGACGTTAGGTGAATACGCAGCAATGGGGTGCGGGCGAAGTTGCCCCTGTCGCCAGACCTGACTCGGATCCGGCTTGCGACTGGGTCGGAAGAGTACAGTGCTCGTGCCATCGGAACCGTAACTGCCGCGGAACGCCCATTTTAGGAAATCCTGCGGTGCGCTCAGCAGACGCTCCACGGTGTTGCGTGCGTAGCTCCGCTTATCGGCGGTGACACCGGTCACTCCAATCACACGCCGAAAGCCGGCAGGATAGACGGGACTCGCAGGAACCAAAATTCCTTTCGGTCGGAAAGGCTCCGGAATAATCGAAAAGAAGTCGCTCTCGGCGGCAAACATCGCCGTTCCTCGCTCGTATGCCGCGTTGATGGCGTCCACCCATGCCTGCGTCGGCGCCCCGCCATGGCTCATGGTGATGACGTCGCAGCCTTTCACGCGGCTTGCATAGTCTATCGCATACGCGAGTTCGCCAGTGCTCACGGAAAATACCCACGGCGCGACGCGCACTGGGACGACTCTGGAGTAGGGTGCGCCACCGAGCCAGCCGTAGTAGCCCTTGATGCGACCGCCGGGCACTTTCTCTTCGTCTAGCGCAACCCAGCCTCCGGCGAGGATACCCACCGTACCCAACCCGTGTGTCGCCCCTGTGAGTTCCGGCGCAACGGGAGGTTCCGTTTCTTCACCTGTGCTCTTCTTCTGCGCGTACTCGAGCAGGCCCACAGCATTGGCTCGCCAATGGTTGCGGACAAGATACATGGGAGCCGCTGAGTGCCGGCCGTCGAGCCCGTTATCCAGGTGTCCAATAGTGATACCGTCACCTGGCTTGGAAAAGCGCTGGCGCGCTTTGGCAAGCTGCGAGTGTTGATCGTCGAGATACCACATCGGATCGATCACGAACTGTCCCCGGTGCTCGGGATCGCGTTTCCGATCGTCTGACCAGACTTTCATCGGCAACTTGCTAATCACGAGGCGCACGCCCCACCCGTATTCCGAAACGACCGGCTGCCCGGGTTTCGGTTCCGGTGGTTGCTTGGATGTGATGCTGACGAAGGTACGATTCGGTTCGATGAGGACAGGGTATTCACCGAAAGCATTGCGGGCAGCCTCGGCGATTTCAGGTGCACGTGAGAAGAGACTGTTCCAATATGCGGAGAATCGTCCTGTGCGCAGCGGTTTCTCGTTGTTCCAGGCGACGTACCACTGGCCGCGCCGCTGATCATCCCTGGGAGCCTCTAACACGTGTCGGAACTGCCATCCGTCTCCGCTGCCCTTGGCGATCGGATCTTTTAGCGGTAATTTCACCAGCACCGTACGATCCAGCCGCAGCGACTCACCGATGCTCGCGCATCCACTGAGCAGCAGGGCAAGAGCGAGAGCCGAAGGCGCTACCAAGCGAGCAATCGAGCTAAAACTCTTCATAGGATTTTCAAAAAACAGACCGGAAACAAGCCGCGCAACTTTTCTTGTATTCGGCGCATGAACTGCGGACAATTCCAATTGTTGCTGTTCGGAAGTGCAGCGCCGAATGCTTTGGCTTGACCTCACATGCCATGAACACCGATCATCCGTCCAAGAACGCGTGTCCTCGAACCGGTCGTGGAAGCGTCCAGACCCCACCACAAGCGATGAGAGAGTTTCATTGGATATGATCAAAATAGCAAATGCTCCTTGCTCTTGGGGCGCACTCGAGTTCGACCTGGAAGGGGAAGCGCCCGACTATGTCCAGGTCCTGAACGAAATCGCTGAGACGGGCTATGCGGGCACCGAGTTGGGGGACTGGGGGTTTATGCCCACCGACCCGCAGAAGCTGGCGCAGGAAATCCACGGACGAAATCTCGTGCTGCTGGGAGCTTTCGTGCCGGTGTCTCTTAAAGACCCGTCTGCCCACCAGGCAGGCATCGAAGTAGCTGTGCGCACCGCGCGCTTGCTGGCCGCAGTAGAGGGCAGTCTCCCTTTCATCGTTCTTGCCGACGAAAACGGCAAAATCCCGGAGCGCACGAAGAATGCCGGGCGTGTAACTCCCGAAATGGGTCTGAGCGACGCTGAGTGGCAGATTTTCGCCGAAGGTGCGACGAAAGTTGCTGACGCTGTCAAGAGGGACACCGGCCTGCGCACCGCGTTTCACCATCACTGCGCAGGTTACGTGGAGACCCCGGCTGAGATCGAAAAGCTGATGTCGCTAACCGACCCGCGCATTCTCGGTCTCGTGTTCGACTGCGGTCACTACCGCTTTGGCGGCGGCGATCCCCTGGAGGGCCTGCGCAAATACGGCCAGAGGGTCTGGCACTTCCACTTCAAAGATTATCACCCCGCAGTGGGAAGGCAGGG
>JAXIPG010000268.1:0-6780 GCA_045403045.1 Terrimicrobiaceae bacterium
AAAGTCGCCTCCGTCACGACGCCGAGCAGTCCCTCAGAACCTACAAAAAGCCCGACAAGGTCGAAGCCGGTCTTGTTTTTGTGCGTACGGCCTCCGCAGCGAACGATCGCGCCGTTCGCCAGCACCACTTCGAGGCCAAGCACGTAGTGCCTCGTTACGCCATACTTCAAGCAGCGCGGTCCCCCTGCGTTGGTGGCGATGTTGCCGCCGATGCTGCAGTTCTTGAGGCTCGCAGGGTCCGGCGGATAATAGAGGCCCTTTGTTCGCGCTGCAGAATGAAGGTCTCCGGTAATCACGCCTGGCTCGACCACCGCGACAAAGTCCGCGCCATTGATCTCCTTGATGTGGTTCATTCGTTCCATGGCCAGCACGATTCCGCCCTTCGCAGGGACGCAGCCGCCCACGTAACCGTAGCCGGCGCCCCGCATCGTCACAGGCAGCCGATACTCAGATGCCGCTTTCATCACCTCGGCAACCTCCTCGCTGCTCCTTGGAAAGACACCGAGATCGGGACGGCGGTGCGCGAACCATTTGTCACCGCTGAGCTCCTCGAGACGACGCTCCTCGGTAACGACGGCTTCGTCCCCCAGTTTGCGTCTCAATTTCTGCGCGGCATCAGCCGTCCGGGTTTGCGTCCGAGTCATGCTGCAAACCATGGCATAAGCGCAGGTCATGCAAAAGCAGCCTGTCAGACTTGTGATGAACAATGGCGGCTTTTCCAGTAAAAGGCTCGTGAGACTTACACAGAAGGCAGCAAAGAACGCAAAGTAGAAATCCCTTTGCTTACTTTGCGTTCTTCTGTTTCCCAGCCGGAAGGCATCGACGACCAGTCGTTGCGAATGACCAACCAAGGCCACACGATGAGGCGGATCGGCTGGATAATTCAACTTCAGCCCGCGCTCGACCGCAACGGGCTTCGCGACGCTGCCGCGGCCAAGTTGACATCAAGACATCAAGCATCTATGCTTTGATGCGTGCGAACGACCCTGACACTTGACCCGGATGTCGCGCTGGCCCTGGATCGGCTGCGCAAAGAGCGCGGCCTGGGCTTGAAGGAAGCCGTCAACGAAGCCTTGCGCCGGGGCCTCGCCGCCGAGAGAAGGGCGCTAGGGCCTCGCAAGCCGTTTCGAACCCGGTGTGTCGATCACGGGCGGCCTCTGACCGGCAGTTTCGACAATATCGCCGAGGTTCTGGAAATCGTGCAAGGGGAGCGCTTCAAGTGATTTTGGTGGATGCCAACCTGCTCATCTACGCGCATTCGAAATCGATGCCACAACACCAGGCGGCTCGGGCCTGGCTGGATGGTCAACTCAACGGACATCGCCCAGTGGGGCTTCCGTGGCCAAGTCTCCTTTCCTTTCTCCGCATTCTTTCCAATCCGCGCGCTGTGCCCAAGCCATCCTCTGTGCCGGATCTCTGGCGGCAGGTCCGTGAATGGCTGGCCGTCGAAAACGTGTGGATTCCATCTCCACATGAACGTCATTCGGAGATTTTCGGCTCGCTGATTCTACTTGGCGCCACCTCCCAATTGATCCCCGACGCGCATCTGGCGGCTCTTGCCATTGAGCACAATCTGACATTGTGCTCGACGGACGGAGACTTCGCGAGGTTCTCTGGATTGCGCTGGGAGAATCCGCTAGCAGCCTGACGGACTTGAATCTAAGCTCGGAATTCCTGCCACTCGGGCTCGTTTTGAAAGATCCAATCGTAGAATTCCCGTTGCTTGAGTTCCCGAGCTGCATCTTCATCGATAATCACCTTACAGTTCGGGTGCAACTGAATGGCGGAGGCGCTGATCATGGCGGTGATTGGCCCTTCCACGGCCTTGGCCAGGATCGACGCCTTGGCCCCACCCGTCGCCAACAGCAACAACTCGCGCGCATCTAAGATGGTGCCCACGCCCATCGTCAGGGCCCGTTTCGGCACTTTGTCTGGATCGCCCCCGAACATGACGGCGTTCTGCTGGCGCGTTAGGGGCATGAGCGCCTTATCCCGAGTGCGAGACATTAGGGCCGACAGAGGTTCGTTAAAGCCGATATGGCCCGCCTCGCCGATGCCCAACAGTTGCACGTCGATACCGCCTGCCTCTCGAATGAGATGCTCGTAGTGGGCTGCCTCCGCGCGCAGATCGGCCGCCATGCCGTCCGGGACGTGCGTGTTAGCAAGATCAATATTCACTCGGCTAAACAAGTGATGATTCATGTAAAAGCGATAGGAGTGTTCGTCCTCGGCAGGGACGCCAATGTATTCATCCAGGTTGAAGGTGCGGCACCGCGAGAAGTCCAGGCCCTCGCTCCGTCGCGTAGCGACCAGCCGGTCATAGACGCGTTCCATCGTGCGGCCGGTGGCCAGTCCCAATACCAAGTCCGGTTTTGCCCGCAACCGCGCTGCGATTAGCCGGGAAGCGAGTTCCGCCGCCTGCTCGGCGCCGAATCGAACAATTACTTCCATCGTCAGTTTAGGGTTGTGGTTGGAAAAGTTTGCTCAGGTCGTCCTGGCTAGAGAGCACTTGGCCACGCTCGAGTACGTCGTGCAAGCGACCGTTTTCCCAACGGCGAAGCCGGTACAGGGTCGCAAAGGTGAAGCGTGGCGCCGTTCCACCTTGGCCGCCGACCAGTTCGGCCCCACGGCGCACGTTATCTATCATCCAAGCCGGCAGACGCAGGTGGTAGGCGTTCCGCGCGACCTCGCCCACGTGCAGCGAAAGCGCGGCCACCAAATCGGCTACATCCGCCGCACTCGACTCGACCATCAAGTTGGGCGCATCCATGGCGCCCCAGAATTCCGTCTCGACCACCTGGCAAGCCAAATCCGAAGAGCTCAGTGCCTCGAGCACGAGATAATGGACGCCAATGTGGGTTTTGTTCCAGTCGTCGTCGTGCGGGAAGAAGATGATCGAAGGCCGGTGCTCCGCCAGGAGGCCGGCGATCGCTTTGACCGACGCAGACCAACGTTGCGGGTCGTGCTCCCGTGTTACCGGGTTTATTCCTTCCAGCCCCATTGCTCCGGGCGCCACCAAACCAAAGCCGATGTAATCGCAGCAGTTCTTAAGCTCCTGCCAGCGTTCGGCCCGCCGATCTACAAGGCTGCCCAATGTGACCGCCACATTGACGACGTTTATCTTTAACTCGCGCAACAATCGCAGCGGCAACCCACCAATGATGACCTCGTCGTCCGGGTGGGGCGCGAAGATCAGTGCCGTGGGCGCGTCGGCCGCCACCGATGGCCGATTGGGCTTCGCAAGCCCCGCCGAGCCGAATCCCTCACCCTCGGTCAGCAATCGGCCAAAGCCATCAACGAAAGCTTGATAGGGATTGTTCGTAGCCATCTCTCTGCGCGCTTAATGACCGGCAGTTTGTCCCATTTGGATCAGGCGTGATTCGAAGGACGGGATCTCGATGATTGCTCAGCACCGTTACGACCTGGTTGCAGGCCAGGATGATGCACGCGGGAAAGAAGGGAATCACGTACTTGCAAAGTCGATTGGGAGGGCGAACCTCCTGGTGAGCCGACTATCTACGGCTCGGGTGGAACCTCGCCCTCCCAGCGTAGTATGCGAAGACTCGAGCGACCCTCGACAAGGCGGCGGAGTTGCATAGCGGCCGACGGCCTCGCGAATCTTAATCACGATGCCTGCGCCGGTCAAAAGTGTCCAACAATCGCCCAAGCGTAGGTAAGGAATATCAACACGGTGAGTCCAATGCCGATAGGAATGGCAAACTTCGTTGAAACAAACCCCCGTTGCACCTTCTGCGATGCGTACGCGTATGCGCTCCATAGGATCGGCACCAGCAGGAGCCAGACGCTGTTTTGCATGAGAAATAGAGAGAGCGCCGGATAATCCTTCATCGAGCCGAGGGGATATCCGGAGGCCTTCAGGAGCACAGTGACCCCCATCGAACCAAGCGCCAGAAAGACGAACTGTGTGAGGGCAATTATTTGAAGCATGGGACCGGGCAAACAAAGTCTGTTGAATATCGAAAGCCGAAAAGCGGCGCAAAGACAATGCTGATGATGAGATAGGGACGCGATGGATGAGCCGTGTCTCCCGAGCTCAATCAGGCTGGTTCTTCCTGTAAGCGCCCATCTCGGGCGCATCGGGGTTCACCTCGGGACCAAAGTACCGCAGGATGACCAACGGCTCAGTCCCGCTGGTGTTCTCGTAGGTTATGCCTGCTTTCGCACCATCTTCAGTAATGAAGTATTCGTCTTCGGTGAGTTCGTGGAAGCGGATGATCTTCGGGCTGTTGAGCGGCTGGCGGTTGATCTTGCCGGTGCCTTGCACGCAGACAAGGCCATAGGCACCGTTGTCCCTGATGGCCGCCTTCACTCCGGCCTCTACAGTGAGTTCTTTGGCGGTGAACAACTGTTCGCCGTCCACCTTGCCATAGACGATCCAGCGGTCCATGTAGCCTTCGCTGCGGGTATCGGCGACGGGCACGGGCTCGAGGTAGTGGTTTTCCTTGAATTTCGGGTCCACATTCTTGCCCCAGTCGAGTTGATCCACGATGAAATCGAGATCCTTGTGATGCTCCTTGGGCATGTCCTTCACGAGGAGGCTCCAGGGAAACTCGCGGCCTTCGACCAGATTCTGATACATTGCAAAGACGTCCGAACCCCACTGCGGCTCGTAGGTGCAGAATGAGCCCGGCGCATGAAGGATACAGGGGTTAATGAGCCAGCCTGAGCCGATCTTCAGGCGGTAGGCTCTGGACAGGTCGAGGATGCCATTGTCGCCCTTGTTCCAGTTCTCGAGACATTTGCGAACCTGCGCCTTCGTGGTGCCCGGTTCAAAGCCCATGAAAGTGTAGGGGAAGTTGTTGCCGACGTTGTTGTGCTGCGCCGGGAAATAGTAGGACTCGGGCTTGCCCTCCTGGCCGACCAAAGCGGCCTGCGCCGCGTTCTGGTGCATGTGGTGCGGGATGGGGCCCATGTTGTCAAAGAACTTCGAGTAAACCGGCCACTTCTTATATTTGGCCCAGATCGATCTGCCGATGAGGGTGCCGCCGCATTCGGCCACGGCCTGCCGGAAGGTGAAGCGGTTCTTGCCGACGACGACGTAGCTCAAACCTTCGTCGGGCGTGCGATTTTCGTTGGCGGCGGGTGTGGTGGACGCGAACCAGCGTTCATCGATGCCGCCGCGGTTCAACCCGTACGCGTAGAGGGAATCGGGGTGGAGCTTGAGGCGCCTGCCGGGCTGGAGGAAGAAGCGCGGGACCCAGCAGGGGGCGAGGCGGAGCAGGCCACCTGTGGCAGAGATCTCGGCATCAACAAGTTTGGCAACGTTCTTCTTGATCGTCTTCAGCGCAGCGAACGTGTCCATGGCGCAGGGAAAGGAAAAAAGGTATGAAGGTTTCGAGGACGACGAGAGCGAATCAAGGCGGCATCACGTTGCCGCTCACCGTCTCAGCTTTGCGAGCGATCCGGTTTTGCGCCGAGAATGAGCTCGTTGGCATCCTGCCACTGAGGAACCTTACCCGTCGGCCGAGCTTCGAAGCAAAGCCAATCGCGATCAGAGACGGCAAAGAAATAGCGAACTGCGCTCTGCGCTCGGAGAGCAAACGACTGTCGCACGCCGTAGGCCGCTTTGACTCCACGCAAGGCACCTGAGGTGGCGATGGCGCGGGCGTAAAGAACGTCCTGCTTTGCCGATAGAGCTTCGACGAGCGAGCGTCCTGCAAGAGGCAGCGGCGCCATGCGGCGCAGCGTCACTTCGATATCCTCGCCGACGAAGCGTGCCAGCAGGCCATCCCGGACGCCGTCAAATACCGAATATCCCCATTTCGTGCGATCCAGCTTTATCGTCAGACCGCCCACGGCAACGTCCTCTTCGACCTTCGGGAGCTCGAACGCGGAATCCGAATCTCCTCCGAATCCACAAAAGCCGCCGCCGCCACCTCCTCCTCCTCCGCAGCCTCCGCCTCCGCCGGAGGCGAGAAGTCCGGCTGCCATGCTGCACCATGCTGCGACGCCGAGCAGAGCCTTGAACATGCCGAAGGATACGGCGAGTTGTTCTCGTCCGCAACTCTGTGCAGCCGAAGAATTGGAAACTCTCAGACTGAGGCGCGCCAATTTCGTTGCGGCGGCAGGCGTATTTTGCCGGATCAAGCCGGGGTTTCCATGCAGGTAAAGATGGCAAAGCGGCGCGCGGGCGGCAAAACGAGACTTGCCTTGTCGCCGAATGTCGGTGTCGTTCGAGCACGCGCGCGAGGCCCACGCGCTGCTGCATACCACCGGAGAGCTGGGCTGGGAAATGCTTGTCGAACTCAAAAAGTCCGACCTTGAAGAGCATCAGGTCCACGATGGCGCGGCGCTCCTGGCGTGGCACGCCACGAAGCTTGAGTCCGAATTCCACGTTTTGCCTCACTGTTTTCCAAGGAAACAGCGTCGGCTGCTGAAATACGACACCACGGTGGGAACCCGGTTCTCCCCCTGGCTCACCGTCCACGCGCAACGCGCCGAAGCGCGGCGGCAGGAAACCAGCAATCGTGCTGATCAAACTCGATTTGCCGCAGCCCGAAGGTCCAAGAACGGAAAGAAGCTCGCCCGGGCGAATGGCCAGAGTCAAATTTTCCAGTGCCGTGACGGAATCTCTTCCCTCGCCGAAAACCAACGTGATGTCCTTGAGGTCAATGGAGCCGTTACTCATCGCGCATGGGTAGCATGTAACTTCTTAATTCTTCCTTCTTACTTTCTCATCGCGCGTGGGTGGCATGACGATGCCATGGCATCAGGCGTTCGCCGACAAACCGCACTGCGGCGCTGGAAAGCATGCCCAGC
>JAXIPG010000014.1:0-17003 GCA_045403045.1 Terrimicrobiaceae bacterium
CAGCGTTGATGGGGAGAAGGGGACCCCATCATCCCCTTCAGGGTCTCTGGCAAGGCGCGGGGGCAGGTCAATCCCAAGAAAGGGGTGGGACCCTTTCTTCCCACCAGGGCTTGACCTGCCGACGCAACACAGCCAGAGACCCCTCGCCGCGCCAGCCCTTTCCCAAGCAATTCTTTAAGAATCGCTTGGGAGGCGGCCCGGGCGCAATGGCCTTTCTGCGGCGTCAGAGGCACAAGGCCAAGGTCTATGGACATTGGCCTTTGCCTCTTCCTGGCAGACAGGCCATTTCGCCTCGGCCATTTGGAAATTTCTTTCGGCATTTGCTCTAACCCGCCTGAGAAGCAGACCGTAGACCGGACGCGAATCCGCGAGGAATTTGATTTGAAATTCCGTCGGCGGATATTTGCGTCCGTCGCCAATTGCGCATCGAAATTCAGCGAGACTCGCGGCGTGAAATTCCATCGCACAGGCATAGTCTGGGTCGTCGGTGACAAGCCGCAGAATTCCGCGGCACTTGAGAATCCGCAAGACCTCGCGCAAAAATTCCGTCCGCACCATCCGCCGGACCTTGTGGCGGCGCTTCGGCCACGGATCCGGAAAGAGAACGTGAACATACTCCGCGCACGCGTCGGGCAGTCGACCGATGGCCTCCAGGCCGTCACCGTGCACAACCGCTGCATTTCCTAGTCCAAGCTGGGAGATCTTTTTTCGCGCCTTTTCGACACGCTCCTGCTGCCGCTCCACGCCAAGAAAGTTCGAGAAGGGATACCTTCGCGCCATTTCGACAAGGAAACGTCCCTTATGACATCCCACATCAATCTCAAGGGGCCGGGAACCGGTTCCTCGCCAACCGTCAGGAAGCAGATCAGGCGGCGCTTCGGCGAAAGGGGTGAATGTCCGCTCTGCGGCTTGGAAGTGCGCCATGCTCTGTGAGAATTTCACAAAGGGCGGCGGAAGTTCTATCCAAATCGAACAGCTCGCGGCACCGCTCGCGCCCCCTCATGCCCATAGCGCGCGCAAGCTCCGGATTCTCCAGCAGGCAAGCCATCTTTTGCGCCAAAGCACCGGAATCTCGCTCGGAAACTATGAACCCGGTTTCCCCGTCCGCGATCATCTCGGAAACCGCCGCCACGTCGGTGGAGACCACCGGAAGACCCGCCGCCATGGCCTCCATGATCACTGTCGGAAGATTGTCCATCGCGCCATCTTCGGCTCTCGTGCAGGAGAGCACAAACATCCGCGAGCGTTCGAGCAGCCGTTTGATTTCGCCCTCGGCTTTGGGACCCGCAATGGAGACGCGATGCCCGACTCCAAGCAAAGCCGCCTGCTCCTTCAAGCTCTCTTCGAGCGGGCCATTGCCGATGATCTGGCATTCGAAATCCTTGCCCTCAAGGCGTGAACAAGCTTCCACCAGCGTGCAAAAGCCCTTCTTCGGAATGTACCTGCCCACGCTAAGAATCAGGGGGCGGCCGTCCGGAAAGGAGCTCGTCTGAAACCGGTCTACCTCAATGCCATTGAAGACCCGGTAAAACTTGTTGCCGTGAGAGGGATGGTTGGTGCGCAGATACCGAAGGCTGAACTCACTGACCGTCACTACCACGGCTGCCGCGCGAAAGATCTGAGCCAGACGCTCCGGAGGCTCGTCGCGGAAGATGTCGTTGGCATGCGCAGTGATGCTGTATTCCACACCAAAAAGCCTCTTCAGCCAGAATGCCGTCCGCGCCGCGATTCCGGCAAAGTGCGCATGAAGATGCCTGATGCCTGCTTCTCTGAGCATCGGACCCAGCCAGAGCGCTTCATAAATGCGCCGCTTCTGTTCTTCGCTGCCCCAAAGCGCACCCAAGCTCTCAAGCGCCCTGCGCGCCGATCGCCGAAAATTTGTGTCCGAAGCCAGAATCGTGTCGAACTTCTCCGGAAGAAAATAGACCGGCCCGATGTCGGAAAAATAATCCTGCACCGGCTCGCCGGTAGGCTTGCGAATGGAAAAAACGGGGAATTCGAGTCCCCGTCCGTGCATGGCCTCGACTTCGCGAACGCAAAATGTCTGGCTGAAGGAAGGAAAGCGTTCAAACAGATAGGCGAATCCAAGCGGCGCCGAAATTCTTCCCGGCATGCCTTTACGCGGCGTCCTTGTCCTGCCGCTTGCGGACCAGCGGGGTGCGCTTGCCCTCGACCACCGCCCGATTGATGGTGATCTCTGCGATATCGTCTCGCCCCGGCGAATCGAACATCACATCCAGCATGATGCGTTCGAGCAGCGCCCGCAGAGCGCGCGCGCCGGTGCCCTTGCGCACGGCCTCGGCTGCCAAAGCGCGAAGAGCATCCTTCGTAAAGGTCAATCCCACGCCGTCCATCGCCATGAGCTTTGCATATTGCTTGACCATCGCGTTCTTCGGATCGGTGAGGATCATTAGCAGTTCATCCTCACACAACGCATCGAGGGTGCTTACAACGGGCAGACGACCGATGAATTCCGGAATCAGCCCGAAACTAAGCAAATCCTCGGGTTCAACCGAGTGGATCGCGTCGCGCGCCACAGCATCAGAATCACGAAGATCGCGAGCATGGAATCCCATCGTCTTCCCGCCCAGTCGGCGCTGAACGATCTTCTCCAGGCCGACAAAGGCCCCGCCGCATATGAAGAGAATCCTCTCAGTGTTCACCTGAATGTATTCCTGGTGCGGATGCTTGCGACCTCCCTGCGGAGGCACATTGCAGACTGTCCCTTCGAGAATTTTCAAGAGCGCCTGCTGGACGCCTTCTCCGGAGACGTCGCGAGTGATACTCACATTCTCCGTCTTGCGTCCAATCTTGTCGATTTCGTCGATGTAAACGATGCCCATCTCGGTGCGCTTGACATCATAATCGGCATTCTGAAGAAGCCGCAGCACAATATTCTCGACATCCTCGCCGACATAGCCCGCTTCCGTAATCGTGGTCGCATCCGCGATGCAGAACGGAACCTCCAGGATGCGTGCCAGGGTACGGGCCAGAAGCGTCTTTCCCGAGCCGGTGGGGCCGATCAGCAGGATATTGCTCTTCTCAATTTCGATGTCGGCGAGCGGACCGAGTTGATGTACCGTTGCGTCAAAGCCTGCGCCGTCCTGAAGGATGCGCTTGTAATGATTGTGAACAGCCACCGCAAGAACCTTCTTGGCCTTTTGCTGGCCGATGACGTGCTGGTCGAGCTCGCGCATGATTTCCGCGGGCTTCGGCACGCGAATCGCGGTCTTTTGTTTGCGCGCTTCGTCGTTGAGCTCCTTATCAAGGATCCCTTTGCAGACGGTGATGCAACTGTCACAGATGTAAACGCCGGGTCCGGCGATGAGCTTGCGAACCTCCGCGTGGCTTTTGCCACAAAAGGAGCACATTGTGAGATTGCTCGCCCGAGCCATGGGAACAATCTACTCTGAAGGCTTCTCAACGGAAAGCTCTTTAAGCTCCTTACGCGATTTCACAACTTCATCGACGAGTCCGTACTCCCTGGCCTCCTCGGCGCTCATGTAGTAATCGCGATCCGCGTCCTTTGTGACCTGCTCAACGGGCCTGCCCGTATGCAAGGAAAGGATCTGGTTCAAGCGCTTCTTGAGCTTGAACATGAACTCGACTTGCCTTTCAACGTCGCTGGCCGCTCCCTGCGCGCCTCCCGAAACCTGATGGATCATGATGTCGGAGTTAGGCAGCGCGTAGCGCTTGCCCTTTGTTCCCGCGCACAGCAGTATCGCAGCCATGCTCGCCGCGATGCCCATGCAATACGTGTTCACGTCGCAGGTGACAAACTGCATGGTGTCGTAGACCGCCAGGCCTGCCGTGACCGAACCGCCCGGTGAGTTAATATAGATGTTGATGTCCTTCTTGGCATCTTCCATCTGCAGAAACAGCATCTGCGCGACCACAAGATTCGCAACGTGATCATCGACCGGCGTGCCAATAAAAATGATGCGATCCTTCAGGAGGCGGGAATAAATGTCGAAGGCGCGCTCTCCCCGGCTTGTCTGCTCAACGACGGTAGGTACAAGATACGAATTCTTCATAAGACTCATGCTATGGCGTTTGGCGCGCTGGAGGGTTCGCGCACCGTAACATTCGCTGCCAGCAAATCAAGGGCCTTGCCAATGAGGATTTGCTCGCGCAAAGGACCAAATCCGTCGCGACGCTTGAGGTCTTTCACAAGCTTGCCGACGGGGATTTCATAGCGCGCAGCCATTTCTATTACGCGTCGGGAAACGTCCTGCTCGGAAACTTCCAGCTTCTCCCTCTCGGCGACGCGCAGAAGGAGGAAGTTACCGCGTACCCGGTCCTTCGCGCCCTGCTGTGCCGCGCCAATGAGTTCGCCCTGGTGCTTGCGGATTTCGTCGTCGCTGATTCCTCGAACCTGATTCTCGCGGACGATGTCGCGAAGAATGCTCGTCATCTCCTTCTCGACGACCGGAGCGGGAAGTTCGCAGTCCACCTTTTCGAGCAGATATCCGACAGCGACCTGCCGCTTCGCATTTTGAAACTGGACCTCAGCGAGGCCTTCAAGGCGCTCACGCACCTTTTGTGCGAGCTGGTCCGCCGTGGCGCCGGGCTCAATCTTCTCCGCAAGGGCGTCATCGAATTCCGGGAGGATCTTTGTATTAATGGCGTGCAGGGACACCGTATAATGGAGTCTCTTACCTCCCAAGCCAGAAAGAAAGTCCGCGGGAAGATCAAGCGAAAAGGACCGTTCCTCATTGACATTCATCCCTGCAATCGCTTGGCAAAAGCCCGGCAAGAGCGTGCTGTCGTCCATGAGAATCCAAGCGTTCCGGCGACCCTGGAGCTGCGCGGGCGCTTCGGGAATAGCCTCGCCGAGGGGCGTTCCATCGAAGGTCGCCGCATAGGTGAGCACGGCATAGTCGCCCATCGCGAGCGAGCGCCCCTCGACCGGCGTGTAGGTCGCATGCGGTTCGCGAAGCTGATCGATCCATTGCAAGACCCCTTCGTCAGTGATCCTCTCCTTGGCAATCTCAGCAGGTATGAAGGAATAATCCGGCAGCTCGAATTCCGGAGCAGTCACAACCGTGGCGCGATAGCGCATGGTCCGATCGTCAGCGATTTCGACATTTTCGACCTGCGAGACGGAAAGCACGCGGAGATTTTTCTCCCGAATGGCTTCATTCAGACTTTCGCGCAGAAGCTTGGAGGTCAGCTCTTCTTTGATGTCCTTTGCAAAGCGGCTTTCCACGAGCGCTTGCGGGGCCTTGCCGGGGCGGTAGCCGGGAATCCGTGCCTGGCGCTGGAAATCGCGCGTGACATTCGACCACTCTTTGGAGACCTGATCGGATGGCAGCTCGACGCGCAGCGTAACCAGGCAATTCGGCTGGGATTCAACAACAACGTTCATGTGCAAACGAATCAGATAAGCACACGCGCGAGACATGCACAACCGGTGAATTCTCCTTATTGACGGGAAGCCTTCTCTTCGTCGGAACGGAGAAAGCTCGCACCCGCGAGCCAAAGCGCTCCCGCGGGAATCATTACGTTGCGTCAAATGGACGTCTCGCTATCCTGCGCCACGGTGATTCGCTTATTTGTCTATGGACTTCCCACGTTGCTGCTGGCGCTGATCGCGGTGTCGTTCGTCAACGTCTCTTTACTTTCGACGAAAAAGAAAAACGAGATGTCGATCGGCACACTCGGCGAGCCCTCCACCCTCAATCCCATCCAGCAGGCAGATGCCGCGGCAGGCGAGGTGCAGGCCGTTATCTTCAACGGGCTGCTCAAGTACGATCAGAATCTCGAAATAACCACCGACCTTGCGAAATCCTTTACACTCAGCCAAACGACGACGGTTTTCTTCTCGGATGCCAACGCTGCTCTTAGCGCGCTGCTCAAGGTACAAGCCGAAAATTCTCGCTGGCAGGAATGGAAATTGAGCTCCGTGAGCATTCGTGACAGTCGCTTGCTTCTTGAGCTCAGTGAGCCGGGCATGGATAATTCGCGAAAGATCGTTTCCCTATTCGACACCTCAACGATTGTCCCTCTTCACATCGTCCGCGTGGATTTGCAGGACAAGGCAAAGGATACCCTCGATGCCTTCCGCACCACGTCTGTCGCTTCCCAAATCGTCCGGGAATGGATCGAATCATCCGCCGCGTTTGAAGTCACGGTGGCGGGTGATCCGGACGGCTTCCTCAGGAAACTCGAAGCTTTCCTCTCGACAAAACCCGAGCTCAAGGCCCACGCAGAAATTGTGCAAACCGAGCAATTTCTGGCGGAACCGGAAGTTGTCTTTACGTTGAGGGCTGGCGTCCGCTGGCACGATGGCGAGCCCTTCACGTCGCGCGATGTCGCGTTCACCTATCGGGCCATTATGGACGACGCCACTGCGTCCCCGCGCAAACCGGACTTTCTTTACATTCTCCGCGTCGAAATGCCGGACGCCCACACCGTCCGCGTCATCTACCGAAAACCCTACTCCCCTGCTCTGAGCAGTTGGATGATAGGGATGCTGCCAGCTCACATCCTCGAGGGCAAACCGCCAGACTGGTGGGCAGTGAACTTCAATCGCAATCCCGTGGGAACGGGACCGTTCCGGTTCGATGAGTGGAAAACGAACGAATATCTCCGCGTCACCCGCAATCAGGACTACTTCGACGCGCCGGGGCCCTGGCTGGATTCCATTGTCTTTCGAGTGCTTCCGGACCAGCTCGCCCTCCGGCTGGCTTTTGAAACGCGGCAAGTAGACTTCTGGAGCGTCGATCCATGGGCTGTCGGACACTTCGAGGAAGACAAGCGATTCGATCTCTTTTCTTCACCGAGCAGCTCCTATACTTACGTCGGCTGGAACCTGCGGCGCCAGATCTTCCAGGATGAAAAAGTACGCCGGGCGCTTGCCCACGCCGTCAATGTCCCCGAAATGGTCCAATATATTCTCTACGGCCACGGCGTCCAGAGTACGGGGATCTTCACGCCGAAGATGTGGTTCTTCAACCCAAACGTCAAACCGCTCGTGTACGACCCTGAGAAAGCGCGCCAGCTTCTCGCCGAGGCTGGCTGGAAGCCGGGGAAGGACGGAATCCTCGAGAAGGACGGCCAACGATTTTCTTTCACCCTAATCACCAACAACGGCAACGAAATCCGACGCGACATCGCCACTCTTGTCCAGGACGATCTGAAGAAGCTTGGCATCGAAGTGAAGATCGAGCTCTACGAATGGGCTGTCTTTTTGAAAAACTTTATCAACAAAGGAAGCTTCGACGCGATGGTGCTCGGTTGGGCGCTCGGCCCCGATTACGATCAATATCAAATCTGGCACTCCTCCCAAAGCAATCCGGAACAGCTCAACGTCGTCAATTACAAGAATCCCGAAGTGGATAAGCTACTCGTAGACATCCGTGAGGAATACAGTCGCGACAAGATCATTGCACTCGCGGGCCTCATGCAGAGCACGATCTATCGCGACCAACCCTACTTGTTCCTCTATGTGCCTGAAGGAACATCCGTGATGTGGAAAGACAGCTATCGCATCCAGCGCCCGGACCGCCGCGGCGGATGGATCAATACCCCTGTAGAGATGACCAAAGCGGGCTGGGGATACTACATGGACTGGTTCTACCGCCAGGAATACGCGGACCTGCTGCCCAAATGAGACGAATTCACTTTCCGCCATGCTAACCTTCATCCTTCGACGTCTCCTGATCAGCGTCGTCCTGCTCTTCCTCATCAGCATCATCTCGTTTTTCATTATTACGCTGACGCCGGGAAGCCCTTATCCGTGGGGAGAGCTCAACCCAAAAATCACTCCGCAGGTTAAGGAAGTCTTCAAGAGAAAGTTCCATCTGGATCGTCCTCTTTACGAACAATACTGGCTCAACATGCGTGACCTTTTCAGTGGCCGTCTGAAAAGCATTAAGGACGACCGGCCCGTCCTCCAGCGAATCGCCGAGCGCCTCTCCGCCACGGTGTCTCTCAATGTCCTCGCGATCTTCCTCTCACTGACCTTCGGCCTTCTGCTCGGCGTCTATGCCGCAAAACACGCCGGCAAACTCCCCGACGTGCTCACCTCCATTCTGGCCTTCATGTTCATCGCTCTTCCGGGCTTCTGGATTTCGAACCTGATCGTTATCGGTCTCGTGAAATTTACCAATGCTCCGCTTCTTGGCACACAAACCTATGGCATCAATTTCCCGAACCTCTTGACTCTCTGGCTGGACCGTTTTTGGCACATTGCCCTTCCCGCGTTGGTGCTTTCCATTGGAGGCATCGCCGCCCAGTCGCGTTTCATTCGCGCAAGCATGATCGAGACCATGCGCGAAGACTACATTCGCACGGCGTTCGCCAAGGGTCTGGCGCAGGAAACAGTCTTCTACAAGCATGCGCTCCGCAATTCCATCCGCCCTCTGATTACTGGTATCGGAGGCCTCCTGCCTGGCCTCATCGGGGGCTCGATCATCATCGAAACAATTTTCGCGTATCCAGGACTCGGCCGCCTGGGCTACGAGGCCGTGCTCGAGCGAGACTATCCGACTCTTGTGGCGTTGAACTTCATTGTCGCGGTGCTCGTCCTGCTCGGTAATCTCATCTCCGACGTCCTCTACGCCGTCGTCGATCCCCGGGTTCGCCTTGAGTAAGATGGTCACGGACTTCCGAGCGCCAGCAGCCCCTCGTCAAGCCGCGACCTTCTCCAGTCCAACCCGTCGCGTCGGGGGCCGCTTTCGTCGCAACACGGTCGGAGTCACCGCAGCGATGATCGTTGCCCTGTTCTTTGTCACCGCTGTCATCACGGGGCTTTGTGCCTGGTCCGGAATTTACTTTCCCCACGATCCGAACGCCACAAACCTCGCCCTCAAACTCAAACCGCCAAGCCTGATGCATTGGCTGGGCACCGACAATCTCGGGCGCGACGTTTTCTCGCGGATGTTAAACGGTTCCTATATCTCGCTCACCGTTGGCTTCATCGCAGTGGCCGTGTCGCTGTTCATCGGCGTCACCATAGGCGCGATTTCTGGCTACCTTGGCGGATGGGTTGACAACGTGTTCATGCGCGTCGTTGATGCCATCCTCTGTTTTCCGACCTTCTTTCTCATCCTCACCGCCGTTGCTCTGCTTGGTCCGAATATCATCAATATCATCGTGGTGATTGGCCTCGTAAGCTGGACGGGAACGGCGCGACTGGTGCGCGCGGAGTTTCTTACCTTGCGTGAAAGCGAATACGTGCGTGCCGCTCGCACCCTCGGCCAGCGGTCCCTATTGATTATTTTCCGCCATATCCTGCCCAACGCGGCTGCTCCAATCATCGTAACCGCCGTCCTCGGCATCCCCGAAGCGATTCTCACAGAGGCGAGCCTGAGCTTCCTGGGCTTCGGGGTCCAGCCGCCGCAGGCCACTTGGGGCAACATCATCACTGATGGCAAAACCTACCTCCTCGATGCCTGGTGGCTGATCGTATTCCCCGGGCTGGCGATCTTTGTCGCCGCTCTTTCGTTTTACCTTGCCGGTGACGCCTTGCGTCAGGCGTCCGAAACCCGCTCCGAAAAGAAATGACCACGCCCAACTTGCTCGAGGTCCGCCAGCTTTCGATCCGATTTCGCACCGACGAGGGGCCCGCGGACGCCGTGAAGAATGTCTCCTTCTCTCTCAAGGAAGGGGCGTCCCTTGCCATCGTGGGAGAAAGCGGAAGCGGGAAGAGCGTGACGGCGCTTTCCCTTACCCGCCTGCTTCCTGAACCTCCAGCAGACATCGCCCATGGTGACATCGTCTTCCGGGGCGAACACGTTCTTGAAATGGATCTCGAACGCCTGCGTGCCATCCGGGGCGGGGGCATCGCCTATATCTTTCAGGAACCGTCGACCTCATTGAATCCCGTCTATTCCATTCGCAGCCAGATTGCCGAAGCTATCAGGCTGCATCGTCCTGAGGTTAAGGACGTGGATGCTGAGATTGTCAGATGCCTGACAGCCGTCGGCATCGTTAACCCGGAACGGCGCATGCGCGACTACCCACATCAGCTGAGCGGAGGTATGCAGCAGCGCGCAATGATCGCAATGGCACTGAGTTGCAGGCCGGCCCTTCTTGTTGCCGACGAGCCCACCACCGCACTCGACGTGACCATTCAAGCACAAATCTTGAACGAGTTGAAACGCCTTCGCGCAGAGGTCGGCATGGCGCTCATCCTCATCACACATAACATCGCCATCATTGGTGGACTTTGCGACCGGCTCGCTGTCATGTTCCGCGGTGAAATTGTGGAATACGGCGAGACGGGAAGCGTTCTCAAAAATCCGCAGCACCCGTACACCAAAGCCCTGATTTCCTGCGTCCCCAGGCTCGGATCAAAAGAAAAACGGCTCAAGACCATCGAATACGATTGGCTGGAGAACGCGTGATTTTTTTCAGGTTGTTGTTGTCAGTTGGTCGGGTTTTGCCAAAGTCCCCCTCAGCAACCTGCTACGAAAGGAGGGATAATTATCGTGAAATTCGCTAAAGTCTTCGCTGCAATCGCACTCGCGGCTGCCAGTTTGAGCCTTGGAGCGTGTGCCAGCAAGTCGCCGCCCCCGCCGCCGCCGCCCACCGTGGGATATTCCAAATAATCAGTTTCGAGGTCGGGCGGGATTTCAATCCCGCCCGGCCTTTATAAAGGACATTCGGCTTACGTGCGGATTGCCCGCCGCGTAGAACCTCCAAGGAAGTCCTGCCGCGCGCGAAATTCCCACGCGTGGCGAAGATTCGACCCTCTGATCCGTCCGCCCCGTTGAGAATGAAAATGCGGGATCCGCACACAAGTCCCTGCCATGGTGCCCACCAGTCACTCCCAGCGCCATTGTAAGCTTGCCGGGTCCCGAGCAGAGCTGTCGCGGATCTTGCGTTCCCCTCGCCTTCTTCATCTGCTCGATGCCTTTGATCGGCTCCAGCGCGCGAATCAGCACAAAGCCCAGACGCTTTCCTTTGACGAGAACGTTAAGCATCCAGTGCACACCGTAGTTGAAGTAGACATAGGCCGCTCCAGCCTCATGGCTCGCGACAAAAACCCTCGCACTTGGGCGAAAAACCGTATGGCACGCTTCATCGCCGTCCACATCGTAAGCTTCCGTTTCGACGACGATTCCGCTGAGCGCGCCCCACTTGAGTCTGCACCCGATCAGTTCCCGTGCGCAGCTCACCGGGTCACGCTCAAAGAAAGGACGTTTCAACATGGATGCAACTTGCTATTCGTTGATTTCAACTGATGCCAGAAATGCGAATTTTCGCCGCCATTTCCGACGAAGAGAACGATAAATTAATCTTAAGACCCCGGGCAAGCCGCTGGTTGGCCTCGGCACCCAGCAGACTGTCGGATTCGCCCTCGGTTGCTGCTCGCATGATGCTGGCGTTCCCGCAAAACCTGAGCGAAATTTGAAAATGAGTGGCCCCCAACCAACCACGGTTGAGCTGATGGGCGGTGATGCGCTTATCATCGTCGATGTGCAATACGACTTTCTACCCAGAGGCGCACTTGCGGTGCCGGAAAGCGACGAGATCCTCCCGGTGATCAACAACTACATTGCGGCCTTTGAAAAGCGAGGACTGCGGATCTACATGACGCGTGACTGGCACCCTCCCGATCATTGTTCGTTCAAGGAATACGGCGGGCCCTGGCCCACGCACTGCGTGGCCGGCACCAAGGGCGCCGCCTTTTCAACGGAGCTGAAATTCAGCTTCCCCTTCACCATCGTTTCAAAGGCAACCACCTCCGACCACGAAGCGTACTCGGACTTTAGCACAACGGATTTCGAACCAAACCTGCGTGTGGCGGGCGTGTCCCGGCTCTTTGTCGGGGGACTTGCGACCGACTATTGCGTCTTCAGCACTGTGAAGGATGCGCTTGCCCTCGGCTTCAAAACATACCTTCTTCTCGATGCGATCCGCGGAGTGAACGTGCAACCGGACGACAGTCAAAAGGCCGAGCAGGAAATGATCCGGCTGGGCGCAGCGCCCATCAAATTGCAAGATCTTGCATTGTGAATGCAGAGTACGGCCCGCTGCTGACTGACCGGTACCAACTCACCATGCTGCAAGCCTATTGGCAGCACGGGATGCATGAGACGGCGGTCTTTGAGTTCTTCGTTCGCAAGCTCCCAGCTCAGCGCAATTTTCTTGTCGCCGCGGGACTCGATCAGGCTCTTGCCCATCTTGAAGAGTTGGCATTTTCGGTGGACGATATCGAGTGGCTGGCGCAAACGCAGCATTTCCAGCCTGGCTTCCTGCGCTGGCTCAAGGATATTCGTTTCACTGGCGACGTGAATGCCATGCCGGAAGGCACTGTGTTTTTTGCTGAAGAACCAATCCTGCAGGTGATCGCGCCGTTGCCTGAGGCACAACTTGTCGAAACGCGGCTCATCAATCTCCTCAACTTCCAGACGGCGATTGCATCGAAGGCTGTGCGTTCGGTGCTGGCCGCGCCCGACAAATTGCTCGTGGAATTCGGTCTGCGAAGAGCTCAGGGCGCCGAGGCCGCTCTTATGGCCGCACGCGCCAGCTATATCGCCGGATTCGACGGAACGTCGAACGTTCTCGCCGGCAGGCTCTTCAATATTCCGCTCTACGGCACAATGGCCCATTCGTTCATCCAGGCGCATGACGACGAGATTGCAGCGTTCGAGCATTTTGCGGATGCAAATTCCGGGGACATTGTCCTGCTGATCGATACTTATGACACTGAGGCCGCGGCAGACAAAGTCGCAGATCTGGCGGGAGCTTTGAAAGAGCGCGGCATAAAAATCAAGGGAGTGCGCATTGACAGCGGTGACCTCGGCAAACACGCGGCCAATGTGCGCGCGATACTCGATGAGGCCCGTCTGCACGACGTGAGCATTTTCGCAAGCGGCAATCTTGATGAGTACGCCTTGCGTGATCTCATCGGCAACGGAGCACCGATCGACGGCTTTGGGATTGGCACGCGGCTGAATACTTCGTCCGACGCGCCATATCTCGACTGCGCCTATAAACTGCAGGAATACGCGGGCCGGCCGCGCCGCAAGCACTCTGAGGGAAAGGCGACCTGGCCGGGCTGCAAACAGGTGTATCGCAGGCTCGACGGCTTCAACCGCATGGCAAGTGATATTTTGACGTTCCGTCAAGAGACGCTCGCGGCCGAAGCCTTGCTGATACCGGTCATGCGCGGCGGCAAGCGGCTCGCAAGCCCGCAACCACTGCCCGCCCTGCAGCAGTACGCGGCATCCCAGCTTACGCGGCTGCCGGAGGGCCTACGCACGCTCGATGGCTCCGAACCCTTCAAAGTCGCAATCTCCACGTCGCTACGGGAATGCGCCAAGGCACTGGATGAGCAGAATCTCTAGAGATTTTTTTGTCGTCCTTCGTCCTCTTGCTCCTGCTCGTCGAATTCACGGGGCCAGGCGCTCAACCGTCCAGGAGCCATCCGACTGTCGGCTGTATTCGAAGCGATCGTGCAAGCGGTTCGGGCCCCCCTGCCAGAATTCGATCGTTTCCGGTTTCATCCGGTAGCCGCCCCAGAACGATGGAAGCGGCACCTTTCCTTCGCCGAACTTCCGTTTCATGTGCTCCCATTCCATCTCCAGGAACTTGCGCGAGGAAATCTTGCTGCTCTGCGGGGACGCCCATGCCGCGAGCTGACTTTCGCGCGGACGCGTCGCGAAGTATTTGAGAACTTCGACGGTGGGAAGCCTTGACGCAGAACCTGTGGCGATGACCTGACGCTCGAGCGCAAGCCAGGGAAAAAGCAGCGATGCCTTGGGATTCTCAGCGAGCTGGCGCGCCTTGCGGCTCTCAAGATTCGTAAAAAAAACGAATCCCCGCGCGTCGACCCCCTTCAACAGGACGGTGCGAACCGAGGGCCGTCCGTCCTTCCATGCGGTTGCGAGACTCATGGCATTCGGTTCGATGACGCCGGCGCGAAATGCGTCTTCGAGCCAGAGGGAAAACTGTACGATGGGATCCGCATGAAGGTCGGCACGCCGCAATCGCCGCGACAGATAGTCTTTGCGAACGTCAGCAATATCCGGAGGTGTTTCTTCCACGCGATCTGAGTTGTATCATAATCTTGTCAAAACCCGATGCATTCGATTTTCCGCGCTGAATTCACGATCCGCTCGTCCCCCGCGACAGATGCAGTGCCAGCGCCTTCAAGGTGTCCGCCGTCGTGACCTCAAGGGCTTTCGCCGTACTGACGGTCACCAGCTCGCGCGTCGCGAGTTCAACCGGCCGTTCATATGATCGATTCAGCGCTTCGAAGTCCTCGAGTCGGGCATCGGAGATCTCGCGCAATTTTCCATCGCGCCGTGCCAACCGTCGCTTCACGATGGCGTCCGGTGCCTGAGCCTCTACAAAACAATAGCTAAGCCCCTTCCTATCAAGCCGGTGTCTGAGCATTTCCCGGTGGCGAAGACGACCGAATGTCGCGTCGAGAATCGAACTGTGTCCCTCCAGAGCCCGCTTCGTGGCCTTCCGGACCAGGGCCTCATAGGTTCTGCTTGCCATCGCCTCGGAGTAAAGTCGTCGACGCGCGAGTGCTCCGCCGCGTTCATAAAGCGGAGCGCCGGCCAGTTCTTTCCGTGTGCGATCAGAAGAGAAGACCTCCCAGCCGAGTTCTCGTCCCAACGAATTCGCCAGGGTGCTCTTGCCGGAACCGATACGTCCCATGAGCATGACAACCATCGGTTCCGATCCACAAACCGCATATTGCAAGCCGAGCTGAAAATAGCGTCGGGCATGGGTGCGACTTTTCGTCCGGTCCCTCTCAAACCGCGCGCCCGCGCTCTGAAGACTGTCGACCTTGCCCCGGACAAAGGCACGATAGCATTTGTAGAAATCCATGAGCTCGAGAATGCCCTGATCACGCAGGGCGTCCGCCATCCGTTTCGTCAAGTACCGCGAAAGGTCCCGTCGCCCCTGATAGTCGAAGTCCATCGCAAGGAACGCGATATCGTTGGCGTGATCGATATAGCGGAACCGGTCATTGAACTCGATGCAATCGTAGATCGAAAGCTGCGTAGGGGTGAGATGAATATGATCCAGGTGCAGATCGCCATGGCAATCACCAATCCGCCGCTCGCGAACGCGGCTCTCAAAGAGGCAGGTATTGCGCCTGTAAAAATCGTCCGTGTAGAAGCGGATCGTCTCAAATGCGGGCGCCGAAATCGTAATGCCTACGAAGATTTCCGTCTGGCGGAAGTTTTCCCGGGTACTGATTTTCAGCTTTTCGATCCGGCCCCATTTGACGATGTCATCCGCCGGTTTCTGAGATTCATAGAATGCCTTGAGGGTTGACACGATGCGATCCAGCTCCCTGCTTCCGACTTCGTTGCGTTTCAACAGCCGCGATAGAAAATAGCGATCCTCGAGCTTGCGCATTTTGACGGCATACTCGACCACCTCGCTTCCAGTGTCGAACGTCAGCGTTCCCTCCCTCAAATAAATGGGAACAACTCCCAGATGAACATCCGGACAGAGCCGCCGGTTAAGGGATATCTCCCGTTCCGAAAAGTAGCGGCGCTTTTCCAACGTCGAAAAGTCAAGAAATCCAAAGTTCACCGGCTTCTTCACCTTGTAAACGTAGGGCGCCGCGACGAAAACCCACGACGAGTGCGTCTGAATCAGGCGGACACTCCTTGGACGGTGCAAATACGAGCGGCGATCTAAAAGGAACGCTAGAAGCTGTTCCTGGGTAATCGGACTGATTCCTGCGGTCTCCGGGAGAGCGGTTCCGGACTGTTCGCGTCTCATTTTAGCTGCCGGTGCTTTGACCGTTCGTAGAGCTCCCTGACCTGCCTGTCGGTGGTCTGGTCAAAGATCTCATACCATTGTCCGACGGCATAGAAATTTTCCGGCGCGATGACGCTGACTACTTCATCGGCTTCCGCTTGCAGTTCTTTGCAGGTTGACGGAGGCGCCACCGGCACGGCGACGATGATTCGGGACGGACCCTGCCGCCGCAGTGCGGCAACCGCCGCCCGCATTGTTGATCCTGTCGCGATTCCGTCGTCAACGAGGAGGATTGTCTTGCCGGCTGCATCCGGCGCAGGAGTGTCACCGCGATATACGCGCTCACGGCGCTTGAGTTCGATCTCCTCCTTTTCGGTGACCGCGTCCACCACGCTGTTTGAGACGCCGAACGAGCGGACGACTTCGTCATTAAGCACGCGCACGTTGCCGCTCGCAATCGCGCCCATCGCCAATTCCTCATCTCCGGGAAGGCCGAGCTTGCGCACAACAAAGATGTCCAAAGGAGCGTTGAGAGACTTCGCGACCTCAAAACCCACCGGCACCCCGCCCCGTGGCAACGCCAGGATCAACACGCCCGCGCAATCGGCATACCTGCCAAGCATCCCGGCCAGAAGCCGCCCTGCTTCACTTCGATCGCGAAAGAGCTTTTTCATAGTCCGTTCAGAGGCCGCTCTAGAGCAAATGCCGAAATAAATTTCCGAAATGGTGGCAGCGCCGAGGGGTCTCTGGCAAGGCGCGTCGGGGGGGCAATAACCCGTGGGGGTTTGCGGGCGCCGCAACACCGCCAGAGACCCCTCGCCGCGCCAGCCCTTTCCCAAGCAATTCTTTAAGAATCGCTTGGGAGGCGGCCCGGGCGCAATGGCCTTTCTGCGGCGTCAGAGGCACAAGGCCAAGGTCTATGGACATTGGCCTTGGCCTCTTCCTGGCAGACAGGCCATTTCGCCTCGGCCATTTGGAAATTTCTTTCGGCATTTGCTCTAGCTGGCGGCGCAAACCACAAGTGGAATCTGCCCCCCGAAAGCAACGACAGCAAGATGCTCCGTGAGATTTCATTAAACCATGACGGCAGTTCCGCTTTCTATTCCCCCCAGGCTCCCGCTGCGATTGCCACCCCTCAGATTCTCTCAAATCCCCGCGCCGTTTGAACACATGGCCCCCCCGCACGGATACCTCGACATTCTTAGCGCCATGCCGGACCGTGCCCCGGACCCTTACTACGCTTGAAACACGCTCCTTAAAGCCTCGCCCCTGTTCGGAACTACTATCGGTTGCTTCCTGATAAAGTCAGCCTTCGCAAC
>JAXIPG010000028.1:0-72870 GCA_045403045.1 Terrimicrobiaceae bacterium
CCGGCGCACCGCCGGACACGCATGTTGCAATGGACGTTCGCTGGCGACCAAAGCATTACGCAATCTGAACCACCCGAGTGTGAGATAAGCGGGTTCGCGCTAAGCCGTCGGCTCGACGCGAACAGGATTCATGACGGGCGACTTGGCTCCCGAACCGGGATAGGCAGCGGGACGAATGATCAACTCCGGAGCCACCATGCGCCGTTGACCCTTCTCGAAGAGCTCCCCACTCATTCGCTCTTTGAGCAACGCCATGAGTTCCGCGCCAATGGCGAGATTTTTCTTGTCCACCGTGGCAACAGGACCCAGCGGCTCCCATTGCCGGGTTTCCATGTCATCCCACATGTTATCATATCCCACTAGGAGAACGTCGCGATTTGGCTGCTTGCCATGAACGCGCAGGGCGGCGCAAAGATGCCCGACGATGGCGTCGCTGGGCGCCATGATAGCATCGATGGCATTTGGCCCATGGAGGTGTTCGACCAAATAGCCTGCCATCAGGCGCGACTGAAGCTTAAAGTCTTCCTCTGTATTGTTGAAGTTGTGGTATCCCGGATCGAATATTTCGACCGCAGGCAACGGTTCGAGGCCGCACTCGCGCATGGCCCGTTCATAGCCGGCATTGCGCTGTGTGAGCCACGGTTGCACTTCGGAAGGGCCGCTCAAAGCGAGCTGCCAGAAGCGCAGAACGCGTTTGCGCCCCTGGCTGACAAGCCACTTGGTCAGGGCGTAGGCACCCGCTTCATGATCGGAGGTTACCGCGTCGATCTCGGAGGCAAAACCGGGATTGTCCCGAGCGAGTCCCATATCCCCGTAGATCACGAACGGAATGTTCCCTTCCCGAAGCGCTCTGCCTATATGCTCGCCTGATTTATCCTGCACCACGCCACACAAGACGATTGCCCCACCCGGACGCTCCATGATCAAGCGTTGGAGCAAGTCGCCGGCGATGCGTTTGGGATGCACGGTCAAGGCGTCGTAACCTGCCATGCGAACGGCATGAACCGCGCCTGCATGAATAAAATTGATGTGCCATGTGTTGTGCATCTTCTCGGAAAACTCATGCTGAGCGGGCGGCTCCATGATCAATGCGATCGCATCCGACAAGAAGGTCTTTTGCGCTTTGATTGTCCCATTCACGATGCGGCGCCGGCTTTCCGAATGGATCATTCCCTGCCTTTCCAGATCCTCCAGCGCCAGGCGCACCGTCGTTCGGGACACGTTGAGCTTCGCCGCGAGCCGCATTTCAGAGGGCAAACGGGACCCGGCGGTGAGGCGACCGTCCGTGATCCATTCCTGAATGTGACGAATTGCTCGCGCGCGAGGACTGTTGTTGATGATCCCCAGCGTATCAGTCTTTTCCAAGGCCATGGCTATTGGCAGTTCAATCTGCCAGCGGCCCGGCAAGCCGGGACCAGACAATGGAGAACATCGTAACTCTGAGACATAATTTTTGGGGGAATTGACCGAGCATCACTGGATGCAAGCACATTCAGGCGACCGCTTGCTCTCGCTTCTTACCCGTTCTGAAAGGCTAAGCGAAAACTCGGCATGCTCAGCCAATAGCGCACACCGCATACTGATATCCAAAACCGGACGCTGAGTCAACATTTTTCAGAGAATGCTCCATTTCCATGCATCATAGTCAATCCCTAAAACTCTCGTCCTCCCGGCGCGTATTTGAATGAACCATCGATAGCCTGCAATCGGTGGAAACGACGAGCATGCACCATGTGCCTTCCCCCGGCGCCCACTACGTCAAAAATACCTTTTTTGTTTGACAGGTATGCGAATTGTTTCGTGATTCACTGTCGCAACATGTCAAGTCCCTCTGTCTTGGAAATTTCGGAACACAACTCCGCGTCCAACGCTTCCTCGCGGACCCGGTCGGTCTCATCCCTGGAGAAGATCCAGTTTTCCGCCCAGCGGGATTCCGTTGCTCTGACGCATTACTGGAGCCTTTGCTCCGGGGCGGGACGTGCCAATGAGGGACTGCGCGAAGGGTGGCGTGAACATCTCCGGCTGACAGCCAAGCATTGCGGGATTCGCAACCTCCGCTTTCACGGACTCTTCCATGACGACATGTTTGCCTGCCGGCGCAATGGAGACGGCCTGATTTTCAACTTCCAATACATTGATGACCTCTTTGACGCCTTGCTGGCTGCCAATGTCCGCCCCTTCGTCGAGTTCGGCTTCTTCCCCAAGGATCTGGCAGCGGAGTCGCATGTCCGCTGTTTCTGGTGGCAGGCCCACGTAACGCCGCCAGACGACTTCCGCGAATGGGCACAGCTAATCGAACGTGTGGTTCGGCATTTCATTCAACGCTATGGTCGCGAGGAGGTTCTCAAGTGGTATTTTGAGGTATGGAACGAGCCGAACCTGTGGTTCTTCTTCAATTCGACGAAAAGCAAGTATTTTGAACTCTACCGAGCCACGGCTCTGGCGGTCAAGGCGGTGGATCCCGCGTTCAAAGTAGGCGGACCGGCAACCAGCAACTTTGTCCCAGATGATCGATTCAAGGGGGAACGGCAAGACGGTGGCAAAGCGATCACCCACAAACTCGAGAACCTCGGGGATGTGGAATGGCAGGGGGTCTGGATCGAAGAATTCCTCGAATTCTGCGCCAGAGAAAAGCTGCCCCTCGATTTCGTGTCAACGCATCCCTATCCTACTGACATTCCATTTGGACATGACGTTACCGGGATGCGCACCCGGGCATCGCACGCCACCTTAACGGACTTGCAGTGGCTGCGAAAGACAATCAGCCAAAGTTCCTATACGTCTACGGAAATTCACCTTACCGAGTGGAGCACAAGTCCGTCCGCGCGCGATTTCACCCACGATTACCCGCAATCGGCCGCCTATATCCTCAAGACAAACATTGCCGCGGCGGGATTGGTGGATTCGCTGGCCTACTGGACGTTTACAGACGTTTTTGAGGAGCATGGCGCGGGTGATTCTGCCTTTTACGGCGGGTTCGGACTCATCAATTATCAGGGAATCGTCAAGCCCGCCTTCCACGCCTACCGCTTTCTCCATCAACTCGGGACGGAGGAGATCTTCCGCGCCGACGGGTTCCTGGCCACACGATCAAAGAACACCGGCCATATACGCGCCGTGACCTGCCATTATCCTGAGCAATATCCGGGAAGCCCACCCTTCGCCGCGTCCATCGAGGAGGCCGAAAAGACCCTTGCCATTGGCAAACCGGCTCATCGAAGGGTTCTGATTCGGGATCTTCCGCCAGGCGCTCCCTACCTAATCGAAACGGTGGATGCCGCGCATGGGTTTGCCATTCGCGCGTGGCAAGCTATGGGTGAACCTCAATCCCCATCGCCTGATCAAGCCGCACTGCTGCGAGATCTTGGCTGGGATACCCATCGTGAGATCGTCAGTGTGGATGATGAGGGCGTTTTGGATCTGGAACTGAAGCTTTCGCCTTGGGCCATTGCGCTAATTCGCGAAATCGCGTAACAACCTGTCTTCAAGTTCGGAAAGCAACAGCCGATTGTCAAGGTGGAGTATGTGAGGCCTAAAACCGACAAATTCCGACTCCAAAGCGTCAAATTGAAGACCTATCGCACGGGCGGCGAGGGCAGGAACACCAAAGAAATCCACGCCTCGTGGGTGAAATTGTGAAAACCTGGTGTTCGTGTCTCCTCTGGCTGGCCCTCCTGCTGCCGCTGTCCCTGATGGCAGCGGAGGCCATCCAGGCGTCCTACCCGTTCACCAGCACGATAGCCAAGCCGGGATTGACCACCGCCGCAATCTTCGACGCCCGCGGTCGGGTGGTGCGCGTGCTGTGGACGATGAAGCGTAAGGAGGCCGGCGCGCTCACCGGCACCTGGAACGGCAGGGACAATGACGGCAATGCGGTGCCGCCTGGCGATTACACCTGGAAGGTGGTGCTCAACCGCTCCATCTACACCAGCCTGGGCGTGGTCGGCAACACCGGCCTGCCGCCCAACACTTCGGGCCACGTGCCGATCATGGTCGAAGGCGTGGCGATGGATGCCAAGGGCGCCGTCTACACCGTGCATGCGTGGGACGAGCCGGGCCACGACGTCGTGAAATGGTCGCCCCAGACCGGGCAGGCGGAGTTCCACACCGGGCACATCATTGGCGAGGCGCTGCTCCAGGGCATCGCCGTGGAACCGGACGGCTCCCGTGCCTATGTCAGCGGCGGCTGCTATACGGATCCGAAGGCTCGGAAGCTCTCGCTCTGGCGAGTCAACCTCGCGGGCAGCCCGGAACCGCAGGTGGAGAACTTCACCAAGGCCGGTCGCAGCATCGTCATCTACGACGGCAATGCCGCGGACGCGTTCCCTCCGGGCACGTCAAAGGGGGATCGCGACATGGTGATGCCGCTAAGCTCGTTGGCGGTGCAGGGCGATACGCTCTACGCCACGGATGTGCCGAAGGGGCGGGTTTTGTTGTACGACAAGGTCAGCGGCGAGCTGAAGCGCGAGATCCCCGCGCTGCTGGCCTGCGGCCTGGCCGTGACGCCCGACGGCCGCATCTGGGTCGGGCATGAGCACAGCAAGGTCAGCATCTTCGATTCGACGGGCAAACGCCTCGGCACGCCGATCACCGATCTGCAGGATGTGCGGGCGCTGGCGCTGCGCGGTGACACCCTCTACGTGGCCGATCGGGGAGCCAGTCAGGTGCGCCAGTACACCGTCGCCGGTACCGCAGCGAAGCTGGTCAGGACCTTCGGCGAGCCGCAGCGGCCGGGTGACCGCGCAGCGCAGCGGTTGTCGAACATCCGCGGCATGGCGGTGGATGCCCAGGGCAACCTGCTGCTCTCGGACCGCATGGGCGATGGCTCGCGGCTGCAGAAGCTGACCCCGGAGTTCAAGCAGGTGTGGCGGCAGATGGGGCTCGAGTTCTCGTCGCAGGGCGCGTTCGGCGTCGACAATCCGGACCTGCTTCTGACCTTCGACAAGAACGCGTACAAGCTCGATCGCTCGACCGGCGCATGGGAGTTCCTCGGCTGCGCGCGCACCGACCTCGATGGCGCCTATTTCGGCAACCGTTCGCTCCAGCACAGCGGGCCGCCGCGCATCCTGCGCCAGGGCGGCAAGGACTTTCTCTACTATCCGCGCGGCGATGGGCTCGCCATCTACCGCATCGACCCGCCGGCGGATGCGACGCGCGGGCCGACCCTGAATCTGGCGGCCTGCGTCGCTGGACGCATGCCGACGCCGGATGGAACCGAATGCCAAGACGCCAACGACGCCGAGCAACGCTTCCTGTGGTCCTGGCACGACGAGCAGGGTGACCACCTTCCCCAACGTGCGGAGATCACCATCGCGGCCGGTCCCGACCCGGCCAATCCCAAGGATGCGAAGTGGAACTGGGTGCGCGGCGCGCAGTGCGTCGATGACCGCGGCTGGCTCTGGATCGTGTCGTACGACGCCGGCAAACCGGCGGTCATCGGCGGCGGGGACTGGGGCCAGGATGGCAAGACCATCTATGCCCTCGCGCCGCGGGGTTTGGACAAACTGGGCAATCCGATCTACGACTGGAAGGATGCGGTGCGCGTCGTGGCGCCCAAGGTTGGCAGAGAGGCGCTGCGGCTGGACGAGAAGGTGGATTTCGGTTGGAAGCTGGTCAATGCCTCCAGCGCCGACGGCATGATCTATGCTCTCGCCAACGCCAACAAACCGGGCCTGGCTGGAGAGCCGGGCCTGCACATGGGTGGCAACCTGCTGGTCGGCCTGCAAGGCAAGCCCGGCGGAACGCCTGAGGTGATCGCCCAAGTCGCGTGGACGGTGGCGCTGCCGAACATGGCGGTGGGCCTGTCGCCGATCCCCGGCGGCGCGGGCGGCGTGCTCATCGGCGGCGATCCGTGGCGCGGTGGCGTGCGCCACTACACCAGGGACGGCCTGCTGATCGGCGGCTTCCAGTCCGATGCGCGCTTCGGCGAGCAGCCGGTCGACTGGCCGTCGGGCCTGCTCGACGCCTACCTGGCGGTGAACTGCAACCGCGATCCGCGCGATGGTCTGCTCGACGTCTTCACCGAGGACAACGTCAACCAGCGGCTGATCTGGCATCGCGTCGACGACCGCGACATCACCACCACGGAAGGCAAGCTGGTGGTCAAATGAAGAGCCGCTCGCAATCCCTCATTGCGCTGCTGCTGGCCGGCGCGTTGGTCCACGCCCAGGAGGGCGGCGGCCCCTTCCGCTACGAGCAGGTGGTCGATGCCGGCGGCGCCGACCAGATCACCAGCAATCCGGGTGTCGACCAGACCATCTTCTTCACTGCCGACCGGGACATGCCGCGGGGCCTGCGCATCGCGCAGCCGAAGGTTGCTGAGCGGACCTACACCTTTTATTTCAAGGGTCGCAATGCCGGCGATACGGCGTACGAGCCGCGCACCCTGCGGCTTGGCGGGCCGATGAGCGTGAATAGCTCATCGTATTTCGGCGACGACGGCGTCATCGACCTCGATTTCGGCACTGGTCCAGCGGTGTTCGAGACCCTTGATGGCGGCGTCTATCTCAATGGCTCGATCCTCCATGCCACCGGACTGATCAAGGCTGGCAGGGAGCGACGGATCGAGATCATTGGCAAGGCCATGCCCGGGGTCACCGGCGTATTGCGCATAGAGGGCGGCTGGTTGACGCTGCGCGGGGAATCGACGCTGCCGGCGATCACGGCGGTAACGCTCATGGGGCGTTCGACGCTGGTGCTCGATAACGGCGGTGCGGTTCGACCGGATCGCATTCCCGACGCGCTGCCCATCCCCACTGAAGGCGGCTCGGTGATCATCCTCACGGGCGGGGACCAGGGAACCGCCTCGGAGACCCTGGGCCGGATCCGGGTCGCGGAAGGCGGCCTCGGGCTGCTGGCTCCGGCGCGCGGCTCCGGCAGCGCGGCGCTGACCGTCAGCGGCCTCGCGCGTGCGGACAACACCATCCTGGTCGTCGGCGGCAATCAGTTGGGCATCCAGAGCCGGATCCTGGTGCGCGACGATTCCGGCCTGCTCAAGGAGCTGACGGGCGGTGGCGGCAGTCCCGGCTCGACCACCAGCAGCATCATCCCATGGGCCTTCGCCACGCAGCGCGATGACCTGTCATGGCCGGCGGGCCTGGTCACCTACGGCCACGCCCAGGGCTTCCGCATCCTGCAACCGCAGACCGAGTACGCGCAGGACATCGCCTCCGCCAAGGCCGCCGACAATGTGCGTTGCGCGGCGCCCATGACCCGGCTCGCGCGTGCGACGACCATCAACGCCCTGTTCAGCGATGCCGAGGTCGAACGCGCGCGAATCGACCTCGGCGGCAACATCCTCACCGTGACCAGCGGCGCCCTCTCGATCGCCAAGCGGGTGGTGATCGGCAACGGCACCCTGACGTCCGGCGGCAAGCGTCCGCTGATCTTCGCCGGTCACGAAGCGCATCTCAGCGCGCGCCTGGCGGGCAGCGGCGGCCTGGTGCTGTTCAGCGAGATCGGCCTGAACCTCGGCAATGCCGGCAACGCGCTGACCGGGGACTACGTGGTTGCCCGCGGCGAGCTGCGCACGCTCGACGCTGAGGCCATCCCCGACGCCGTGACCGTACGCCTGCACCGCGAGGGCCGTCTCTGCATCGAGGCCATGGAGAGCATCGGTTCGCTGACCGGCACTGGCGTGGTGCGCGTGCGCCATGCCGGCCGCAGCATGCTGATGCTCGGCCTGTGCGTGGGATCCGCGCACCAGGTGACGGTCGGGCAGGGTGGCGAGATCCACCCCGGCGACGTGACGAAAACGCCTCAGATCGGCGAACTGCGCTTCTGGGAGCCCGGTGATGACCAGCGGCCGGGCAGCATCGAATTCCAGGAAGGCACATTGTTCATCGACGTCGCCGCCAATGGTCAGCATGACGCGCTGCGGCTCGCCTCGCCGGGCAAAGCGGCGCATGTCGATGGCGGTACGTTGCGGGTGAACCGGCTCGACGGCTACGCGCCGCCGCTGGGCACCACCTGGGAGATCATGTCCGGCACCGCCCCGGCTAGCGGACGCGGGTTCGACGCCATCGTCGACGCGGGTGGCAAGGGTTACCGCTATGCGGCAACCCCTGTCGGGGACAAGTGGGTCCTGAAGGTCACCGGGGCGCCGCAAACAATCATACAAACCATCGGGAGCCGGCCGTGATCACGGCGCCTGCTAATCTCGACCAAGCGAATGCTCAACCAATCCCAGGAGGCTTCAATGCGAAACGTTAGGATCTCGCGGAGCTTTTTTGCAATAGGAACGTTGCTCTTCCTCGGAGCGACTTCGATCTTCTCTGCCGAACCTGTGCTGTCGCAGCTCAAGGTCGAGCAGAAAATAGGGAAAGACGACCACGGCATCTACCAAGTGACGCCGGCGTTGCAGATCTCCTTCACGTTGACGGAGCCAGCGGATGTGACGGTGACCATCGCCCGGCACCTGGCGGGATACGAGGAGTTCAAATGGCCCTATCTGGCGGCGCCCTTTCCCGTGCGCACGCTGAAGCCTGGCAAGCTTAAGGCCGGGCTGCAGACGGTGGATTGGGATGGCTTCGATGAAAATGGACAGCCGATCGTCGAGGTGCAAAATGTGAAGCCTGATGAACTGGATCGACTCAAGCTGAAGACGGCGACCGTGGAGCAACTGACCAGAACGCTTCCGGTCAGTCTCCTGCACGTGACCGTGGCAGCGGGCAAGGAGCAATTGTCCGCCAACTTCGACCGTGCCATAGAGATGCTCCGGCCGAACCGCAGCGTCCGCCCGTTCCCTATGAGTGCGGTGGATCGCCAGGGAAATTTCCTGGTGCCGGACTTCTGGGGGGGGAGCGTTCTGCGCTACTCGCCCGACTGGGTGCTGCTCGGGCAATGGCCGAAGGATCACAGCCGGGGACAGGGTTACGAGCCGGGTGAATGTGGGGATGCGGGAACGGACAGCCAGGGCAATGTCTTCGCCGTCACTGGCTCGGGCGTTTACCGCTACGGCGTCAATGACGGCGGGGAACCCACGCCCTGGCCTGAACAATCGGAATATACCAAGGCTCAAAACAAGGGCCACCTGCTTGGAAAGAGCGAGGAGAAATACAGCGGATTCGCTATCGATGATCAGGACCGCATCTACACGGGGCGCAACCGACCGGATCCCTGCATCCTGGTGTTTGACAACAATGGCAAATTCCTGCGCAACCTGACGCTGCCTGAAGGCCGGCGCCCGGGGGAGATCCGCTGGCTGGGAAAGGACATCCTGGCGGTGACGGCGATCGGTTCGGACCCTGAGGGTGTGGTCTTCCTCATCGATGCCACGACGGGAGCGGTTACAAAGCGCATCGACATCGAAGACAACAGTCCGCTCCGCCTGTGGGCGGGACCGGATGGTTCTTTCATCACCGGTCACGGCGCAGGCATCGTCCGACGCTATACGCGCGCAGGCGATCCTCTGCCGTTCGACCCCACCGTGGTCAATGTCCGTGGCAATGAGATCCGTTTCGCGCCACATGAATTCGGCCTGCCCAAGCAGTCGCCCGGGTTCCCCCTCGGTCCCCGAGGGTACGCGATCGCCACAGATGGCAGTTTCTCGATTTCCGAGGGGCTCGACTCCAATAATGCGCTCGCGACGAGCGAGGTATTCAACTACTCGAAGGGCGGCGTCTATCAGCCGGAAAACATCCTGGCCAGCCTTGGCCAGCGCACAGCTGGCAACGTCTTCCTTGACGACGCGCCGGCTGCCTTCGACCTTTTCGTGACGAACTTCTTCGAACAGCAGCAGTCGCTCACCGTGCATTGGACACTGACCGACTTCGATGGCCGGAAGACGATGGGAACGTCCACGGTGGTGGCGGAGCCGCTGCGCCGTCAGACGCTGCCGTTCACCGTGGATGCGCCGGCGCTTGGCCACTACCGCTTGGCGGTGGAGGTGCGTCACGGCAAGAAGCTGGTCGAGGCGCTGGGAGCGCAACTGGCGCGCATTCCGTCGCGGGACCTGAAGGAGAACCGCTATTCGCCCTTTGCCATGTGCCTCGTCGGTGAATTCGAGGTGATGAAGCTGGCCGGCGTCAAGAGCCACCGCGGAGATTCCGCTTCGTGGGCCCGGCAGGTCGAGCCGCTGGACGGCGTCTTCTATCCGGACCGGCCCGAGGCACGTCAATTTCCGCGGGGAGGCGCCGACAGCCTGCGCGCCTATGGACGGCGTGAGGGCTTTCTGCTGCTCAACGGCTTGAACTATGGCGAAGGCTGGCTGGGTGGCGACTGGGTCGGTCAGCCCACCCACTTCCTCTACAGCTACGATCGCTTCTACGGGTATTGCCTGCGGATCCTGGATCAGTTTGCAGGCAAGGGCGAGGCGTTCTATCAGTTCTGGAACGAGCCCGACAACTTCTGGGGGCCACGGGGCGCGTTTGGCCGTGAGCACTTCGCCATGGTTCAGAAGCACGTCTGGAGCATGGTCAAGGCGCGTGACAAGAATGCGCTGGCGATCGCCGACGGCGATGCGGGCGGCGTGAGGATGATGGAGGAATTCGCCGAATACGGCGCAGCCGATTCGAACGACACCGTGCAGATGCACTATCCAGCCGCCACGGTCTATTCCTGGGATAACATGAAGTTTCCGGATCTGCCGGAGACGAAGGCGCCCGTCATCGCAAAGCTGGTGCAAATCCGCAACGAATCGTTTCCTGGCAAGGAAGTTTGGAACACGGAGGATACCGTTCCGGCCAATCCGAAAACCGCCGAGATAACGGCCGCCAATCTGCCCCGGATGTATATCTCGCAAATCGCGGCGGGCGTGGACAAAGTCTACTTGTTTCCCCAGACCGGCATCTACAGCAGCCGGCATGACGTTGCTGGTTGCCTGGATGAGAACGGACATCCGTTCCCGACCTTCGTAAGCTACGCAACCGTTTCGCGATTGATTGACGGGGCCCTATACGCGGGGCAGGCCGATTTCGGAGAAGGGGCTTATGGATATCTGTTTGCTCGTGGCCAGGATTTTGTGCTGGCCGCAAATACTATTTCCGGAACGCGGGAAGTGACCGTGGATGCGGGGGCTCCGAATGTGACGGTCGTTGACTTGATGGGCCGCTCAAAAGCCGTGACGATGCAGGGAGGCAGGCTGAAACTCACGCTATCGCCCCAGATGCAGTATGTGTTGCTGCCGCGCAACAGCGCCGGGGCTCTGAGGATTGCCAATGGAGAGCTCAAGAAGCGTCTCGAGGTCTTGCAAGTCAGAACGGTGGGGGAGTTGCCGGGAAAAATCATCGAGGCGGCGAAAACGGCGGCCACCGATCCTGCGATGATGAATCGCCTTTATCATTTGGTCAAAGCGGCCGAAGTCTCCGCGGCGGCTAGTAGCACGCCAGAATCGAAGATGGAAATCGGCGGCGTGGCGAAAACCGCGCGCCAAGCCGTGGAAAAACGTGAAGGCGCGGACGGCTATCTCCGCCAGGCCCGGGTGGCGCTCGACTGGATGGAGCGACTGACCCAACAAGCCGGACGGGACCCGAGAATGGCCAGACCCGCCTGGCTGGCCGCCCAAGCCACGCAAGGTCTGGCAGCAGTCGAGAGGCCTGTGTACCCCGGCGTCGTCGTGAACGCCTTCATCGGCGACCCCGGCGAAATCCAGAAGATCCGCGCCATTGTGCCTGTGGCGAACGAGCGCGCCACGTCCATTGATGACAAGTTCCGATTCCAAATCGACCGCAAGGCGGGAGAGACCTTTGATCTGGAATTAACGGTGAGCAACTATTACCGGCACAAGATCGAGGGCAGGGTGGCGCCGCGTTTGCCGGATGGCTGGAAAGCGGTGCAAGAGCCAGTCCCGTACTCCCTGGAACCCGGCGGTTGGCAACGCCATGTCTTTACGATCCAAATTCCTGAAAGCGCCGAACCAGGAACCTATAACGTGGGCGGCCAGACACAATATCAGGGCGGCGAAATCAAGGAAATCCATGCCTCGCGGGTGAAACTGTGAAAACCTGTTATTCAAGCGAAAAGAACAATAGTGCTATGAAGAAAATGATCTTTCATGCCATACACGGAGCTTCATCGCTCAGTCTTCTTTGGGTCGTTTGCTGGCTGCCGGCAGCGGACGTGCGGGCCGCGGACGCCCGCAAGGGAAGCGGCTCTCAAACCAATCAGGCGGCCGCCGCTTCCAAGGTGCAAGAACAAGGCCCGCCGGCTTCTCCCATCCTCAGCGTGATTTTCGACGATCCCAACGGCCTATTCACTTCCTATACCGAAGGGATATCTCGTTCGGATGCACAGAACAACCCGGAGATTCAGAAACAGGAGATCGCCACAGGCGTGGGCGCTTCGGCGAAGGTGGAGATAGGCGATGGCGACTGGGGAGAAGGAGGCGAAGAGCCGCCAAAATCCTTTTCGCTTTTGAGCAAGCCCGCGGAAGGAATCAAGTCGGCCCTGCGTCTCAACGGCAACAAGCTCGTTCCCGGAACCAGCGGCAGCGTGCGGATTATTCCGCAAGGCGTGGAGACCTCCATGGCGTCACTGTCTTCTTTTAAAAACGGAAAGGTGTTCCTCAACGGCGGGATCGATATGTTCCTCCGATACTCAGAAGAGCCTCCCTCGGCCAATCTCATGCCCGGTATTTTTGGCTCACAGGGCCTCGGCCTGCATTTCCTTGTCGAGGCGCATGAGGGAAGCGTCATTGCGAGGTTGGATGACGAGAAGGGCGAGCTTATTTTCGACACAGATCTGGACGGCGCAGCCGATGCGGTAAGAGTGGATACCACTTTCGTGAATCCGGCGGAATTCGATCCTGAAAAGTTCCAGCACCTCGCGGTTTGGTTTCAAACGGGGGAGGATGGAACCGTGACACTGAAGGTTTTTTTCAAGGTGGGAGCGGGCTCGATTAATACCGGAGAGGATGCGGACCTGGCTTCCATGGCTAGCTTCCGGGTAATCACCCAAGACAGCACAAAACTCTTCGAGAATGGCTCGCTGGTCTTCGGGGCAAACTCAAGGAACCAGCCAGAAGTCGTTCATAACGACATCGCGGCGTTCCGGCTTTTCACGCCCGCGCCGGCCGTTTTTCCGGATCTTACAGGCGAGAAGTAGCCAGGACCATTCCATTTTTGCGAGGACACCATCGGGAGATAAACATGAAATTTTTCTTTGTCCTTTCTTCATTGGCCCGGCGCACCCTGCATGCGCGAATCGCAAAGGAAGGGCTTAGAAAGCCTCCATTACCGGCTAAAAGCGCGCAGCATCTCAAGCGTAACCGCCGCACTCCGCTCCCATGAGTATTTTCTGGCTTGAACTTTTCCGTCTTCGATAAGCTTTGATCTTAGGACGGAGTCATTTTCCAGCCTCAAATAAGCGTCGCAAAGCGCCTCAGGATCATCAAGCGGAACAAATAAGGCGGCACTATTCGTAACTTCCCTGAAAACGGGGATATCGGAAACTATCGTAGGTGTGCCATTCCCAATTGCTTCCACAACCGGGATCCCAAATCCCTCGTAGATTGAAGGATATACCATCAGCCGAGCATTCCGGTAGAGATAGCACAATTCAGCATCGGAAACAAAGCCCAAAAGGCGAACTCGCTTCTTAAGCGCCGGCTTTTGCTCCAGATGTGCGGTCAAGGGCTCGTCATTCGCGCCAAGCTTGCCGGCCAGTATAAGCTGGGTTTCTTCATCGCCGCTGCGAGCCAAATAGAGCTCAAATCCATCTAAGACAAGTCTCCAATTCTTTCGAATGTCGCTCGGATTAACCATCAGAAAAAATCGGGCCGCCTCCGGAAGCGATGCCGGCTTGCTTGCGATTTTGGTGTGCTCATCGATGTTTGGGGCATTTGGAGCCACCACCACGCGATCCTCTGACAGGCCGGAGAACTCCAAAATCTCCTGCTTGACGGTCTCGGATACCGTAACGATACGGTCACGGCGAGGCATCCATTTCTTAGCGTCACGCGCAAAGTCAGAGCAATATTTCTCGCCGTAGATTTGAGGGCACAAAACAAATCGCATATCGTGCAAAAGCACAATGGAAGGGCATGGTACCCAAACTCGCAGCCAGCCAATATTACCATTGAGGAGATAGTATGAGCTGCTCCTGGTTCGGAGGATATTCGCTACAGGAACAAGATGCCGGCCGACGGCCCCGTGGTGGCGGTGGGCAACGGTATTCGGCGCCTCAAGCAGCCTATCGATCACAGAATGCCACCCTTCCATTGCAAAGTGCAGATGAAAGGTGGCGTCTGGCGCCAGGCGAAACAGGTTTTCCAGAACGCGAGTAACATAGACCTGGGAGCCTGTATAATGCGGAACCTGAAGTATGCTTGCCTCAAAGTAACAGTTCACTTTCCGAGCTTTGTCGATAGCTCTTAACTGTCAATCCTTTCTTGATTTCCAAACATCGTTTTGCCGCCTCGATTTTCTGCTCGCCCTCGGACCCTGTCGCGTCGTCGAATTCTTGACAAGGAACGCGCTGCGAAACCTACCCTGAAATCACGAAAACGTCGATTGTCGCGTAACCAAATCCTCCTTCCACACGAAAAAAGCATGAGCATGCCCGATTACAAACGCTCCGAGCTTTCCGTCTCCCTCCGGGTAAGCGATCTCCTGGCAAGGATGACACCGGAGGAAAAGGCGCGTCAGCTCGAAGTGATTTTTATCCAACCAGGGTCGAGGTCTCCAATGATCTGCGGCGTTGGTTCGGTGCCAACGCCGCTCGGCATTCCAGTGCTGCTCGTCGAGGAAGGGCTGCACGGATTCAACCGCGCATACAGGCACGGTGTTTCCCCAATGCCTTGGCTTGGGTGCAACATTCGATCCGGGCTTGGTCGAGCGTATTGGCGCAGCGATCGCCGCGGAGTTGCGCACCGTCGGTGTGCAACCTCGCCTACGATGACCTGAGCGTTTCGAGAGCCGAGATGAAGGTCGAATTTTCGTCGGAAATCCCGCCTCGCAGCGCAGGCCCACGCCCGACAGGTAAAGAGCCAACTTGGCGCCACTTACACGACAGAAAAAACTGCAGGGAACAGCACGCTCCGGTTGGTTCAAACCTTCTACCTTATAAGGAAATCTTCTTTGTTTTATCCAGCGAACTTCCTTTGACGATTTTGAACAGCTTGCTAAAAAAACCGCCCACCACAGGAATCATTTTCTTGTTGAAAAAATATCAAAACTGTTTCTATTGGATAAAATCTACTCAGGACCTTTTCTTCCTAGTTCCATTGCACATTGATAAATTCATAGGGGCATCCTCCCTGCTCCTCCACAAGCAGACGGATTACTTCCGAAGTGCGCGGCAGGCAATATTTTGCTGCCTTTTTTTGCTTCTTATGACTGGGCGCCTTACTGCTCAGGAACAAGCGCAGCCCGAACTCGCGCAGCTACCAACGGGCGAACTTGAAAAGCAGGCGGTTTTTATGGTGGGAGCCCAGAAGTATGTCGAAGCCATCCCTCTCCTCGCCGAACTGGTGAACCGTCTGGGGGAATCCAAAGATACCCAAACCCAATCCAAAGTGGAGGGATTCCGCTACTTTTTGGGTTTGGGCCATGTCTTCAATAGCAATTGGGAGGCCGCAGCGACCACCTTCGAGAATTTCCTGAAATCTCATCCCAAGAGCAATCGTTACCGAAAAGTCTTGGAACTCTATGGAGACACTCTTTCGCAAACCAAGCGCTATGCGGAAGCCGCTGAGCAGTATAAGAAGCTTCTCGAACTGAAGATGACAGATCTCGAAAGTTTCCCGATCTGGGAGAAGCTCGCTTCGTGCTACATGCGCGACCAGAAATGGAGCGACGCGGTGCCGGTCCTTCTGATCATGCTGCAAAAAAGCCGAACCGAGGCCCAGCGGGAACAGGCGGTCGTGTGGCTCGCGCAATCCTACATCGAATCCGATCAGGGGAGCAAGGTGATCGAACTCCTTCCCGACATGTTGACCAAGGCGCCCAAGGCCAGACTTAGCATCGATTTCAACCTGGCCCTCCTCAACGGAGGCGACAAGATGTTCGCCGCTCAGCAGGATCTTCTTGCCCTGCTGTTCTATAATCTGGTGCTTCCTCCGGCGCGATTGCTCGAAGCCAATCAAAAATTGGAAGCCGATCTCATGCGTCAGCGAAGCCAGGTGATCAAAGCCGGCCAGATGGAATTCGTGGTGGATATCAATCGCCGGATTCAGGACCTTCAGAACGAGCGTGCCCTTCTGGAGCAGACGCCGGACTTTTCCGAGGAACTCCTTATGCGCATCGCCCAGGCATATTTTAGTTCAAACAGGTTCTATGAGGCATTTTGGACGTTCTGGAAGATCTACCAGGACTATCCGAACGGGAAGCTCGCGGAAGACTCCTGCTACGGTGCGTTCGCTCTTGCCGCCCAGCTTGAGCAGGACGCGAAAGCGAAGGAGGCGGGGCTGAAGTATATGGGATCTTTTCCCGAAGGCAAACACTGGGAGGACGTAAGCCTTCAGCTTGGTCAAGTCTTTGTCCGAAACAAGGAGTATGCGACGGCTATCGAGTATTATGCGGAGATCCTTAAGGCCAGGCCAGAGCACCCTTATAAGGACCAGATTCTTTACATGCTCGGCTTCTCCCAGTTTCAGGAGGCCCGCCTCGCGGATTCCCGCCAGACCTTTCAGACCCTCAGCAGAGACTTTCCAGGAAGCGACAAAGCGTCGCTTGCCCTCTACTGGGTCGGCATGACCTATCTTTTTGAAGACAACTACAAAGATGCCCTCGAGGCATTCAATCGATTCACCGAAAAAAGTACGGACGGCAAACTCTATGAGGATGCCAGCTTCCGAAAGTCTGTTTGCCTCTTCGGACTTGAAAATTATCCCCTTGCCGCGGAGAAGCTTGAGGAATTCCTAAAAGAGTTCCCAGTAGACACTCTCACACCCGAGGCGCATACGCTGCTTGGGGACTGTTACGGCGCGACCGGGGATCTGGAAAAGTCTCTCGAGCACTACAAGCAGGTGGAGGATTGCGCCGTCAAGCAGAGCCAGATCGATTATGCGGCCCTTCAAGTCGGGCGCGTCCATGAGCAGTTGGAACAATTCAAGGAAATGGAGGATTGGTTTGGCCGCTACCTGGAAAAATACGGCATTAGCGGAGATTACACGCAGGCGATCTACCGGAAGGGTTTCGCGCAGCAAGCGCAAGGGAGATCCAAAGAAGCATTGGATACCTACTGGCAAGCGATTGAGAAATACGGCAACGATCCCAAGGCGATGGGTATCGATATCATCATCGACGCTTACTGCGAAGAGTCTCGCGCGCTTAACGCCGCTCAGCCATTGGACGTGATTCGCTCGGCCGCGCTTACGGCAACGCAGCAAAAAGAGCGCACCCGTGCGCTGAGATTTGAGCGCGCCCTCGCTCAAATGAATGCCCCCGACGCTCCCTCCGCTCTAATTCTCGCCGATATCGATGCGGCCAGCCCGGCCGTCTTGCTCTGGATGGCGCAGGTTGCGGCGAAAACCGACCCGGCGCTCGCGGAGAGCGCCGCGCGCGCGGCCATCGACAAGTTTGGACCTACCCAGTGGACCGCTGAGGCTTTCTTGAGGCTTGGGGACTTCGCTTTCGAAAAGAGAGACTGGAAGCAGGCGGAATCCGCATTCAACAAAACGGTCAGAAACTCTCCGATGAACGCGACCGCCGCCCGCGCAACAATACGACTCGGCGACGTTCAATTTGCTCAGGCACACTACGACGAGGCGATCAAACGCTACGAACAAGTGCTGCAGGTCAAGGAATGGAAGGGGGAATTGTGGCCGGAAGCCCTCTACATGGTCGCCGAGAGCCTCAAGAGTCAGGGCAAGGAAAAAGAAGCGTATGCATACTACCAACGGATCTACGTTCTTTATCCCCACTATAAGGAGTGGACGGCCAAAGCTTATCTGCGCTGCGCCGAGATCTCCGAGAAACTTGGCCTGAAAGACGACGCTGTGCGCACGCTTGGAGAAATGCTCGCCAATCAATCTCTTCGTTCCACGTCGGAATACGTGTCGGCCGAGAAAAGACTCAAGGAACTTCAGTAGCTGCCATGAGAAGCTCTCTTGCCGCATTCCTCTTGCTTGGAAGCCTTAGTCTTTCCCACGGTCAGGCAAGTCCTGAGACGACGACGGAAGCCGCCGGATTTCCTGCGATCATCACCGATAGCAAGACGGGAAGAACCAGCGCCGCAAATGTCACCAGGCTTGCAGGAGGACAGTTGTATCTGGTCGCAGGAAACGGCAGTGTCGCAATCCCTGCGAGCACCGTTTCCGCCGCGGAATTCGATCTTCCCGCGCCCGTCAAACAGGCCTCGGAAGCTTACCAGGCGGGCGATATCGACAAAGCCGCCTCACTCTATCCCGCGCTCACGCCGATGCGCAGCCTGGCCGGCCTGACAAAATGCAACGTCACGGAAGAATTCCTCAATTTCGCCGACACCTACCGCCAGATTCGCAAGTACGCAGAGGCCGAGGCATTGCTGGACTCTCTGAAGCTTGGAGAAAACAAGGAGGCGGAGCTGCGCGCAAAGCTCATCCGCGCCTTCATTTTCTGCGACAAAAACCAAATCGACAAAGCGGATGAGTTGATGAAAGACTTTCCCCGCGTGAGCTCAGACGATCTTAATTTTCCCCTGGATCGTATCGTCCGCACAAGAATCTTTTTGGCCAAAGGGATATACCACGAAGCGGCCCTCGAAGCCGGGGAGGCCGTCGCCGTGACGCGTATCGAAGCCCCTGTCTATCCCGAGTCGCTCTATCTTGCGGCTGCTTGTTACGAGAAGATGGGGGAAGTCCTTGCGAATAAGAAAGCCGGCATGAATCGCGCCGAGAGCGAGAAGATCATGGATGACACGATTGACTATGCAGCGGTTGGTCAGGCAGTGCGCCAGGAACTCTGCCTCCTCTTTTCGAAGAACTATTGGGCGAAAAAAGAGCCTGCCAACGTTGACCAACTCCTTGCTGCAGCCGCTTCAATCACCCTCAAGACCGGCAAAAAGCCCGCCGAAACAAAGAATGCGACCCAATCGCCCGAGGCTGCTAAGCAATCCGAAAAGAACGAGGAAAAGCCCGTTTGGGAAAACTTTCTTAACAAACCAGAAGCCAAACCAGAAAATGACGACATCGATAGCAATCTCTAAATCCTTTGGCGGCGCTTTGCGCCTCGCCGTTCTCGCGATCCTTCTCGGATTTCTTCCACTCGTCCTTGACGCGCGGGCACAGGAGGCTCCCGTTTCGACGGAACAATCCGCTTCTTCTCAGGCACAGCAGCCTCCGGCCGGCTCGCACAGGAAAGACAAGACGTTCTTCGAGGTGCTCAAGGACGGCGGGATCGTCATGTTTCCACTTGCCGCAGTCTCGGTATACATGCTCACGCTCATCATCGACAGCGTTCGCCGGATTCAAAACAAGGTGGTTTGTCCGGCGGATGTTGTGAATCTCCTCCGATCCCAGTTTAGCGCCGGCGACTACAACGCGGCGTTTCAAACGTGCCGTTCGAAGGCGTGCTTCTTGACGAATGTCGTAAGGGCGGGCCTGAGCATGCTTGGCCAGGGGAAAGAGATCACAGAAAAGGCGATGGAGGATGTGATGGCCAAGGAAATCGCATCAATGAGCACGCGAATCTATTATCTGAACCTTATCGGCGTCGTGACCCCGATGATCGGTCTGACCGGAACCGTGCTGGGTATGATGAGCGCGTTCAAAACTTTGGGAACCAGCGGAATCGGCGATCCTTCCGCGCTGGCTGGCGCGATCGGCGAGGTTCTCGTTGCTACAGCCACCGGTCTGTTTGTGGCTATTCCGGGATTTGCCAGCTACTACTTCTTCCGAAACCGCATCCAAGCTGTTTCAAGCTATACCGAAGAGGTCATCAACAACCTATTTCGCGGCATGCCCTATGCCTATCTTGCCGGAATGAACATCGGTGATGACCCGGTGTATGCCGCGATTCCCAAGGAATATCTTAACGCAGACCGGCCGACGGAGTACGCCGAGCAGCAATAGCCGCCAGAAATCGACGAAGCCTGGCCATGAAGATCAGACAGCAACACGCGGAGGAACTCGGATTTCAAATCGCGCCAATGTGCGATGTCCTCCTGGTTCTGCTTGTCTTTTTCATCTCGATCACGGCCACGAGTTCGCTGCGTTCCGATCGTGCCATCGAACTGCCCGTTGGACCGGATGCGACGAAAAAGGCAACCGCGCGCTCGGAGGCTCTCATCAACGTAAAATGGCTTCCCGAGAAGTCTGAAGGAGTCGTCGCCATCGAGAGCAAAGTGATGACGGAGCTGCCGGCGGTGACTGAGCTTCTGGCGCCGCGTTCAAAAACCGACCCGAACTATAGAGTGGTCATCCGCGCGGATCGCAAAACCCCCGCACAGTACGTCGAGAAGGTCATGGGCGCATGCGCTGAGGCAGGAATCACCGATATCGCCTTCTCCGTCTTGAATCACGAATAAATTCCCATGCGCATTCATTCGGAACCCGCCGGAAACCTGGAATTTCAAATCGCTCCCATGGTTGACGTGATCTTCATCCTGATTTTGTTTTTCATGTGCTCTGCAGGCGCCACCAAGGTGGAGAACGAGCTGAGTCTGAAGCTTCCAGGGAGACTTTCGCAAGATCAACCATTGAGGATGCTGGACGAGCAGATCATCGAGATCGAGGAAAGTGGACAGATTATCCTGAACAACCAGCAAATGGACGCTTCGGCCTTGGGCGCGACGCTTCAGCGCTACAAGGCCATCTCTGACGACAGCAAATCCGCGACCGTGATCACCATCCTCACCGCCAAGAACACGAAATACCAGAGGATCATTGACGTCCTCAACGAATGCGCGGTGGCAAAGATTGAGTCGGTCACGTTCATGACCCAGCCGGACGAAAAGAAATTGGCAGCCCGATGAGCGAGACCACCGCTAATGTTGAAGAGTTCGCCACCAAGCGCAAGCAGCCGATCTTGGGGACGTTTTCCCTAAGCATCGTTATTCATGCAGCGGTCATCGCTATCCTTGGAGGAGTCGTCGTTTTCAAAGTTCTCGAGAGACCTCCGGCACAGTTCAAACCGCCTCCTCCTCCTGCAAAAACCACCAAGATTGAGCCCCGCAAGATCCAGCATAGGATCAAGATCCGCGAGCAGCAGCAAAACAGCGGCCGCCCGCGTGTGTCGCCCCGACTCACCGCAAACCGCGTCTCCGGCATTTCCCTGCCGGAAATCGAGGTCGATCCGATGGCCGCGCCGGTAAAGTCCAATATTCAGAAGAATGTTGGCAAGAATTTTTCGATGGGAGGGCTAGGCACCGGGCTGGGCAGCGGAACCGGCTCGGGCGGACTCGGGCTCGGCACATCCACGGTAAGCTTTTTCGGCATCCAAGCTGCGGGTGAACGCATCGCCTTCCTCATCGATCTTTCGCGCAGCATGGTCGAGGATGACAAAGGTGGCTTGAACGGTATTATTGTGCTCAAGAACGAGCTCAAGAACATGGTTCAAAAGCTGAACGATGGCACGTTCTTCAATCTGATTTTCTTCGACGACAACGTTGACCTCTTCAAGCCGAAGCTTGTCGTCGCCAAGCCCCCCACTAAGAAGGAGGCCGACGAGTTCATCTCCCCATACTATGCGGATTTTGGCAAGGAAACGCTGCAAAACTACTCGCAGGACAAAAGGGATTGGCCCTCGGCAACACGGTTGCGCAACTACAATCATCCGATGTTGGAATCCACGGCGAAATACGTGAGCGGAGGTAGCAATAGCCAGATGGATACTCCTCTTGCGGCGGCCTTCCAAATGCAAGCGGATACCATTTTCATTATCAGCGATGGATATCCGTCCTTTCAGCGGGCTCTTTTTGGCAAGGAGCTCGAGGAGTACGAAAGGAGAGTAGCGGAAGCAGAGGAAAAATGGGCGAAAGTCACTCCGAAGGAACGCGAGAGAATTGAGAAGGCGAACAAGGAGATCGCCGAGAAATACTGGAAGGCCATCGATGCCGAGAATGCAAAGAGAGCCCGCCACGGATTACCGCCGAAAGTTTTCGAGAATGGGGGTCCGGGCGGAATCGGTGGCTCTGGTGTGGGCCGGCCGAGCTTAACGCCGGGGCAAACCGTTGAATATATTCGTGCGATGGCAGTGGAACTATACGGAGACCCAAAGAAAATGCCGAAGATCTACACGGTGGCCTATGGCGCAGAGGCCGGAGGCGAAGCGTTCCTTCAGGCGCTCGCACGGGAATTTCACGGCCGTTATCGGAAGATTCGCGGACTGGCGCCTCCCGTGAAAGTTAAGAACTGAGCGGCGGTGCTAGGGAAATCGCGCCAACCGCACTCTACTGTCTGATGAAGGCTATGGTGCGGGCGGGAGCGGCTTATCGGTTTCTGCGGTTTTCCCGCTGGCGACTTCATTAAACTTGGATCCCACCGCCTCTACAAGCTTGGGTGTTACGTCCTCCTTTTTTAAGGGACTCACAGCAACAATCCTCCAAACTCTTGGAATCTCAGTCTTCTCATCCGGAAGGGCCTTAAACCAAGCTTCCCTGGTAACCGCTGTGACAATCAGACCCGCCTTCAGCTGCTCTGGCGCAGGTGCCGCAGACCCGAATTCGAATCCCAGATTCCGTAAGGCGTTCTGCGATTCCATCGTGTTGGCCCTGCCCAAACCGTAAGAGAGGTCGAACGAACGCCATGCTCTTGGAAGAGGCGTCGTGCCGGCGCTAGGCGGCTTGGAACGTTCAATCGTGGGGATTACTACGAGTTCCGCTTCGTTCTCTTTCTCCTGAACTTTGAACCCGTTGGCAGTGAGTTGGTTGCGTATCAACCCAGCAAGCTTGTCGGCTTCGTCCTGGTCATCCATGTATAGATCCGCAACAACCGCGACCGAACGTTTCTTCGCCTTCTCCGCGTCGAACACCTCCGCCGCGACTTTCACCTTGGGAGCGCTCGCGCAGCCCACTAGGAGAAAGCCCAAGCTCCAAACCAATAACAACAGACGCCAAGTCTCCGGCATGCGGTCATCAATATGCGTGGGATCGCAAAGTGCACGCACTGATCATCATTGAGCAAACAAAAAGACCCTCAGAAATGGAAAAAGCCCTTAAGGGCCTCTTCCATTCGCTCAAGTCTTTTCCTTTTATCTGTTCTCGCATCTCCACGCACAGCATTCTGCAGCCGCAAGTGCCCTTTCAATATGCCGTTTTCGGAGGCTTAACGACCTGAAGCATCGTTTGGAAGATTATCCAGAAATCGAGAGGCAGCGACCAGTTCTCGATATATTTGATGTCCAGCTTCGCGCGTTCTATCACATCCTTTTCATCTTTCGCTTCGCCCCGGAATCCACTCATTTGCGCCAGACCGGTAATCCCCGGTTTGGCGAAGGTCCGAACGTGATACTTTTCCATGATATCGCTGAATCTCCTGTTGTGGATGATCATGTGCGGACGCGGGCCAACCAGGCTCATGTGACCCAGGAACACATTCAGAAATTGTGGCATTTCATCGAGGCTGGTTTTGCGCAAAAGCCGCCCCATCGGATAGATTCGAGGGTCACCGGCTGTTGCCTGCTTTGAAGCAGCATCGCCTTTATCAACTCGCATGGTCCGAAACTTGAAGATGCGAAACGGGCGCATGGCCAAGCCGGCGCGGGTCTGCCTATAGAACAGCGGGCCGGGAGACTGAATGGCCTGAAAGATCTTCACCAAAATGGACAGCGGCGGCAGAACAAAGATCACAACAGGCAGGCTCGCAACAAGATCTATCGTTCGTTTCAGGATGCGGCTCAGCGGGTCTTCCAGGGGTTCAGGCCTCAAACTTATGAAGTTTCTATTATGCAGATTAAAGAACGTGATATCATGCTTGAAGATCTCCGGGAGGTTATTGAGGACAAGGAGGCGAACGCCTGCCTTGTTTGCGGCACCGACGACGAGGTCGAGCCCTTCCTGATCGAGGGGAATCTCCAGGAGAAGGATCTGTTTGATGCCTTCATAACTGATGATTCGCTCAAGCATCGCAACGTCCGACACACGTGCTAAATGCAAGACCCGTGATTCCTCGCTATCGTCGTCGGCCACGGAACCGCGCATGCCGAAATTAAAAGCAGCAGTTTCTTCGATCCATCTGGCGATGTCTCGCGCTTTTTCAACCGGACCGATCAGCAACGTTCTTTGCTCGTGTGCCTCCGAGAAGAGATGGTCGGCCAGCTTGCGCAGCAGAAAAAGATGGCAGATCAGAAAGACAACATAGAGGGCAAGCAAGAAACCGAATAGCAGCGTCAGCTTCAGGGGACGGGACCCCGGTGGATCCACGGCAGCCAACATCACAACAAGCATCGTCACGCCAACATACACGGTTTGCTTGAAGGCCAGAGTGTGACTGTCCACAAAACCTCCCGCAAGCATCGTCGGCGCAGTCCCTCGCACGCGAATTGCGGCGACCGCCAGGCCGGCGACTGCAGCGAGATTGTACAAGATGAATCGCTGAAATTCTTCGGTGCCAACGGACTTGAAGACTGCCGCGATGATCGTCAGGTAACTCCAGAAGACGAGCGTAAGAATAACCGCGAGAATACCGTGGTAAGCATTCCACAACCCTCTGATGCGATGCCAAAGCATTAGCTATTGAGAAAGTAGGTTGCCGCCATCACGCTGATCAAAGCGAATTCTTCACTGCGCATAGGATGCTCAAATGAAAAGAAGATCCATTGAGATCGCACAATTGCAGGGCGAGATGCTCTTTGCCACTAAAAGAAATAGTGATTTTGGATTGGGACTCTAGTTTCGCAACACGCTTGCTTCTAGTGTCCTGGCATTCAAGTTGCAAGGTCACTTTTTCGAGCCGCATCGCCTCGCAATTTGCCAGATCCACCACACAACCGCGTAAAGGGCGCAAGCTACTCCGAGACCCAACCATCCATTCAGCACATCCTTAAAATCCACGTGGCGTTCTGGCATCCAAATTTGAGCAAATTCAACGGCTGGAATTAGCAATGCGATCAAGGAGACTGCCAGGATTTGTCTTCGATTCAGAAAGCTTTTCGTCATCAGCGAGCAGATCGCAGCAATCCCGAATAAGCCGAATGCGAGTTGATTCCGTAACGCGTCGTTGCTATTGAGGTAAATCCTCACTTCTTCCGGCGCCAGAGCGCGCGGAACTTCAGGTCCGGCCTTAAGCGCAAAGAATAGGACGACTCCCAAACAGAAAAGAATGGCAAGACGCCGGAGGAAGGTTGCCATGACGAACCAGCTAACCCTTCAAACGATGGGACCGGATCCTTGAAAACGAGAGCCTCGCTCTTTCGAAAGTGTCAAAGGCCCAGCAAAGCCTCCCATCCCTGGCAATTCTTTCTGACAAAATCGGCAAAATGCTTCCTGAAGACCTCCGCGCTGAACCTTTCCGCCTGGCGGCGGATTGCTGCGGGTGTAAAGCTCATCTTCTCAAACTGGCGCACCGCATCGACGAGAGACTCCACGGACTGTTCGGCAAACAACACGCCGGTTTCGCCCGGGTTTATGGTCTCCGCGACGCCACCTCGGCCGAAAGCGATCACCGGTGTTCCACAGGCCTGCGCTTCCACAGGGAGAATTCCGAAATCCTCCTCGGCGGCGAAGACAAACGCCTTGGCCCGCTGCAGATGCGAACGAAGCGTCGCGTTGTCCATATATCCAAGCAGGTTCACATTGGGCCCGGCCTTTGCGCGAACCCTCTCCATTTCAGGGCCATCTCCGATAATGATCAGCCGTTTTTCCGGAATCCGGCTGAATGCTTCGGCGATCAGATCGATTCTCTTGTAAGGGACCATCCGGGACGCGGTCAGATAGAAATCTTCCCTTTTCTCTCCGAGTTCAAAATCCTGCACGGCAACCGGCGGAAAAATCACTTCCGCCTCACGGCGGTAAACCTTCATAATCCGGCGCGCGATATAGGCTGAATTCGCAGCGAAGGCGTCCACGCCGCCGGCAGTCCGATAATCCCAGATACGGATATAGTGCAACAAGATCCGCACCATCCAGCTCTTCCATCCTTTGGTCAGACCGGCCTGCTGAAGATATTGATGCTGCATATCCCAGGCGTAGCGGATTGGGGAATGACAGTAGCAGAGATGGCGTTGATCGGGACCAGTCAGGACTCCCTTTGCGAAGGAGTAACTGCTCGAAATGACCAGATCGTAAGCGGAAAGATCAAACTGCTCAACAGCAAGAGGCATCAGGGGGAAATAGGACCGATAGCGCGTCTTCCCACCGGGGAGATTTTGCACAAAGGACGTCTTGACCTCCTTGTTCTGAAGAAAGCCGCGCTGCTCCGGCGGGATGGCATCGATCATGCTGAAGACGTCCGCCTGCGGAAAGACCAGGAGGATCTGCTCCAAGACGCGTTCGGCTCCGCCGTAAAGCGGCAGCCAGTCATGCACGACGGCGATTCTCCGGGTAGCAAGCGTATCAGTCATTTTACGTTCGCAACGTCCCTGAGAAGCTGGTGCATTTGACCGACGGTTTTCTCCATACAAAATCTTTCGCGCGCACTATCCAGCGCGGCAGTGGTCAACTTCGAGGCCAACTCGCTGTTCTGCATGATGCGGCCCACCGCCAAGGCCAACGCCGCCGGATCAGCTGGGGGAACAAGAAATCCATCCTGGCCGTCAGTGATAATTTCGTCGACTCCGCCCCCGCGAGTCGCGACCACCGGCGTGCCAGCCATCATCGCCTCGACAATGACGCGTCCAAAAGGCTCCGCAGCGACCGAGCAATGGGCGACGACATCCATGGCCTGCAGAAGCGGAGTGACGTCGGATTGGAATCCCAGAAAATGGACCCGCCCCTGCAAACCGGGTTCCTCCGCAACGCGATGCAGTTCATCGCGGTACGCGCGATCGTCCTCCGTAAAAAGCGCTTCACCTACCACCGCAAGATGCACGCCAGGCAGCGAGCGCAAGGCCTCAAGGGCTACATGCTGTCCTTTCCACCGGGTCAGGCGTCCGAAAACTCCGAACATGAGTCCGGTGGGGAGGCCGAGTTTGGCGCGCAACGCCTCCTGCGAGAACTTTGACGGACGTGCGAAGTGCGATGGTTCGAATCCATTGTAAACCACTTCCACCACTGAAGGCTTCCCGCCCGTCGCTGTGAAGGTCTCCGCCGTCGCTTTGGAATTGGCGATGACAAGCCCCGCCCTTCGCGCAAAGAACCCAAGGAGCTTCAGGTTCATAGGGCTGAAATGCTCGTCGGTGAGCAGATCATGAAGATGGACAACGAGATTCCGCCTCGTTAACCAGGCAACCAGCCCGCCAAGCACAATCGCTTTGGGCGTGTTGCAATAGATCAGATTCGCGCCCTCCAAGCGCCGGCGAACTTCCCGATAGAGGGCAAGCAACTGCGGAGCGACTTGCAGCATCGCTGAAATTCCTGCGCTCTTGCTCAATTGCTTTGCATCAGCCGGAAGCGCAATGGTCTCTACAAAGACGCCCCGCTCGCGCAGAAAGTCGACAAACGGCCCATCTTCAAGAAGCAGGACGCGAGACCACCGCGCACAAGCCTGCGCGAGGTCCGCGAGGAAGAGCTCAGCACCTCCAAGCTGGCCGCTTTGATCTAGAAACACCACTGGCACCGCGTGGCGGGGGCGAGAGGTCGCTGTTCGATTAACGATTTCGGAAGGCATTTCTGTAGACGCCGACAACTCTCTTGGCAATCACCGGCCAATCGAAGTTGTCTTTGGCATAGGCTTGGCAGGCTGTGTCTGATGGGAGCTTGCCAAGCGCACTGAGACGCGTGGCCAAGCCCTCCGCGAGGTGATTCGCTGAGGAGCCGTCAAGGATGAGATCCTTGGAGAGAGCGCTCACCACTTCGGGAAGCCCTCCCACGGGAGTGACGACGACCGGAGTTCCGGCTGCGAGAGATTCCAACACCACCAGACCGAATCCCTCGAGGGCGATAGACGGAACCACGCTTAGGTCAGCAGCCCTGTACGCAACCGGCAAATCGGCATCCGGAACAAATCCCGCCAGCTTCACATGGTCCTTCAAATTCTTCTGTTCCACCAAATCGGCCAGCTCGGCTGCCAGAGGTCCGGTTCCCGCAAGCACAGCGAGGATGCCAGGTTCTCGCTTGCGGAGCTGGTCCACGGCATCGATGAAATTCTCCAAACCCATTCGGCGAGCAAGCCGCCGGACAGTGACCAAAATGGCCCGGTCCTTCGGCCAACCGAGCTTCTCCCTCGCCCCCACACGAGAAAGGCCGGTGTTAAAGGCGTCCGCTTGAACTCCCCCCGGCACAATGTCAACGCGATCCTCCCGAACGCCGAACCGGCGGACCAATAGGTCCCGAAACGCTTGCGAGAGCACGACAAATCGGCGGGCCGAAGCGTAAATCGCTCGTTCGATTGCATGCTTGAAAAAAACCGAACGGGAGCTTTCTCCCTCGGCCGCCGACTCATCAGACCAAGGACCGTGAAAATGCACGACATGCGCATTCCGCCAGAGCACATCGAGCAACGGAAAACCATACAACGCAAAATGCGAGGCAATCAGGGCGGGTTCCGCTGGTCCCTCCGACATCGCTTCCTTAATTCCTTTCCGCAACATCCTAAAGCGCTGCGGCAACGATTGCCTCCGGCTGCCCAAGAACCGGACTTGTCTCCCTGCGCTTCCGTCTCCACCGTCTCCAAAAACCAGAGCTCTCGCCGAAGGATCGTTCTTGACGAGTTCCAAGACAAGTCCGTGAAAGTAACGATCCGCTCCTCCGCCGCCCTCCGGAAACCAATGCATGCCGACTTCAATAATTCGCATCGGTCGTGTCTATCTTTCGAGAATCGCGGGCAAAGGTTCGGTCACGCTTTCTTCGATGTGGAGCCGGCGACCTGCTCCAAAGTGGCGGCCATTTTCTTTGCGACGGCGGACAGTGAAACTTCGCTCTCGACCCATTTGCGACCATTTTCGCCGAGTTTTTGACGCAAATCTTTTTGCGTAATCATTTGTCGAAGAGATTTTGCAAATTCGGCGGCATTTTTCTCTGGAAAAACGAGCCCCCCGTCGCTCTTGCGAATCAAGTTGGGTATCTCGCCGGAAGAGGATCCGATCACCGGAGTTCCGCAGGCCATGGCCTCTGTAATTACCCGCCCGAATTGTTCCTTCCAATTCGGCTGTGTTTCCGAAGGGACGACCAGCACATCGAAGGCGCTGAGATAGCGAGGAGTTTCTGCATGCGGAACATAGCCTGAAAACACGACCCGGTTTATGATGCCGCCTTCCGTCAGGAGTCGCCTGAAAGTCGCCTCGAATTCCCCAGTGCCAATAACAACCAGTCGCCAGTTCAAATCCTGCAAAGAAACCAAGGCTTTCACCAGTGTGCGCAAGCCTTTTGCTTCAACGAGCCGGCCGACATATCCTATAATCGTCTCGTCGCTGCTCCGGGGGATGAGTTTGAGATCTTCTTCCACGCCCCGCGGGCGGTAAATCCCCGGATCAAGGGGAAGAGCACACACCGTCGACATTCCGCGAAACCCCTTGGCAATAATTACTTCTTCCACGGCTTCCGTTATCGGAAAGGCGAAGGAGCTCTTACGGAAAACCGTTCGCTCAAACCAGGAAAAGGGCGGCGGATATTTCTTAAGAATATTCTGGCACGAGTAGAACCCGAACGGCGCCTTCAATGTCCTCGAGTTGGCCCAACAAAGTTGGGCCGTGGCCAACGCGTAGGGTTCGTGATTTACATAAATTGCGTCGAAGCGCCCAGCGTCCAGGAACGCCCCCCAATTCTCTTTGTAGATATGGAGGATGATGTTCCCGCTGTTCCAAACAGGGATTCTTATCAAATCGCCGGAAAATTCCGGCCCTTTCTCCCTGCTGAGGATATTCCCAAATTCATCTTTCCAAGCATCGGGAACGACCAGCGTGATCTTCCAGCCCGTTTGGCGTTCCAATTCCGCGTAGATTTGCTGGTTGATTGGCGTAGCGCAAGAATGACTTACGACGAGAAGGTACATAGTCAGGTCTCCTTGGGATTCCGGGAACTCAAATATTCTTTATAGGCACTTTCTGTTGCCTCTGTTACCCGATCCCAAGTGTAATTTTGCTCCACCAACTGGCGCGCATTTCGTCCCATCTCCCTCCGTTTCTGCGTATTCCCAATTAATGGATCGAGGACTTGGGCGATATGCTGGGGATCACTCTTGACGAACTCTCCAGTGATTCCCGGCTGAATAAAGTCCTCTGTCCCATTGATTGAGGTTGCCACGATGGGCAATCCGCATGCGGCCGCCTCGATGGTTGCCAGACTAAACGCTTCATACCAGCTGGGAAAAAGAAAAATATCGGAGCTTGCCAAGGCGATTGGAACATCCTTCCGGAAGCCCCCAAAAATTACGCGATTCGACACTCCGCATTCGGAAGCCAAGGCCTTGAGCGTCTCCTTGCCTGGATCATCACCCGCGATATACAGCTTGGCCCGCCCATCCGGCACGAAGGACAAACCGCTAATGGCAAGATCTAACCCTTTGCGAACCCACTCGCCACCGGCGAAAATGAGCACGACATCGTCAGCGCCAAGCCCGTTTTCTCTTCTCCACGCGAGCCGCTGCTCTTCAGGAATCGGTTTGAAAATACTCAAATCCGCGGCATTGGGTACGATCTTTACCGGGGCGGGTCCGATATCGTAATGCTCCCGCAGCTCGCTTTCCACACCACGCGAAACGGGCAGGAAGAGAGGCGTCCGTTCTCCCAACCGGTGCGTGTAAAGCTTATGTTCCGCTTCGCTTGTCACTTTAAGATAGAGAGCTCTCGTCGTTCGCCGGGGCAGCGAAACCCTTTCAAGGCCTCCCAAGCGGTCGAGAATTTTCTTCTTGGCGGGCTGGATATTCTGAATGGTAATTACGTTGGCTCGCAAAGTATTGCAGCCAATGCCATGGATGATGTCGAAATATCGCCGTGGAATAGCCCGGTTGACCTTCACATGGTAGCTCAAGAAGTCCGCCACCTCGGGCCACCCAACTCCAGGTACTTTATGCCAGCGAATCTTGTTTAAATCCAGATCTTCCGCCTTACGGGCGAAGAGATGAACCTCGTGTCCACGATCAGCCAGCCTCTCGGCTACCTCATTGACCGCCCGGGCGCTCCCGTCCCGACGGTTGCAGTTGATCATCGAAAATGCGATTTTCACGTGTTTTTTAGCCTCCTTTTCTCACTGTTCCGCCTTGGAGGTCCGGATACGAGTAAGCTGGCTCTCCGCTGGTAACTTCCGGACCCAATTTCCGCCTCAGGATGACGATCCCCATAGCATTAGTGCTCACGCGTCGGGCCCCTCTCCATCGATTGCCTCTTCCGGCAAGGGACATTCTCGGATCAGAGAGAAAAGCGCCCCGAACCGGCTCGGGAGGCCGCTTATCTCACACTCGGGTGGTTCAGATTGCGTACTGCTTTGGTCAGCCCAGGGGTGAGGACGACCAAGGCATATCAGGGTGATAGAGTGCGGGAGGACGAATCCGCTGGCGACTAAATGATTAGCAAGATGGGCCGCCAGACTGTGAGATACGCCGGCTAGGCCTCATGACTGACGTTGCAGAAAATGTCCCCGTCCACTAGGACACGGCAACTTGTTTACGAGGCGCCGCACTCCTCATCAGTTGCAGCCTGGCTACGAAAGCACGGAATGCCTTTGGATCCAGCGCTGCGCCGAACACGATCCAAAGAATCGAAAACGTGGTGATGAGATTCCCGACGAAACAAGCCGGGATTAGGGCGATCATAAATGCTCTGCCGAGCATCACCTCGGAGGGCCTGTATCCCACTCGGTATCTTATTGCCATCTCCTGCCACATGCGCCATAGCGCATAAAGCAGAAGCCCGGTTCCAATCCAGCCGAGTTGGGTCATGATTTCCAAATAGCCGGCGTCGCCGATCACGGGCGCACTGCCGCCACCGACTCGGCCAGAAAGGCCGGTGGCGCCCAGTCCGGAGCCAAGGGGATTTGACAGAATGGCACCGACAGAGGTTTGATAAATCTCTACCCTGCCTTGAAAGGATCCGTCATCTTGCATGCTCCCAAGCGTCGCAAAGCGGTCCTGGACTTGCTGGCCCATGGCACCCATGCCGAAATACGCTGCACCACCGATGACGACGAAGCTGATCGCCAGTTGCCAGAATCCGGTTCCGCGATTGACCATCACATAGATCATTGTTGACAATGCCGCGAGGATTATCCCGGTTCGCGTGCCGGAGAGCAGAATGACCGACAACACAAGGACCACTCCAAGCCAGCTGAGGGGTCGCCATTTCGGCGCCAAGATCATCGGCACCACGGCAAAGCCAAGAAATCCTCCAAGAACCCCACGCTCAGCCATCGTTGAGAAGACGGCCATTTTTGTCGGTTCCAGGGTTCCCAAGTAGCCCTCGAATCCTACCGCCCTCACCCAAAAAGCGTCCCACGGCGGAATCGTAAAATATTGGTACCAGCCATACGCGGATGCCCCGATCGCGCACCAGGCGGAAGTGCGAAGCCAACGATCCTTCGTATTCGAAGTCGGTGACAAGCTCACGATGTATCCAAATACCGCTATTGGAGCCAAGACCTCCCCCAGTGCGAAAACCGCACCAAACTGGATGCGGAGAAACCCGATGATAAACGCATATCCGATTGCAATGAACAGACAGGTAAAAATGGTCCTCAAGGCCTTCGGCAACATGCCGAAGTGCGGCAGAAAGGGGATGAGCATAAGCCCGGTAACAAGCAACGGCGTCAAACTGACGGGAGAAAAGGGGTTGAATGAACCGGCATTGTAGTCCAAAATGCGCCGCAGTTCCCGGTTAAAGACGTAAACGATTACGACATAGTCCACCAAATAGCTGGACCGCTGAGCAGCCAGGGCTACAGCAATCGCAACAATACTTCCGGCGCAGATCCAATCCATCAGAGAGAATTCCTAACTGATTATAAGCGAAGATAGACGTTTTTCACGGCGTTGGCAACGCCTTTTCAGTCGCCGGACAAGCCAAAATCCCCTCTACTTCAAAAGCTCTCTCAGAGCATCACCAAGTCGCTTCGCGTATTTTTCCATTGAATATTCGCCACTGCGTTGCTTGGCGCGCTGACCGACAGAACGGGCCCATTCCGGGTCGCGAAGATATTTGAGGATGGCTTCTGCCAATTCATCAGGCTTGTTCCAGGTGACGAGCTGCCCTTCGGAATCATGAGTAATGATCTCTTCGGGTCCGCCCGGCCGGGTTGCCACCACTGGTTTGCCGAGTGACATGGCCTCAACAACGACAATTCCGAATGGTTCGCGCTCCGAAGCGTGCACTACAATATCCATCGCCTGCATCCATTCCGGAACATTCCGCTGCACGCCAACCATTCGAATCTTTTCCGCCATCCCAAGCGCCTTGATGCGGTCCCGCAGCCAGGATTCGTATTCGGGCTCGAGATCATGCATGCCACCGACGATGACTCCGCGCGCATTCGGAAATTCCTTGCAAACGGTGGCCATTGCCTCCGCGTAAACATGAACTCCCTTCCAGTGTTGCAGCCGCCCGACAATCCCTACCAGGGGGCCCTGCTCTTCCAGCCCCAGTTTGCGCCTCATCTCAGGAATGGGGATCCCGGCCACGGCCTCAAAGCGCTTCGTATCCGCAGCTACCGGAACGCCGATTACCCTGTGAGGAACGCGTGCCTGTTGTTCACGCGCGACGAAATTCGAGCAGCTCAGTGCTCCCGCCGCAGGAACCCTCCGAGAGAGCCGATCCACCACGCCATCATCAGGTAGCCCGTGCTGATAATACACCGCCGGCAAGCCACCAAGTTTGGCCGCGATTCCAGAATAAATATGCGCCTTTGTCATCCATCCGAGCACCATATCAATTCGGTGACTCTTGAGCAGGCGTCGGATTCGCAGAACCGCTAAGGCATGCTTCCATGGCTCGCGCAACCGTCCGCTCTCAACCACTGCAACCGCTGTGCCTAAGCCTTCGAACACTCGCTTGAGCTCGCCATCCTCAAGCAATATCACCAGGGGAACCACTAATATTGCCTGTTGCTGGCTTCGAAGGAACTGGACGAGCGCCTCCTCCGCTCCTCCGCGAAGATGGGCTGACGGCATAACAATTGCAAGTCTCACAAGAAATTGACCTCGCGTTGCTCTGTCACAAGTTCGCCTTCTTAAAGGGATCGAACCGCAGGCACAAGCACTTCAGCCCTTTTGACAATGCCTGACAGCCTCCAGACGGCCGCGCATCGATGCCCGAAGACGACTGAACATATGGGACTCGCGTTGCACAAGTTGTCGAAGGGCATGCGCCACACCTGGACAAACCCCGGACCCAACCAGAATTTGCCAAGTGAATGCCGTGAACCGGAACAATCCGCGTCCGTGCTTTAAAATGACGAGCGTTTCGTTAAATGCAATATCTACGGCGCCCGCAAAATCAAAGCCGCCGCGATGGATACTGTCGCTATCAAAGCGCGGCCCTACATGATGGATGATTTCAACCTCAGGATCGTAAATGAACTTCCCTCCTCTTAGGCGAGCTTGAAGCGCGAGCGCGAGTTCCCAATTCACCTGGGCGCCCTTCCCTCGCAAGTCGGTTTCGAAACCAACCTCCCTCAGGAAATCGCCACGAAGCATAAAGTTTGAACCTCGAAGGATATCGACCTTTCGGGCTTTTCCGCCGCCTCGGTGGTGATTTCCGGTGATGCGACCAAACCAATAAAAACGCCCAACATCCTCTGTCACCGGCTCATTGCGGCGCATCTCAGGATGATCCTGAAGCAAATCCCGCCCCCCGGCCGCATAGACATCGGAATGCGACCGAATATGCCCTACCATTCGCTCAATCCAATTGGGTGGCAATTCAATGTCATCATCCAAAAGCGCGATATAATCGCCGCTCGCTTCGCGTAGACACGAGTTCATCGAGCCGACCACGCCTACCCCCTTTGCCTCCACCGGCCGCACCGACAGCCGCTCGCGATACGTCTTCAGGACGTCGTCGTTCGAATGGTCATCGGCGCGAATCCCAACCAATATCTCATTAGCTGGCTTTGTTTGAGGAACTAGGGAGCCCAAACACCTGGCGAGATGTTCCGGCCTGCGAAGCGTCGGAATGATCAAGGAAACTTTTCCTTCTTTAGGACTCTGATTGTCCACGGGCATGATGTTGATACTAATCTCCTCTCGAAAAAGCCCAGGCGGAAGAAAGGTGCAGTTTCTGACCCGCCGATCACAATCGAGACGGGATTTACGGCTCTCTTCATGAGAGAACTCAGCGTGCCGCGCGTTCCAGAATTTCTGACAGTGCGGTAGTTACCTTCTCCAACGAGAAACAGCGTTCAGCGCATTGCCGCGAGATCGTGGGATCCCCCCACTGACCATGAGTCTTTCGAGAGCTCAACTGGCTCAACCCTTCAGCCAATGTTTCCGGCCGATCGTCCCTCAAGTGGATATCCCGCGTACACAGATAATCCGCATTTCCGTTCGTGTGCCCCACGATCACCGGAAGTCCGCACGCTTGCGCCTCTGCGACAGACGATCCAAAATTCTCTTCATCGCTGGGCTGGATAAGAACATCGTGCCGATGCAGAAGGGCAGGCACTGTCTCCCTGGGGATTCCTTTCTCCCAGCGAATGCGGTCCGGGAAGGCAAACGCATTGATTAACCTGTCGTATCCCGGGATGAATCCAATGCCTCCGATAATCGTGAGCCGCACATCGACGCCTTGGCGAATCGCCAATGCGGCACCACTAAGAAAAAGATCCAATCTCTTGCGCGGTATGATTCTGCCGAGCCAGCAAACCCGCAAAGATGCGTCGGCTCCGTTTCCGCTGGCGCCTTTTGCATCACGGGGTAGCGTGAAAAGCTCGAGATCGATCGGATACGGCAGCGTGTCGATGCGGTCATGCGCAATGCCGTAAAGCTTGCTCAGCGTCCGCTTCGATTCCTGGCTCCCCACAATGAACTGATCGGTCAACTGCAGGGGCGGCAAGCCGATGCGCGACAGCCTAAGTTTCGCAAGAATCAGCCACTTGATGGCATTTGCCGGCCCCGCAAGCGTCTTGATTTCCCCAAAACGCTGAACGATCGAGCGAGCGTCCGTCCCTGGCGCCCCCTGAAGAAAACTGACCACAGGAACCCTAGCGGTTCGGCCACGAGCAAACTCTCCGAGCCAGAGACTAAGATTGTATTTCTCGGCGGAATGAACCCGTGCCATCTCGCTTACCAGCATGCGGTTGTAGGTCCACGCGTCGAAGAGGCCCGCCGGGAACCCGACTAAGGGAATCTTCTCCACACGCCTTCTGAACTGATCAGGTCCAAAGTTGGTCACATCGAAAAAGCGAAATCCCGGACGCTTTCCGATTGCGGGTCTTGGATCGACAAATGAGGCCTTGGAATAGAAATGAATTTCGTGGCCGCGCAACAACAACTCGCCTAACAGCAACGCATTGGCCGAGGCGACACTCCCGGCATGTTCGGATACAAAGCCGGAAACCGCGAGCTTCATGAGGATCTCCGAATCTGCGCAAGCGCCCTCGTGGACCGGACTCTGAGAGCGAATGGCGTTCGCGCCGTCACACTTTCGCCATCCTTATTGCCACCCTGTTTTCCATCTGTTTGTCTATGTTGTCTCTCATCCGTTGAATTTACCGGATGAAACCCAAGATCGCCGCCATCCCATCTCATTGCAGCGAGAATTCCCCTCATTCCCTCCTGCAAACCCTGGCAACGCGCTGGCGAAAATCGAGCTTTCGGAGCACGAGATCAGGACCGAAAAAGGGACGAATTGCGCCCGAGGCGAAGCTCAAAAATCGGGCGCCCGCCCGCCGGAGCGGCCCCACGCTCGGCACGTTGGCTATCACTTTCCAAATATCCTGAGCCTTATAGTGCGGGCAACTTCCCTGAGCATTGACGGCTCGAAGAGGGCCCAGCGCGCGAACTTCGCTGCATTTTTTATCCATCTTGTTCCCCGCGAGCGATCTCCCGCCATAACGGCGGACAGGCCATGCAGAAATAGGCTCTTTCCGAAATCGACCCGAAGCCTCTTTGCCAGCTCGCTTCCGCGCGGATGCGCCCGGAAGAGATCATCGGCATCATTCGCAAACACGATCATCTCCTCTTGAAGGCGACCTGATCTTGAGAACAGGGAAGTCACGCCCTCCTCGTTCCGCCGGTAACGCATCACCACCTTTGGGATCGCCCGACAGCGACGCGCCACCATGGGAAGCCGCAGGAAATACCACCGATCGCAGAGCATCCCGAATCGCGGATCAGGAGATCCGGCGCGTTGCGCGACTTCGCGGGTGAACGCCGTAGCGGATGGCAGCGTATGATTATTGTCCACCAGCCAGGAACAGGCGTCATTGCCGTTCATTTCCTTTGGAATCGTCACCGGCGCCGAACGCTGCCGGATTTTCAAGCCGGTATCATAAAAGTCCCAGTTTGCCCACACCAAATCCAGATCGTCCTGCTCCCGAAATGCATTGGCAAAGGTCTGAAGGGCACCCGGTTCCCACGCATCGTCCGCATGGAGCGTGGCGATGATCGGCGCCGAGGTGTTCGCGATGGCAAAGGCCCAGTTGTTTGCCTGCTTGAGATTCTCGCGATGGAGAACGTAGCGAATCCTGGAGTCTTCGAGGTAGGGCTTGACCAGGTTTCCTGTTTCATCGGTCGAAGCATCGTCCGAAACGAGTAACTCCCAATCCTGGAAGCTTTGAGCAAGAACGCTTTCCAAGGCTGTCGTGATGTAGCTGGCGCTGTTATGAGCCAGCAGGCAAACGCTGATAAATGGTCTAGCCAATGTAAATGACAATCTGTTCGCTCAAAAACGCTCCGGCGATGTCAAGGACGAATGTGTCGGATGCTGGGAGCATTGCTCGCGGTTCGTCTTACGTCCGGGGCGGTGAGATTTTCTGCCAGATGCTGGACAAGAGACTTGCGACTTTCTCGATCCAAGCGACGCGAGGTTGATCGGGCTTGATGCGTCCCGCTTTCATCTCGATCTCCCAGCGCTTTGCCCAGCAATGGAAATTGTACTGGGCAAAAAACAGCGACATGATGAGTCCAAAGGCGCCCTCGCGGTAGCTCTGCTTGTAAACATAGAGATTAAGGAATGTGCGAAGCATGCCCGGAAACGGAGATTTCGCCAGCTGCAAACCATCGACAACAGCCTGTTCTGCTTCCAAGGTCGTGTAACGGTTTTGAGTCGACAAGTAATCGCTAACAGAATCCTTTGAGAAATGGAGCAGATGGCCGTCCAGGCTATCTGTCTTTCCTTCCGTCAGGAGCCCCTCATGCACGAGACGCGCATCCCATTTCGCTGCGCCCCTACGAAGCATTCGCGTCTGCCACCCTTCTGCGTGGGTATATGGGGTATGAACGCCAAAGAAATGCTCCCGGCGACGGACGCGAAAAATCGCGACCTCCGTGGCAATGCCATTTTGGAGGCGTTGTCGAATCTCCTTGGCGAGTTCCGATGTAAATCGCTCGTCTGCGTCGATAAAGAAGGCCCACTCACATGCCGCCTGTTCCAGCCCAAAATTGCGCTGCTCAGCGAACCCTCCCGGCTTCGATGGCCCCAAGCGGTCGCTCAGAAACACTTTGTCGGTGAACTCGCGGGCCACGGCCACAGTGTCGTCGGTGCTGTGACCGTCCACAACGACCACCTCATCGCACCAGGCGGCGCTGGCCAAACACTCCCGCAAGCGGGTCTGCTCATTATAGGTCAAAATTATTGCGGAAATCGTCATTTAAGCTATGGGTGAATGCTATCATTAGTCGAGTGAATCACACTCTTTTTCCGAGCGCGAAGTGAAATTGAAGACATCGCTAGTTGAGATCGTCGCCAAGCGCCTGAAGGTGGATTTTTACGACATTCTCTGCAGAGAAGTCACGATTTTGCCGTGCGCGTCCCTCTCGACCCAGGCGCTCTCGAAGCTCGGGTTGCTGAAGCAGCAGCAATATCTGCTTGGCAAGCGAGGCCGGATCTTGTTCCGCCCAGAGCCCTGTCACGCCGTCTTCGATCAACTCGCGGCAGGCAGGCGCCCGTCCACAGATGACAGGTTTACTGTACGCCCAAGCTTCGACGTAAGCGATGCCGAACGATTCGTGCGAGGAAGGAAGACAGAAGACATCGCAAGCCGCCAATGCGTCGGCCTTGCCTAACTCATCCGGCACTCCCAAGTCCCGTAACGAGGCGGGAGGCAAAGCCGCTCTAAGATTCTCGAATTCCGATCCGGCAGGCCCGGCCAGAAGGAGCACTGCCTGCGGGCACTTCTGCAAAGCGAGACGCCAAGCCTCAAGCAAGGCTGGATATCCCTTACCATCGTCCCTGCGGCCCAGGAAGAGAACTGAGGGCGTGTCTTCGCCGAGATGGTGAACGGTTCGAAACCGCTCGCGATTCCCGTCCATCCGGCACATGGGCGGCAATCCGCAGCCTATCAGATTGCGCTCGGGTACACCAAGCGTCGCCAAATGCCGCATCTCATACTTGCTTTGACAGAAAACGCCATCGGCTTGAGCGTAGAGGCGGAGGTCTATCGCGTCATCGCCCCACGCCTTTGGATGAACAGCAGGCCATACCGTGAAGCGGGCGCCGCAGGCTCGCGCCGCATTAAGGAGAGCGAAACCAAAGAAATCCCACCCCGTTCCGACGAAATGAATCCAATCCGCCGCTCCGTCAATTTTCCTCAGGGATTTCGCAGGAATCACCATGGAGACCAAGCGCTCCAAAAGCGGGTGCAAAACCGGACGCGATGCCATCGAGCGGAACACTTTTTGCACTCTTGCCCAGGCCTGTTGGACCCTCAACGTCACAACCGGCCACGCAAGGCTTTCTTCGGAGTTTCGAAAACTCGAATGCCGGGGATATATTGCCAGAAAAGTCCCCTGCATTCCGCAATATTCGGTAAGAGAGCGCGCCAAAAACCGTTGGTAGCTGCCCAGCCCGCCTATGTAGGTCGGAGCCGTATTAGACGCGATAATAGCTTTCTTGTTTGTCACAATTCGAGAGAATGAGGCGACGTCCCGCATTTGCCAGCAAGAGTTGGCTTCTAGAATTTTGGCTGCACATGGAAGCGCGGATCGGTCTTCCCTAAGATATTTCCGTTTAGCTTGTCCCGACGAGATTCAACGCCATCCTGTACGCTTGCGCCACCCTTTCGGCGGAGGACTCCCAAGAGAATTTGCTAGCTTGTCGAATGCTGAGCGCCACAAGCTCGTTACGGCGAGCGGGATTGGAAAGAAGGCCGACTATGGCTTCCGCGAGTGCCACTTCATCCTTCGGATCCACCAGGATGGCCGCATCATCGGCAACTTCCGGGAGGGAGCTGCTATTGGAGCAAATGACGGGCGCCCCACACTTCATCGCTTCCAGAACGGGCAGCCCGAAACCTTCAGAAATCGAAGGAAAAACAAAGGCTTCGCAGGCGCCGTAGAGACGGGCGAGATCTTCATCAGAGACAGCGCCCGTACGAATGACTCGCTTCGCAAATTCCGGCTCCTTGTGGATCTCTTCTTGGATGACCTCGGTGCCCCAACCCGCTTTAGCCTCGCCGACCAATACCAGATTCCCCTCCCAAGAAGGAAGTCGGCGAAGAGCGATGTAGAAGCTGCGGACGAGCAGCGGGAGGTTCTTGCGGGGTTGAGGATTAGATACGGAAAGCAGAAATGGCTTTTCGCCCAACCCCAGCCGCGCGCGAAGGCCTGCAATCTGCGCCCTATCGTTGACCGGACGGAAGCGGTCCCCCGCCGAAAGCGGGGCGACAACCACGCGCTCGGGCGGAAAGCCCGACAGGGAACAAAAATCATCCTTGGTGAACTGCGACACGGCCGTAACCACATCCCTCTTCGCCTCCAGGCTGGCAAGGACAGACTCGAGCGTTCCTACCACGGCTGGGCCATACTCGTCCCTGGTCTGGAGGGGGATAACATCATGAATTGTAATCACGCGCGGCACGGCTGGAGAGAGCCAATCGGGCGCTGCTCGGAATGTACAATGAAACACGTCGATTTGATCTGGCCCCAGCCCCCAGTCCACGCGAGAGTGAGCGAATCGCCTCAGAACGGCGAGGGCAAGATTTCCTATCCGCTGAAGCGCTCCTGACCTCTTCGAGTTGCGGGAGCGATTCAATCGCTCCTGAAACCGATAGAGCGTCTCGGCAGCCAACCCACCGAGCCTGGAGCGCGTCCGATATCCTGCCAGCGACGGAGTCGGCAACTTCACAACCGTAGACGCCCACTTTCTTGCGGCGAGGCTCGTTATCATCGGGTTCCAGTCCCCCGCAAAGCCCCCAACGATCTTGAGGTCCAGATCGGGGTTTACCCGTAGACATTTGAACAACTCTTCGGTGACTCGCCCTACTCCCGTAACAACCGAAGGCTGGCCCGGCTCAGGAGCGGCAGACGAGACATCGAAAGCAACTCTTATCATTTCGAAAATACGCTATTAAAAAAGCAGGTAAGCGAAAACTCGGCAGAGAGGCGTCCGAGAAGCCAGCCGGGCGGGCTCGATTCTCTGAATCACACAGAGGCGCTTGCCAGACGGAAAAACTCCGATTTGGACTCCATCAACTCGTCGTAGGTTCCCGCTTCGCTAATCTTGCCATTCACGAGGACGCAAATGACATTACACCCGCGCACCGTGGTCAGTCTATGTGCAATCGAAATCATCGTTATCTCGCCCTGCAGCGACTCGACGGCGCGCATGAACTTGGCCTCGGTTTCATTGTCCAAGGCGCTAGTGCCTTCATCCAAAATCAGCATTTCCGGATCAAAATACAGCGCCCTCGCCAGTCCCACCCTTTGGCGCTGGCCGCCACTGAGCATGACTCCCCGCTCGCCCACCTGGGTTTCAAGCCCCTGGGGCATCTTTTCGATTACTTCCTGAAGCTGCGCCGAAGCAATGGCCTTCTTCATGCGTTCGTGATCAACCTGATCGTCCGGCACACCAATGGCGATATTGCTTAACAGAGTGTCATCCATCAGAAAGATTTCTTGAGGGACATATCCGATCCGTGTTTGCCATTTGGGCGAGACTGGTTTTCCGAGAGGTTTCCCGTCGACAAGAATCTCGCCACTTACCGGATCATAGAGCCCCAGCAAGAGATTGATCAGGGTAGATTTCCCCGAACCTGTCTGGCCCACGAAGCCGATCGACTGGCCCTTTTCGATGCGGAGACTGATACCCTGGAGGGTAGGACGTTCAGCGCCAGCATAGCTAAAAGTGATGTTACGAAGTTCAATCGACTTGGAAAACAAGGGGCCCTTATCAGCCAGGGCACCCGGCGCACCAGCAGCGGCCCTCTTTGAAATCCGAATCGGATACGAGGGTGATGAAAAGTCCAACTCTTCGCCGAGTTCGTCCAAAGAGAATCGATTGGTCGCCACCATATGGAGATTGTTGTAAAGTCCTTGAAGATTGGGCAGCAGACGGTACCCGGCCATGGCCATCACACCGAGCGTCGGTAGCACCGACTCAAGACGGCCCGCGCTCAAGGCGACCATTGCCCAAATGATGGTGCCTGCAAACGCAAACGGCTCAATCAGGTTGCGCGGAAGTCCTCCGATCCACGCGCTCATCACCGCCGCCGTCACCTGGCGACCCGAAATAGCATCAATCTTATTGATAAAGAACGGACCCGCGTCCCTCAATTTGAAATCCCTTATCCCGGAGATGAATTGCTGGACTAAGCGGCTGAGATTCTGGCTGGCCTCCTTGCCCACCTGGTTGATCGTCCTCACATACGTGCGCGTCAGGCTCATAAATAGCAGGTAAAAGCACCCGAGAAATGCTGCCGCAACGAGTGTGACAACTGGCTCAATCACCAGCAGACCGGCAAGCATTACTAAGGTAGTGACAAGCTTCGCCGCAAGATCGAAAAGCGGGGCGAGTAGGAAGGCAGTGAAGACGAAGACATCGTGATTTACCTTTTTTGTGAGGACTGCAGAGTTGCGGGACACGAAGTACGCGTAGGGCTGACGGTAGTACTTAAGAAGGAGCTGCATCCGCATGAAATGTCCGAGAGATCCGACATATCGTGAGACGATGACCTGGCTAGCCATTGCAGATCCGCTCGCAAGCAAAAGCGCGATGATCGCAAGAATCCCTGTCACATACACCAAATACTTTGGGTCGGTAATCTGAAACGTGGAAACCAGGAAATGGCCAAACTTCGAAGTTGCAAAGCCTTCAGGGTTGGCCGCTACCGAAAGGAATGGCAAGACAGAGGCGACCCCACCTAGTTGCAGGACTGCCTGAAAGATCATGCTTCCCACGACCACGAAGAGCTTGCCCCTCCCGAACGGAAGGGCAACGCTCAGGATTCTTTTCACGAACGCAACGATTCTGGACAGCATTGATATCATTAGCTCCTACCAGTTTGTGCGCTTGTCACCAATCCAAGCGATCTTGAGAGCAAGGCGCGAGGGAGAGGCTTTGCTCCTCGACGCAAAATGCGGTTCCAACCCCTCCGCCTCCGGCTGCGAGACTTAAACGAACGTCTCGTTGGCCAGGATTCATAATGTGCTCGAGACAATTTTTGGTCGGCAGAAAGCGAGTCAACGATGAACCCATTACGTTCACGGGGGCGCCCTGTGCAAACCCTCGCCCGGCCAAATTCCCAACGCTCGCGAACTTCTAGGGTTGGAGCCGGCCGGGAAGTGAAGGAGGGACAAAGCTCGTCAGATTGACTCCGGCTTTCCAATGCTGTAAACGTAAAAACCTAGGCTCCGCAGCTTAGCCATGTCAAGGACATTGCGTCCGTCAAAGACCCACGCCGGCTTGTGCATCGCTTTGTAGATCTTGTCAAAATCGAGATCGCGAAACTCGTTCCATTCCGTGAGCACCAGCATCGCATGAGCCCCTTGGAGGGCTTGATTGGCATCCGAGCAAATCTCAACCCGGGGATCGTCATCCTTGATTTCAAGATCGGCGAAAATCTGAGAGCTTTCGACCTTCGGATCGTAGATCGCCAGGCGGGCTTGCTCGTCGAGCAACGCCTTGCAAATCGAGATCGCTGGAGACTCGCGCGTATCGTTGGTATCCTTCTTGAAGGCAAATCCCAGGACCGCAAGGCGCTTCCCGGACACCGTGTTGAAAAGAGTCTTGATAACGCGTGCGACGTACCGGCTCTTCTGCCAGTCATTGAGTCGCACCACATGCTCCCAATAATCCGCGACCTCCGGAATCCCAAAAGCTCCGCAAAGATACACAAGATTAAGGACGTCCTTTTGGAAGCAGGAACCGCCAAATCCCACCGAGGCCTTAAGGAACTTTGGTCCAATGCGGGAGTCGGTCCCGATAGCGCGGCCTACCTCTTCAACGTCGGCGCCCGTCGTTTCGCAAAGCGCGGAAATCGCGTTGATCGACGAGATTCGCTGGGCAAGAAACGCGTTCGCGACGAGCTTGGCAAGTTCGGAGGACCAAAGATTCGTCGTCAAAATACGTTCACGCGGCACCCAGCGGGCATACACCGACACAAGCTTCTCGATTGCCGCGAGGCCTTCCGGTGTCTGTTCACCGCCAATCAGAATGCGATCCGGACTCTTCAGATCCTCCACCGCCGTGCCCTCCGCGAGAAACTCAGGATTCGAGAGAACCTGGTGATTCAGCTTCCTTCCACTCGCGCTGAGGATCGTCAGGATCGTTTCAGCGGTTTTCACCGGGATTGTGCTCTTCTCGACGATGATTTTCGGCTCGTCGACCACCGTAGCGATCATGCGGGCGACGGCCTCGATATAGCGGAGGTCCGCGGCGCGACCGGCGCCAAGCCCAAAAGTCTTGGTCGGTGTGTTGACACTCACGAAAATGATGTCCGCACTGCGAACGGCGTCCTCCACGCCGGTCGAGAAAAACAAATTCCTTCCTCTGGCGGATTTCACGACTTCGTCGAGACCCGGCTCATAAACCGGAAGGTTATCGGAGTTCCAAGCGTTGATTCGAGCCTGGTTGAGATCGACCACTTCCACACGAATGTCGGGGCACTTCGCGGCGATCATCGCCATGGTTGGGCCACCGACATAGCCGGCGCCGATACAGCAAATCTTCAATACAGGTTCCTGGGTTTCTGACGTTTCTTGCGACATAGGACTAAAATTAGCTGGGGTGCGTGTTAAAAAGCGTCAGATAGCCTGACGAAAGTATTCGATCGTGCGGTTAAGACCTTCCTCGAGCGGAACCTTGGGCTCCCAGCCAAGGGCCTCCTTAGCAAGGGTAATGTCGGGACGGCGTTGCTTCGGATCATCGGCAGGAAGCGGAAGATTGGTGATTTTCGATTTTCCCCCCACCTTCTTGAGGACCAACTCCGCTAACTCCAACATTGTAAACTCACCTGGGTTTCCAATGTTAACTGGACCCACCGTCTTTTCTTGATTCATCAGGCGTACGAAGCCCTCAATGAGATCGTCCACGTAGCAAAACGAACGCGTTTGTGAGCCGTCGCCGTAGACGGTCAAGTTTTCCCCTTTCAGCGCCTGCACGATGAAGTTGGACACCACGCGGCCGTCATCAGCCAGCATGCGAGGCCCGTAAGTGTTAAATATTCGCACCACGCGAATATCGACTCCATTTTGACGATGATAATCGAAGAACAACGTTTCTGCACATCGCTTACCCTCATCGTAACACGAGCGCCGCCCGATTGGGTTCACGTTTCCCCAATAGGACTCACTTTGGGGATGGACCGCCGGATCGCCGTAGACTTCCGACGTGGACGCTAAAAAGACTCTGGCTTTGACCCGCTTTGCCAGGCCTAAAGAGTTGATCGCGCCCATGACCGACGTCTTGGTCGTCTTGATGGGATTATACTGATAATGCGGAGGAGAAGCTGGGCAGGCCAGGTTGTAAATCTGGTCGACTTCTACACGAAAGGGTTCAGTAACATCGTGCCGGATCAATTCAAATTTCGGATTCTGGAGGAGATGAGAAATGTTTTGTTTCCGACCCGTAAAGAAATTGTCGAGACACAAAATCTCATGGCCTTCGTTAAGTAGTCGATCACATAAATGCGAGCCAAGGAAGCCCGCTCCGCCGGTGATGAGAATACGCATAAGTGTGTGGTTAAATGGTGCTCAAAGCGGCCTCTTGCTGCAACTGAAAAAATGCCTAAGGAACGCCTGGAGCAAAAGAAACTCCAAACTGGCTGACCCGAATGGCGCTCGGAATGGTTATCCGCCGTCGAAACATATTCATCACTAACAAGCTACCGCCCTTGGTCATTCTCCGCGTTTGCGCTTCGAGACCATCTTCCTTTGCCAATTGTTGCGGAAAGCGCCGAATCAAGCGAACACGGGACCGTCCGACATGACTGCCATGATTTTGTCTTGAAGATGCGCCGGGCGCGACTAGCTACGAAGATCCTTTCTTGGAACCTCGCGCCGCATCGGCTTCGGTATCTCCGTAGGCGTAGTTATAAAAGTAATAAGCTGAGTCTCGCCCGAGGTGGACGCGATTAAGGATGAAGCCCGCAAGCTTTCCTTTGGCGTTCTCAATCAGCTTGCAAGCGCGGGAAATTGCCTTCTTCGGGGTCTTGGCCGCGCGGATCACCAAGCACACGTAACTTACGAGAGGCGTAATGCGCAAGGTATCGCTCACCGCATTCACTGGGGCGGAGTCGATGATCACACGGTCAAATCTCTCCACCAAAGTCTGAAGAAGCGTGGCAAAAGCACCCGCGCCGAGCAACTCGCCGGGATTAGGCGTCTTGTTTCCCGCGCAGATGACAGTAAGGTTTTCCTGAGGTCCCGCCATCAGGATCTTCTCGATGTCCGCATTTCCTGCAAGATAATCGGCCAGTCCCAAATGCCTCCGGGCAACTTCGGGGTCAGAACAGATCCTATGAAGGGCTGGCAGACGCAAGTCGGCATCCATCAGCACGGTTTTTTGTCCTTCCAAAGCGAACGCCATGGCAGCGTTGAAGGCGCAAAATGTCTTGCCCTCTCCAGGAATCGCGCTTGTCACGAGAAAGACGCGGCGGTGCGCCTCATCGCTAAGCAAGGAGAGTGAAGTGCGCATGCTGCGAAAGGCCTCCGCGACCTGGGATTGAGCCCCGTCAGCAAATGCGTTCGGGATCGTGTCGCCGCCCTTCCCTTCGACTTCGGAAACCACCGCCAGAACAGGCAGGCCAAGAAAGCTTTCAGCTTGATCGACGTAACGCAGACTGCTGTCGAGAAGATCCAGACCAAATATAGCGCCCGCACCCAGCGCGAGTCCAAGGAACAGGCCTATCCCCAGCATTTTCAGGAGGGGTGACCCCACCGGGGAAGCGGACATCGGTTCCTCAACGATCCGAAAGGGATTCTTCTCGATCCCCAGAGACACGGTGGTTTCTCTCAAACGGTTATTTACGGATTCGTACATGGCACGATCTGAATCCACCTCGTTCTTCAAGACACCGTAAGGAATGGCGATCTTGTTGAGTTCGAGGGCCGCCTTTTCTTGCTCCTTAAGAGCTTCCTTCAATTTGTTCTCAGTGTCTGTTGCAGCTTGATACTGCGTGGCGAGAATTTTTCCGGCATCCTTTAAGGTTTCTTTGAGAGACTCCTTCAACTGTTTGACCTGGGTGGCCGCCTGGATATTCTTCGGATGCTTCGCGAGGTAACGCTTCTGTACAGCCGCGAGATCGGCTTCCGCGGTGTTAATCTGGGAACGCAGCACCTGTACCTGAGAAATTGCGCTGACACTAGGGACTTGCAACATTCGGTCGACATCGTCGGGAGGTATCGAACGCAAGAGCTCCATATCGGACTCGAGTTTGATTCGCTCGCTGTCCGCCTGAGTGACCTGCGAGCTGAGCTCCTTCAGTTTTGCAACCGTAATGTTCTGGGTGTCTTCAAGCGAGACGGCGTTCTGTTCTTCCTTGTAGCTCTGAAGTTTCTGTTCTGATTCCTGTAGTTTTGCCTGAAGCTTGCTCGCCTCGTCGCGCAGGAAATCGTTTGCAGCGCGCGCGAGACTCATGCGCTGTTCGAGAGTCTGGAGAAGGAACTCTTTGACAACGGCGTCGGCGATACTCTTCGACCATTCCGGGTTGGTAGTTGTTGCTGTAATGTCTATGAATCTTGTCAACTTGCGGACACTGGCCGATACCAATCCCTTCATACGGTTGGCGATTTCGACATCCGTGTAGGGCTGCCCGTCCGGGCGGGGAGGGAAGAAGGCCGGATCGTTCAAAAGGCCCGCAGCCTTTGCAACCCGCACGAGAAACGGATCGCTGGTGAGAGACGCAACGATCGTCGTGATGTAATCCGGCGCTTCCAGCTTGAGCGTTTGGAGATCGTCCGAACCCAGCACCTTCTGTTCCTGCGCTTCAACCTGCAAAACAGCGCGCGCAGCGTACATCTTCGGCTGCTGGAGCGCCAAGATCAGGGAGATCGCCACCGAAAGAATGACGATCGTGAGGAGAAGCCAAAGATAGCGCTTTAAGAGATGGAAGTAATAACCAATGTCCAGACCCGGAGCGGATTCTTTCTCCCCAAGGAGCTCGGAGAGCGGAAGCTGTTGATCGGAAGGATTTTCAGGCATGATTAAAAAATGGATTCCCCCACAGTGATGACATCCCCTGGCTGAACACGAAATGTTGAGTCGGAACTCGACCTTGCCATCTTTTTAGCATCAACGCGGATAACCGTTTCCTGTCCGCCTACGCGCCGCTTTACGGTGACTTTGCCCGGATTAGCGATCCGGGTGTAGCCGCCAGCCATGCCGATCGCGTCAAGAAGGCTGATGGACGCGCTTCCCTCAATCGCGTAGGACCCCGGCCTCACAACCTGTCCCAAGATCGTGAAGACCTTGCGTGCATACGTTCGAACCGTCAGGGTGATCTGCGGATTAGCGAGGTAGCCCCCCATATAACGTTGACGCAACAACTCAGTGGCATCGCCGATGGTCTTGCCTCCAATGGGAATCGACCCCACCAAAGGGAATATGGCGTTGCCATCCCCGGCCACGCGAATCACAGCGTCCAACTCGGGCTCCTGAAAAACCCGGAAGTCCAAAAGATCGTCGGCAGCCAAACGGTAGTTCGAATCGCTCTGCGCCATCAAGACCCCAGACACAAAGAGGGCAACAATCGCGGCGAGCCTGCCAACAACGCCCCTCCCTCCTTCGTACAATGCACTGATTCGAATCCGCCGCTCAAATTGGCATGAGCTCCTTGGCGCCTCGGTAGTCAAATCGCTGCCTTTTGCGTCCGTGAGAAAACAACTTCTAAACTTCATGTGCGGTAATCAAAAATTAGAACTCCGCAGCAATCTCCATGCCAATTCGATTGTCATAAAAGCTGCTAATAGTTTGGCTGGAATTGGTCCTCCTATGCTCGTAAAAAACATTTGCCGAACACCATCTAACGAATGAATAGCTCAACCTCGAGCGCACGTATAGGTAGTTGTCCACGCGATTAGTCTGGGTGGTGGTTTCTCCGGGGATGGTGGTTTCTCCCGGGTTAGCGGAATATACGTCATTTTCATATCCGAAGCTGATTCCGGCAATAAATTTCTGCAAAAATCGCTGCGTCGCCGAAATATTGAAGCCGGTGGCGGTAATGTCCTGTCCCGTGATGGAGGTGGCAGGGGAAATATTCCTGTAGCCTACCACGCTGATTGTGGTTCCATCGAACGGGCGATAGTCCAAGCCCAGGCTGAAGACGGGACTGATCGTGATGCGGTTGGTTCCTTGGTATTCCCGGACTTCGACGCCCCCGCTGAATTTAAGATTCAGCTTTCCGGTGGCAACATAAATTAGGCGCACACGCGCCTGCTGGTAGTATTGAAGCGGGCTTTCGGACTGGTCGGAAATGCCCCCAGCGGCTTCGAGACCTATACTGGTCTTCGGAAACATCTGGTAGTTCACGCCAGCTCTTGTTTGATACTCATTGTTGGTCGTTTTCCCGGACTCTGGAGTTGGCGTCGCGGACGTGCCCCCGGAGGGAGTGGAGGGATTGGAGGACGCGGAGTACTCTTGCCTGAATTGCAAATCAAAGCTGGTTTTCTCGCTATAGTCGTATTGGAACCGCAAGCTATTGGCGAACGTTTGCGTCGTAGTAATTGTGTTCACCTCCCGGTTAGCCTCTCTGGAAACTCCGAAACCGCTCCGGAATTGCCCGACGAGCTTCGTCCACCGATACTGGGCGAGCAAGGAGCCCGCTTGGTTGAAGCTATTCTCCCTCGGGTTGTTGGTATAAAAGGTGGGGATGCCTATCCACTGCGCTGTCACATAGTTCTCAAAGCCGCCCCGAAAGTCGCCCAACTCGAAGGACAAGCCGAATGGAAACGTCCAAATGACATCCGCGACGCGATCCGTGTTTGTAACGAAAATGTTGTCGTCATAGACGACGCCCGCCGAAAAAAGCGGACTAATTCGCCAGAGTTTACGACTTGGTTCCGGGGGGATCACTGCTTGATCGGCGACCACAGTCTCCGCACGGGGCGCGATCGGCTCCGCACCGGGCGCAATCGGCTCCGCACCGGGCGCGATCGGCTCCGCACCGGGCGCAATCGGCTCCGCACCGGGCGCAATCGGCTCCGCACCGGGCGCAATCGGCTCCGCACCGGGCGCAATCGGCTCCTCAACGGGCGCAACCGGCTCCGGCTGCATCGTTGTTCCCACCCCCGTGTCCGGGCTCTCACCCGGCGCTTGCGGAGCCAAGGGCTGCGCTTCTGCGTTCGCATCGGCATCGGAAGTCGGTGTCGTAACGGAGGCAGGCTTCTGTTCATCAGCGATCGGCGGATTTTCGGCTTGATTAATATCGGACTGGGCGAAAGCCGCAATCACGACGACCCACGCACAAGCTGACCAAAGACTGAGTATGCGTCCCTTCACCGCCTGCCTCTCTCAGATCCTAGGTTGACAGGCGGGGAACAGTTCTTCCCGAGCAAGAAAAGCGCGATCGTTTTCCTCAACGGCATCCTACCATCTAGCTGGTTTCGCTTATTCGGCGCAACAGAAAAGCTCCCCTCCTCCCAAGAAATTGATGCTCGTAAGAAATTCATTGTAAAGATCTTTCCAAGAACGATATGGATTCGGGATCCGCTCGCTTCGCCTGGCAATCCGAATCTGCTCACAGGAGCAGGAATCGAAAACGCATGCAAGGTCGATTTGGGTGCAGGTTCCACCTCCTCGGTCATCTTCCCCGGAAACCACGGGAATCGTGCTTAAGATTGGGCGCCCTCCGGGTGCATTCCGGGACAGAATTCTCCGCTCCGAGTCGCTCCAAACTCTGTTTTCCCGTTCATCGAGCAGGCCATGTATTAGAAATATTTATATAGTAAATATGCTTTTCTACATATTTAGATCTTCTTTATATTCAAATCCCTACAACAAGGCAAGTGATAGGGTTTGACGTGTTCAAGGCGAGAAGTGTCTCCGCGAACTCACGATCTTCCCGCCTTCCGGCTTGCACAAGCCAGCACGAGCGGCAACCTTAACCTCCGATGATCCGCTATTTTCTCGCCCTTCTCATCGCGTTTCAAGCGGCTGGTGCCATTGATCTCTCGCCATTGGAGCAAATCACCGTGCAGGAAGGCGGGCGCAAGAAACCTTTCCTGGTCTTTGCCGAGGAATCGCTCCTGGGCCTGTCAGGAAAGACCGCACTGACAATCGAGGGTCGGAAAATGAGCGCAATGCAAGTCATCACGACGCTCTGGCTAAAGCCGCAGGGCTGGAACGACAAGCCGCTTCTCCTGGTCAATCATAAGCCTCTCAAGGAAGCTTGCGGCTTGGACACAACCCGGAAGCTATTCTCCTATCGGGAGCTGGCCTCCAACCGGGAACTGGTGAACCTCCTAAACGAAGCGCAAGCATTGCGGGCGCGCCCCGGCAATCAAAGGCTAACCGGGTTGCCCAAGGAAGCTGCCGAAGTCGGGTTGCGGATGGCGGAGTTTGAATCGCTCGTCAATGGGTCCGCCTTCCGCTTCGTGGCAAATCCGCGAGCGGCGGAAGCCCAATGGCTTTCGGTTCCCGGCGCCTCCGGCGCCCTCCACCCTCTGCGCGAGGCATTCGAAGGAAATGATACTGGCGTCTTCACCACAGAAGCCAAGGCCTTGCAAAAGGAATGGTCCGGAATCGAACCGCAATTTCAACCGCCCCCCTGGAAGATCGAGCTCGAGATGCTCTATCAGAAGGCGCATCCTTTCCGCTGGGCGTGGATGTGCTATGCGGCAGCGGGGATCATTCTCTTGCCCTCCAATCTGGGACGAGCCGGCTACATTGCGGCTTGGGGCCTGGCCGGCGCTGGCTTTCTCTTGCAGATCATAGGCTTCGCCGCACGAGTGACCATCGCCGGTCGCGCCCCGGTGACCAACATGTACGAATCCGTCGTTTGGGTGGCGTTCGGTACGATTTTTTTCGCATTGGTCTTTGAGGCGCTCTATCGAAGCAGGTATTTCCTGCTTGGGGCTGTTCCGGTGGCCGTGGCCTCGCTCATCCTCGCGGACACCCAAACGCTGGCGCTCAATCGCTCGATCAATCCGCTCGTTCCTGTTCTGCGTGATAATTTTTGGCTGACGACGCATGTGCTGACAATCACACTGAGTTACGCCGCGTTAGCCCTTGCCCTCGGCATCGGCCATATCGCGCTCGGCAAGGTGATCAAAGGAAAACAACCGGATACCGAGCTCTACAACTATCTGTACCGGACCTTGCAGGTTGGTGTTCTGCTTCTGGCGACCGGCACCATCCTCGGTGGCGTGTGGGCGAACTATTCGTGGGGAAGATTTTGGGACTGGGATCCCAAGGAGACATGGGCGCTCATCACGCTGCTCGGCTACTTGTTCGTCCTGCACGGCCAAATCGCCGGAAAGTGGGCGGGCTTCGGCATGGCCGTCGGTGCGGTGCTTGCCTTCCAAGGAGTGCTCATGGCTTGGTACGGTGTAAACTTCGTTCTTGGCGTCGGCCTGCACAGCTACGGTTTTGGAACAGGAGGCTTTGGCTTTGCGCTTTTGTTCGTCGCCGCGGAAATGGCCTTCGTTCTTGTTGCCGTAGTCCGGAACCAGAAATCCAGTCGGCCATCTTCCACCCCATCGGCAGTCTCCAGACACCAACTCGTATCGTAGCGACCGGGACGCCCTCGCGACAAACTCGATCCACTTCTCAGCCCGGAAGGGGCGCTTCCGCCGCTGGAAAGATGCCTTCCGTCACGCACTTTCCTCACATAGAGGCTTGTAGTTTCCCGCTGAATTATCTACGGGAGACGAGATAAGGACTTCCAATAATGCTTCAGAGTGGACACAGCTCGGCCAACAAGGGGGCATACCAGCCGCTGGGGCGATTGTTGTAAAGCCGGCTTGTCCGCGGTTCCACACCTACCCATGAACATCGTTTTTTGTTGCGACAGGAACGCACTTGCCGGTCTTCATATCTCTATTTTCAGCTTGTTGGAGTCTCATCTTCGGAAAGACGCTGATACCCCGATCCATCTTTTCATCTTCCATGAGGGCCTGTCAGCCGCCGATTGCGAAGGCCTTCGCCAGACGGCTGCCATCAACCAAAACGCAACAGTTTCCCTTCGCCCCTTTTCTACCGCCAAGGTCCGCCATCTTCGAGGGCTACACGGGAACTACATGGCTTATGCGCGGCTCTTTTTGAAAGATCTGCTTCCTACGGTTAACCGAGTACTGTACTTGGATAGCGATGTGCTCGTTAACTGTTCCCTGACTCCCTTATGGAACACGGATTTAAGTCCCCACCTGCTGGGGGCAATATCCAGGGCCACCATCGAGTGGTCTCTGGATAAATATCTTTTGCCGGAGCTTGGACTTTCCCTCAATGATCCCCATTTCAACTCGGGGATCCTCCTCATCGACTTGGATCGCTGGCGGAATGAGGACGTTACCGAGCGATGTTTGGCATTCTTAGAGACCTACAGGGATCGCGCTCTGTCGCATGACCAAACCGCGTTGAACTTTTTCTTCTCGACGAAGCACTGTCACCTGCCCATTCAGTACAATATCCCAATCTCTGCGAGCGAGCCGTCGATTGCCGACAATATGCCTGAGGGGATACTTCATTTCGTCGCGTCACCCAAGCCGTGGGACTTCGGCGGGAAGGTTATCCACCGAAGCGGAGCATTTGTGCACGACCTTCTTAAGCAAACGGCGTTCTTTCGCTTCAGCCATCGTCACATGAGCTTTTCCCCGAAACGAATTCTGCTTTTGTCTCGTTCTTATTACCGCGTTATCAAAGCGCGCCTTTCCAAACCATCCGGTGCGTAATAGACCGTCAATCGGCTCATTGCAGCCCGGCGGCTGCATCGGCACTGGGATGCACGTAGGGGATCGATTCGCGAACTCCTTTGAGATCAGTAAGTTTTGAGACGATGAATATGTGGAGCGGGATACTTGCCGGTCCCCCTTGTCGTCGATCCTCAGCGGGTAACCGCGGCTATTCCCAATGACGGGCACGGAACCTTTCGTCAGCACTGCCCGGGGCGTCATTGAGTGAGCGTCCAGCGCACGCCGCAGTTGGAATGCGCTTCCCAGTAGGGATGCAGGCTGAGACCGTTGGTTTTGGCGACAGCCTTGTCTTTGCCGTATTCCACACTTGCACCCTCCTCGCCGTTGCCAATCTTGAATACGAAGCCAAAGATGGTTCCGGTCTGGAGCTTGAGATCCGCGAGCTCCGATTTTGGAATCGCCATTTCGTAGAGGTAAACGTTTCCGTTGCGCTTGACCACATGGCGCGCCTCCTTCACGACTCCAGTCGTGTTCCTCCCACGCGGCTGGCGCGGAAAGTCGTGTATGCGCGGCACACCCGGCGCCAGATGACGCCAGAGTTCGCTCTTGCCTCCATCACAGCCATAGAGACTGAACTCGTAATCAGTGTCCGGCACCGCATGGAACCCATAAGGCACCCGGTCGGCGTCCCCGTCCATGTCGTGCCAGCCGTCGGTCACGTCAAAACCGACCTGCAATCGGTCTCGGCGGAACGGCAAGGCCGGGAGGTCCGCCTGGCGCGGGCTTTCGGGGCTGTCGGCATAGACATACGGCACCTCGGCGAAGCTTCGACCGGGCGCATTCTTCGCCAGCCAACTCTTGTACGGTTCGCGCTCGTCGGAGGCCTTGCTATGAAAATACTTGTTCTCATCGCGACCTTCCATCGGGAGAGCATTCTTCTGGTCCGTCGGATCATTGACCTCCGCGCAAAAGTAAATGTTCTCGTCGTCCCAAGCCATTTTCAAGCGGCCCGACACCAGACCCGGATGTGACTCCTTGAGCGCCAGCCACGGACGGCGGAGGACCTCGATGCTGTCCACGCTGTCATCTTGGCCGAAGATGGTCACCCCGGGGATGTCCTTCCAATCGTCCAGATTCCCATCGACAGCGATTTTCGCCTTCGGTGCCACGGCGCAGTTGAGCACCTCTTTGTAAGCGGCGTTGCCCGCGTCGGAGGTGAAGGCGAATTCGAACGGATACGCATTCGACCCCTGCGGCGTGGCGGCCGTGACCGCGAAGGTCACGGTCTTCGTCTCGCCGGCGCCGAGTTCGACCTCCTGCGCGTCGGTTGCCAGCGTGATGTCAGACGGCGCTTTCACCGTTAGCCTGCCCTTGATTGGGCGGTTCAGGCAGTTGTGCACGCCGACGTTCAGCACGGCGTTCTTGCCCGTGAGCAGGGTCGTAAAATCGCGCGGCAGAATTTCGACCGGGCGCTTGCCGGTGATCTTCGCCTCGGCCAGGCGCTCGGCGGCGGCCTTCGGTCCTTTCTTGCACGTAATGTAGGACGGGAAAATGCTCATCGGCAGCTTCACGCTCTTCTCGCCGACATAGCAGGGATTGCCGCTCAGATCGTAGAACTGCAACAACCCGTCGGCATTGTCGATCACCATCTCGCCGCCCGGCGAGCCATCCACCTGTGCCCACAGCCGGTCTCTCGCATCAGTCGAGCCGATGCTCACAAGCTGGCCGAAGACCACAAGCAGGGCGTTGGGGTCCTCGTCCTTCCCGAACTGATAGACCCATGGCAGGTGATTTTGGAAAACGATTTTCTCGAACGGCCGGCCCGTGACGAAATAGTTGAACGCAGCCGTGGCGGCCACCACGGGACTGGGGATAATGGATCTCTCGTTTCCACCGGGAACATTTTCGAAGAGCACCCGCGGATGCCACGGCGACGCACGATTCTGGCCGCTGGCCAAAATCTGCGCCGCGCCCTGGGGCAATTGATACTCGGTGCCCACAAACCAAGTCTCCGTCTCCATCGACTCTTTGCCGCGGGCGCGGGCAACCATTGGCCCGTAACACCCCCGCGGCACCACGTAGTGATCGGTAAAGATATCAATATGGTGATTGAATTCATCGGAGTCGTCTGAATAGAGCTTGTCTTCGGTGTTCATGATCGAAGACGTGCCGAGAACCCGCACCCTGGGGTCAACCGATTTCGCAGCACGATAGATGAGCTTCTGAATCTCGCGGTATTGGAGGCAGTCCCGCGCCCAGCCGGAAATTCCGCCGCCCTCCCAAGGTTCGTTGTAGTTTTCCACACCCCACAGCGCGCCGTTGCCGTTGTCCCAGTAACGCTTGACGAACTCCTTCATCCATTTCTCGTATGCCGGGTAGTATTTGGGATCGCACACCCAGTCCGCTCTGCCGCCATACGGGCTGCCATCCCAGCCTGGCTCAACCGCTGCTGGCGTCTGATTCGGAGCGAACGGCCAGCTCCAGTTCGGAGTCGCCCCTGGCATCGACATGATTTTGCAACCTGCCTCTTTGGCCGCTTCGTACATGCTATCGTAATCTGCCCAGTCGAAGCTGCCGTCTTTCTTTTCGTTCCAGCTTCCTTCCGCCCGCCAGCCCCGAATACCCATGCGTGCATAGACTTTAGCCTTCCACGGCTTGTCGATAAATCCGCCTTCGCCGAAGATCGGGACGTTGTCGATGGTGCCGTCAGCCCGCGGAGCGGGCACGCGGGCCACTGTGCCAAGGAACTGGCGCTCGTTACCACGGCAAAGGATCAAGGCGTAGGTACCGAAGCGCTTGGGCACAGGAAGATTCTTGAGTTCGACCGGAATTTCGTCTGCGCCTCCGAAATCCACCGTGAAATCATGCTTCACCGGGATGCCGGTCAGGTCAAAGAGCGGCGCTTTGCCGCTTGTATCAGTCCAACCCGTCATGCCCCCAGCAACTTTCCCCGGAGTCCGGGTGCCAACCTCCTGAATCTCCAGCGAGAAAGGAACGTTTCCGTTCAAATCGCCCTTCTTGAACGCAAGCTTTAGATCAACCGGCTCGTCGCTCAAAAATAGCTGGCCTGGCGAGCTGCTTTCCACGAAACGGAAGCGGTCATTCGGGAGCGAGCATTTCAACTCCTTCATGTTGTCTTCCTGGACCATGATCTCATCAGCCCGGATTGCGGCGACAGATGCGAAGCAAACCGCGCCGATGAGGAGGGTAAAGCGGATTGCTGGGGAGATTCTTGCTTTGTTCATAGGCTTGATTGGTCCACTTTCATGAGGCCTTCCATGAGCTGAAGGACTTCGATTTGCAGTCCCGGAATCGTTACTTCTCAAATTCCGCCTCCCGATGGCTTGAGCGAATCCCTTAAGCGGAATGCAAGCGAGCGCTGCTTTTATCCCGGGGCAGGAAGCTACCACCAAAATACATGGGCAATACGGACCACGGCCTTGAGGCCAATGGTTGTCTAAGTTGTTTCTTTTCGGCTTTCGAGGGCCAGGACTGGTCGACGTAGTTTTGCAAAAGAATTTCCAGGATGAGAATGTGTTGAATTGGCGTTATAAGTCAAGCGTGCGTTGCACTCCAGGATCTGCCTCGCTCCGAGGGGACATCCTTCGAGACCTTCCGGCACGACGAGGCCGCGAGCGTGGGCTGTGTTGTCGTCTCGGGCGCACTTCCTCCGACGTATCGGAAAATGCTTGCGGACTCCGGATGGATCCCACGACATCTGGTTATTCCCTGGACAATCGGCTGGCTGGCATCCGCAGTTCGCGCAGCGATCAGGCGCCGTTATTCGAAGCAGCTTCGCCGGCTTCTGATCGGCCTGATCTCAAGGCGCTGCCCCTGCGCTCGCAAGAGGTATGTTGCCTCGTTCAGCCCGAGAAAGCGCGGTATCCTTTCGGATCGATCTCGACGACACCAAACCCCACCTGGCGCAAACCCTGGCAGACCTGATCGCGCAACCCCGCCAGGCGCTCCATCTCCTCCGGCGCAATCTGCACGCGCGCGCCTGAGGGCGCCAGGTAACGAACGCGAAAAACACGAAATCCCAGCGCGCGCACCGTCTCCTCGCCACGCTCAATCAATCCCAGAGCCTCGCGTGTCACGGTCGTGCCGTGCGGAATGCGCGAGGACAAGCAAGGTTGGGCCGGCGCGTCGGCAGTTGGCAGACCATAGACGCGGGAGAGTTCGCGCACTTCTGCCTTGGTTAAGCCTGCCTCCCTCAGCGGGGCAACCACCGCGAACTCGGCGGCGGCTTTTGAGCCAGGGCGCAGGTGCGCGGGGTCATCGGCGTTCTCGCCATACGCAATGGCGGAAAATCCGCGCTCGCGCGCCAGGGCATTCATCTTCGCAAACAGTTCCGCTTTGCAATAGTAGCAGCGGTTCGGAGGGTTGCTCGCATACTGCTCATTCTCAAATTCTTGGGTTGCTATCACTTCGACTCTTGCGCCAAGGGAGCGCGCGACGTTGAGCGCTGCGGCCAGCGCCCGCCGCGGAAGACTCGGGCTATCGGCGACGACTCCGATCACGGAATCACCAAGCGCTTTATGCGCCATCGCCAGCAGGCACGTGCTATCCACACCGCCAGAATACGCCACCAGGAGCGGTGCATGCGCACGAAGCAACTCTTCCAGTCGGCGGATCTTTTCTAACATTTGAAGCTTCATGCGTGCTGATTACAAATTCAGCCGCGCGAAGAGCGAATCAAGAGGCATCTGAAGACCGATGAAAAACTCGCCAAACTCCGCGTACTGCGCACTCACCTCATCGAAACGCATTTCATACACGATGACCTTGATCTCGGAGGTTGTCTTCGCAAAGAGCGTAACCGCCCACTCCATGTCGTCGAGACCCGTGGAGCCGGTGATGAGCTGGAGAACGCGTCCTGCATAAGTCCGTCCCACACGAGCGTGACCGCCCATAAGCTTCCTGCGGCTTGGGAAATCCAGCGCATACCAGTTCTGCCCCGGACTACCCCGGCGTTTGGACATTGGATAGAAGCAAATGACCGGCCAGTCGGGCAGATTTGGATTAAGCCGGTCGTTGAGATACTTCGCCATGCGCGCTCGAAAACCAGCCACCTTCTCTTCGAACTCCGGCGAGCCGGGAGCGAGCTTTTCCTCCTTTTCGAGCGTCTGGGCATATTCGTTTTCGCTCGTTGTGTATTCGCTGCGTTCGGTCATCGAAAGCCAGGAAAATTCCGGCGTGAGGATTCCCGGTCCAAGCGCAAGGCCGAGCTGTTTGGCAAAGGCGTCGGCCGTATGCAGATCGCGGGTGAGTAACATGAAACCCAAATCCGATTTCGGCGAAACGATGCTGAAGGTCAGCAGCTGGGTGGCGGGAGTGGCGCGGATCTCCTGAACCAGTGAGGCCAGTGCCGTCTTTGCCGCAATTTTCTGCGTGCCCTCAAGCAGATCCCACGCGGCATAATCGACGCGAAAAAAGAGATGGAGCACGTGCCGGCCTTCAACCGGAAGAACGGGATCGAGCAAAGGCGTTTCCATAAGCAGCTTGTCTGGCTTTGAATCGTGGCTGTTGTATCCGCGGAATGATTGTAGCTTCGAAAAAAAAGGCCTCCTTCCGACAGACTGCATGGTGCTTCGCGCCGAAGAAAGGCAAAACTCCACGCTCCCCTCCGCAACAGCAAATCGGAGCTTTCCCTCCGCAAAGCGGCTATTTGCCCGACGGTATCGCCGTCTTTGCATGCCGCCGATATTTCAATGCTTCGACGGGGGTGCTTTGCTCGCCGGCAAATTGCTGAAAAAACGATTGCAATCCGCAGGTGGGACCGTAGTTTGCGGCAACGGAGCAGGTAATACCTATGGCAGATTTAGCAAACAAATATCCGCAAAATGTCACCGGCAGATACTTCGTGGATGATCAATGCATCGACTGCGACCTTTGCCGCGAGACAGCGCCTGCGAATTTCACGCGAAATGACGATGGCGGTCACAGCTATGTCTATAAGCAGCCGGAGTCACCCGAAGAGGAGGCTCTCTGCAAGGAGGCAATGGAAGGCTGCCCGGTCGAAGCCATCGGAGACGACGGCGAATAGCTTGGCGCCTTTCCAAATCCTCATGTCGAGGCCTCCACTCTCACGGAGGCCTTTTTATTGATGCGCGTCGAGGAAATCCGCAAGCGAGTTCTGGAGGACTGGCGTGGCATGCCCGAAGAAGCGACGCGCCCCGAGCGCTGCGTCCCCGCAGCTGATGCGCTGAAAAGGCTTCTTCACAGGCTCGGCCTGACCGAACGCCTCAACGAGCAGGAGATTCAGGCCGCATGGCGCGAGATCGTGGGAGATTTCCTCGCTGAGCATTCGCTTCCTGTATCCATGCGCGACGGCGTTCTGGTCGTTCAGGTCATCCAGCCCGCGGTGCGCTACGAACTCGACCGCTCATGGAAACGAAGCATCTTGCGAAAACTCCAAGCCCGTTTCGAAAAGACTGTGCGCGAAGTGCGCTTCCGCGCGTAATCTCCATGCGCTTGGACGCTTGGTTTCATGGACGTGATCATCATCAAGGGACTCGAAGTCAACGCGTGCGTCGGCGTCTCCGATGAGGAGCGAAGGAACTCTCAGCGGCTTCAGATCGATGCCATTCTCACCCCACTGACAGAGTTTTCGGCACTCGCGGACGATATCAGTCGCACCGTGGACTACCACGCGGCAGCCCGGCGGATCGTCAGCGTTGCGGCCTCACGGCCGCGGCGCCTTATCGAAACGCTGGCTAGCGAGATCGCCGAGGCGCTTGTCGGCGAATTTCGCGCCCTGCGCGCGGAAGTGGAAGTGCGCAAGTTCATTCTGCCTGACACCAAATACGTGGCGGTCCGCTGCATTTGCGACCGGCAGGCTGAATAATACGGCGGATCCAAAGAATCTCGGCGGGCGCAAAGAATTGTGGAGTGTTCGCTTGTAAGCCAAATGCCGTTGTGTCTCCTGCTATTTTTCTTGCCTTCGCAAATCCGGAAACTAAGCAGGCTCATAGGAGTTTGCCCCTTAAGATGATTCCGCCCTTCGCCAGCAAGGATGAAATTGATCCCGCCGTAATACGGCGCGTGGCGGAAGGCGATGCCGTCGCATTCGAGCGGGTCTATGACGCCTTTTCGGGGATTCTCTATTCGCTCGCGCTGCGCATGCTCGATCGGCCCGAGGATACAGAAGAACTCCTGCAGGAGGTCTTCACAAAAATCTGGAGGGATGCCGCCGACTACGACCCGCGCCGCGGCGCCCCGCTGGCCTGGGCCATCACGATCACTCGGCACAAGGCGATTGACAGGATCCGCGCCACGGCAAGACGCCTGCGCCTTTACGAAGCTGCGGAAGCAGAAGCAAAGGGCAACCTGCCCTCGATCTCCCAGCCCGCACACGCCGCCGAGCAGTCGGAGAACGCGAAGGCTGTCCGGGAGTCTCTCGGAATGCTCCCACCGGAGGTGCGCGAATCCATCGAGCTCGCTTTCTTCGGCGGGCTTTCGCACAGCCAGATCGCCGAAAGGCTTTCTGTTCCCCTTACGACGGTTAAAAGCCGCATACGTCGCGCCATGATGCATCTACGGCAATCCCTGAAACAATACGCATGAGCTCGGAGGAACGAGAGGAATTGGCCTCGCTTTATGTCCTCGGTGTGCTTGAGGGAAGCGAGCTCGCCGCGTTTGAGCGTGAGCTGGTGGCTCACCCCGAGCTGGCAGCGCTGGTTGCTGAATTGGAGACGGCCTCCACACTCCTTGCCACGTCCGTTCCGCAACACCCGGCTCCTGATGTTTTGCGGCATTCCATCTTGCGCCAAATCAAGAGCCCCCGCCCGGCCGCAGAGCCCACTCCTCGATCAATCTTCTCCTTCGGCTGGGTGCCATGGGCGATTGCCGCAGGATTGACCGTTTGCTGCGCCGTGCTCTGGAATGAAAGATCCCGGCTGTCTACGGCAATCGGAAGTATCGAGAAGGAGAACCAATCCCTCACGGTCCGAATTGCCGGCCTTGACTCCGAGCGCGTCCGCCTTGAAACCCGCATCAGCACTCTCGAGAACGAAAAGAACAAACTTCAAGTGCGGGTCGCCTCCCTCGAAGCGCGTGATCCTCTCAGAGAGATCCAACCGGTTATGTTTGCCGCGCAACCGGGAGCCCCCGCCGGCGCCGAAGTCGTGGCACTATGGGATCCGCAGCGACGAGAAGGAGCCCTCCATCTTGCCAAGCTTCCTGAACCCGGACCCGACAAGGATTATCAGCTTTGGATCATAACGCCTGAATCGAAGCAGCCGCTGGATGCCGGAGTCATTCCCGCTGCGTCAGATAGCCTCACCTTCAGTGCCGCGCAACCCGTCAGCCGGGTCGCGGCGCTAGCGATCTCCGTCGAGCCCAAGGGAGGATCTGTGACTCCGCGAGGCCCAGTAATTTATCTAGGGAAGTTGTGATCCGTTGGTGTGCGGAGTCATAGAGCAAATGCCGAAATAAATTTCCGAAATGGTGGCAGCGTTGATGGGGAGAAGGGGACCCCATCATCCCCTTCGGGGTCTCTGGCAAGGCGCGGAGGCAGGTCATGAAGACCCCATTTCAAAGGCTTGATTTCAGCGATCGTGGAGCGTTGGGGAGGCGAGGCATGCGGCCCCGGTCATAGCGAGGTCAGGGTACACAAGATTGCCTCTCCGGCGCACCGTAGTCGATCGGTTCAATCCACCAACGTCCAGCGCACGGCGCAATTGGAATGGGATTCCCAGTAAGGATGCAGGCTGAGGCCGTTGGTTTTGGTGACAGCCTTGTCTTTCCCGTATTCCACGCTTGCGCCCTCGCCGTCGCCGATCTTGAACACGAAGCCAAAGTTGGTTCCAGCCTGGAGCTTGAGATCCGCGAGCTCCGATTTTGGAATCGCCATTTCGTAGAGGTAAACGCTTCCGTTGCGCTTGACCACATGGCGCGCCGCCTTCGCGACTCCCGTCGTGTTCTTCCCACGCGGCTGGCGCGGAAAGTCGTGTATGCGCGGCACACCCGGCGCCAGATGACGCCAGAGTTCGCTCTTGCCTCCCTCACAACCATAGAGACTGAACTCGTAATCAGTGTCCGGCACCGCATGGAACCCATAAGGCACCCGGTCGGCGTCCCCGTCCATGTCGTGCCAGCCGTCTGTCACGTCAAAACCGACCTGCAATCGGTCTCGGCGGAACGGCAAGGCCGGGAGGTCCGGCTGGCGCGGGCTTTCGGGGCTGTCGGCATAGACATACGGCACCTCGGCGAAGCTTCGACCGGGCGCATTCTTTGCAAGCCAACTCTTGTACGGTTCGCGCTCGTCGGAGGCCTTGGTATGAAAATACTTGTTCTCATCGCGACCTTCCATTGGCAGCGCATTCTTTTGGCCCGTGGGATCGTTCACCTCGGCGCAGATGTAGAGATTGTCTTCGTCCCAGGCCATCTTGAGGCGGCCCGACACAAGACCGGGGTGCGCCTCTTTGAGCGCCAGCCACGGACGACGAAGGACCTCGATACTGTCCACGCTGTCATCCTTACCAAGGACCGTCACGCCGGGAATTTCCTTCCACTCGTCGAGATTGCCATCAACGGTGATCGTCGCCTTAGGCGCCACGGCGCAATTGAGCGCCTCTTTATATTCCGCGTTGCCGGCATCGGAGGTAAAATTGAATTTGAAGGGATAGGCGCTCGATTCCTGGGGCCTCGCTTCCTTTACAGGGAAAGTCACGGTCTTGGTTTCGCCTGCGGCGAGTTCGACCTCCTGAGCGCTGGATTCAAGCGTGATCTCCGGCGGAGCCTCGACCATCAGTTTGCCCTTGATGGGGCGGTTAATGCAATTGTGCAAGCCTACGGCCAGTGCGGCTTCCTTGCCCGTGAGTCGGGTCGTGAAATCGCGCGGCAAAATCTCGACAGGACGTTTGCCGCTGATCTGCAACTTGGCCAAACGTTCCGCGGCAACCTTGGGGCCTTTCGCGCAGGTAATGTAGGTGGGGAAGACACTCATCGGCAGCTTCACCTCTTTCTCTCCAACGTAGTACGGGTTGCCACTCAAGTCGTAGAACTGAAGCAGCCCGTCAGCGTTGTCGATGATCATTTCGCCGCCCGGCGAACCATCCACTTGCGCCCACAGCCGGTCTCTCACATCGGTCGAGCCGACGGTGAGAAGCTGGCCAAAGAGCACGAGCAGGGCCTTAGGGTCGTGGTCTTTCCCGAACTGGAAGACCCATGGCAGGTGATTTTGGAAGACGATTTTCTCGAACGGCCGGCCCGTCACGAAATAGTTGAACGCAGCCGTGGCGGCCACCACGGGACTGGGGATAATGGATTTCTCGTTTCCGCCGGGGACATTCTCAAAAAGGACCCGCGGATGCCACGGCGACACGTGATTCTGGCCGGAGGCCAAGATCTGCGCTACGCCCTGGGGCAATTGATACTCCGTGCCCACAAACCAAGTCTCGGTCTCCATCGATTCTTTGCCGCGGGCGCGTGCAACCATTGGCCCGTAACACCCCCTAGGCACCACGTAGTGATCGGTAAAGACATCGATATAGTGATCGAATTCCTCGGAGCCGTCTGAATAGAGCTTGTCCTCGGTGTTCATGATCGAAGACGTCCCGAGAACGCGCACCCTTGGGTCGACCGATTTCGCAGCGCGAGAGATGAGCTTCTGGATCTCGCGGTATTGGAGGCAGTCCCGCGCCCAGCCGGAGATTCCGCCGCCTTCCCAAGGTTCGTTGTAGTTTTCCACACCCCAAAGCGCGCCGTTGCCGTTATCCCAGTAACGCTTGACGAACTCTTTCATCCATTTCTCGTATTCCGGGTAATATTTCGGATCGCAGACCCAGTCCGACCTGCCGCCATACGGGCTGCCATCCCAGCCGGGCTCAACCGCTGCTGGAGTCTGATTCGGAGCGAACGGCCAGCTCCAGTCCGGAGTAGCCCCTGGCGTAGACATGATCTTGCAACCTGCCTCTTTGGCTGCGGCGAACATGGGATCGTATTCTTCCCATTCGGGCGTGCCGTCCTTCTTTGCATTCCAGCTTCCCTCCGCCCGCCAGCCCCGAATACCCATGCGTGCATATACTTTGGCCTTCCACGGCTTGTCGATAAATCCGCCTTCGCCGAAAATCGGGACATTGTCGATTGTGCCGTCAGCCCGTTGAGCGGGCACGCGGGCCACCGTGCCAAGGAACTGGCGCTCGCTGCCACGGCAAAGGATCAAGGCGTAGGTGCCGAAGCGCCTGGGGACAGGCAGATTCTTGAGTTCGACCGGAATCTCGTCTCCGCGGCTGAAATCCACCGCGAAATCATGCTTCACCGGAGTGCCGATCAGGTCGAAAAGCGGCGCTTTGCCGCTTGTATCCATCCACCCCTTCATACCACCGGCAACTTTCCCGGTCCGGGTGCCGACCTCCTGAATCTCCAGCGAGAAAGAAACGTTTCCGTTCAAATCGCCCTTCTTGAACGCAAGCTTGAGATCAACCGGTTCGTCGCTCAAAAATAGCTGGCCCGGCGCGTTGCTTTCCACGAGACGGAAGCGGTCATTCGGGAGCGAGCATTTCAACTCCTTTATGTTCTCGTCCTGGATCATGATCTCATCAGCCCGGATTGCAGCGACAGATGCGAAGCAAACTGCCCCGATCAAGAGGGTAAAGCGGATTGTTGTGAAGATTCTTGCTTTGTTCATAGTCTCGATTGGTTGACTTTCCATAGGCTCGATCGGTTGCTTTCATCTCCGGGTGTCGATGCGATGTAAGTGTCTTTATCGTCGCCGTCGGGACCGGGCTTCGACCTTCCCAGAAGTAGAGCCAACTTGAGGGGAGGGCAGCGCTCTCCGTCCTCGTTTTCGCGACTGCGCTTCCGGTTGCCTTAGCGTGAACTCGCCTGCCGACAACCGGGCGGGACGTTCGCAATTGCTTGTTAATTCGATATGCTTCCCCGCGTGGGAAGCCTCGTGGATAGCATGCATGATATCCAAGACATGATAGGCCAAATCGCCGCTTGCGCGGTGGGGGCGCTCGTCACGCTGGGCCAGCGCCATATCGGCCACGCCGAGCCCCCGCCAGTTTTCCACAAGCTCGCTGTTAAGCGGCATCTCTCGCCATTCGCGCGCGTCGTGCCGCCACAGACGTACTGGTCCCCCGAACCCGTTGGGATCTGGGACACTCAGCGAGCCCTCCGAGCCGTAAATCTCGATTCGCGGGAGATTCGCATCCCACACGTCGAAGCTCATGATCATCGAGCAAACCGCCCCGCCAGCAAAATCGATGACAGCGGTGATATGTGTCGGCACTTCAACCTGGATCTTCGCGCCAAACTTCGGCTGACTGGTGATCGTTCGTTCCGGAAAACTGATCCGCGCCGATCCCGTCACGCGCTGTGCAGGCCCAAGCAGCGCCACGAGCGCTGTCAGGTAATAGGGTCCCATGTCGAACAACGGCCCCCCGCCGAGTTGATAGTAGAAGCCGGGATCGGGATGCCAGCTCTCATGACCGCGGCACGTCATGAACGCAGTTGCCCCAATCGGTGTGCCAATCGCCCCTGCATCCATCAGTTGCCGGCACGTTTGCAAGCCTGCGCCCAGAAACGTATCCGGCGCACAGCCCACCCTCAGTCGCTTCGCGCTCGCCAGTTCCAGAATTTTACGCGCATCCTCCCGCTGGATGGCGAGCGGTTTCTCACTATAAGCACTCTTGCCCGCTTCCAACGCCGCCAGCCCAACCTCCGCGTGCGCCTTTGGGATCGTCAGGTTGATTACGATGTCGATTTCCGGCTCAGCCAGCAACTCGGCAACCGAGAGCGCCTTCGGAATGTGATATTCGTCCGCCCGTGCCTGGGCTCGCTGCTTGTCGATGTCCGAAACCGCGACAACTTCGATATCGGCGAGCCGGCGGCTGTTTCTCAGGTAGGTTTCGCTGATATTTCCACAGCCCACAATTCCCACTTTGGCGCTCATGACAGGGCTCCCCCGCGAGTTGCCCACAACAAACCGCGCCGGACGATCTCACGAGCCTCCGGCACGTCAAAGTCCTTCGCCAAATGCCCGAGCGAGCAATAAAAAACCATGCCCCTTCCCCATTTGCGCTTCCACACCACTGGCATCACGACACCTTCAATCCATGAAACAATGTCTCCCTTGAACGTCGTCGTGGCCAGCACCTCGTTCGAAGGATCGACGTGCATATAGTACTGCTCCGAGTGCATATCAAAATCCGGGATATTGGCTACGATCGGGTCTTGATGGCTGACAATATTCACGCGGTAGTCGATGATATTGCCGGGATGCGCCACCCACTGCCCACCGACCATGAACTGGTATTCGGTATTGTTGCGAAAAGAATCCGCCATGCAACCGTGCCACCCGCCTAGCCCGACCCCGTTCCTGATCGCATCAAGCAGCCCTTTCTCCTGATCACTCGTAATCGTTCCCATTGTCCAGACCGGCACAATCAGGTCAAATTTGCCAAGCTTCTCTCCGTCCAAAAAAACATCCAGTGTCTCTGCCAATTCTGTGCGATATCCTTCTGCCTGGAGGCAGGCGGCGAATATCCCGGCTGTCAACTTTGGCTCGTGGCCATCCCACCCGCCCACTACGAATAAGGCCGATTTCATCGAAAAACCTTCTTGCCTACGAGGAACGCGACAGTGCTGCAAGCCCGGCGTAACTTGACGCAAGCCGCCCAAATGCATCAATCCGGCCTCGCGGGCATGAGCTCCAATAGCCTTCCGCGCAGTTGTCTGAGATGATATTCATGAGGCTGGTGGGCGCGGCGTGAAGTCAGCGGTGACACAAAATCGATGAGGGCGAGCGAGCGCTGCTTTTTATCCTGCGCAGGAAACTACCACGGAATGGACTACATGGACCGCGTACAAGCCGATGCCTGGCCACTTTTGTTTCTTTTCGGCTGTCTAGGACCAGAACTGGTCGACATAGTTTTTCAAAAGCATTTTACGGATCAGAATGTGTTGAAATGACGTCATAAGTCAAGCGAGCGTTGAAACTCGCCGGAAATGGCCATGGCGATCAGCGTCCGTTGGCCTTGCCTTGACGTCCTGACTCGCTTGGACAATCATCGGGCTCTTGAAAAGAGCTTCGCAGTAATGAAGGAGAATAACTGGACGAGTGACTTGTTACAACCTGGCCGCCCCACCGAATGGAGCCCACCGGAGGGAAAGCCGGCGGGCGTGGAACCATATTTTGCCGCCGCGTCTTCGATTATTGAATCCGCTCTTTCGGGACAGGGTTTTCACTTCCACTTCACGGCGAACATACACACCGCTCCCGACACAGGCGCCAAGACCGTCGTTTTCGTGATGTCGGAGGAAAACGGCCTTCTTCCTCGCTTTACTGGTTCAGTCGGCGCTGTCTTCAAATGCTATGGTGCCAAGCCGTTTTCGTCTGCCGAATGGCACTGGAACCATCCCTTACTTCTTGTGTCTTCGCTGGCCAGGGACGCTGTGGTGTGGAGGCGGGTGCTTGCAAGCCGCTGGCGCTGGCGGATTGATCATCTCACTGCTTCTTCGGGGCTGGCCGCCGTTTATCCTATCCAATTGGGTTACAATGCATTACCTCCGAACGAAACTCCCCCATGGGATGCTCGAGTCAATGATGTATTCTTTGCTGGAAGCACACGCCAGAAGGCAGTGAAACGCGAGAAACTTCTTCGCATTTCCAAGCCCAAAGAGATCATTCGACGCGACCTCGCACAATCCCTGGAGAGGTTCTCAGCCGCAAAGAATTGGAATCTAAAGCTCCTTCTCGCAGAGGGATTCGTGCCCCACGCGGTGGCGTGGGGTCTTGCGGCGAAGGGTACGACATTGAGTCCCGACGCCTACATGAAGGAAATGGCAAACTCCAAGATCTGCCTGGCTCCGCGGGGAACATCCTTCGAGACCTTCCGGCACTACGAGGCCGCGAGCGTGGGCTGCGTCGTGGTTTCGGATAGACTCCCTCCAACGTGGTTCTATCGGAACGTTCCCTTCGTCTTCGTCAAAGACTGGCGGAAGCTCGATCAGCTTCTTGATCGACTATTGAAAGATCCTGCCAACCTCAAGAGACTTCATGAGGAAACGTTGAGATGGTGGAAATCCCGACTGTCTTCAGAAGCTCTTGCGGAATTCGTAATCGAGGTGCTAAGAAAACAGGCGGCACGAAGCTCTGCGTTCTGCGCTGGCTAGAGTTCATAAGATTCGGACCCTTTGAGCCGACCGCTCTGGAACCTCTGACATTCAGTGCCACGCGACCGGCCAGCCAAGTCGCAGTTCTCGCGATCTCCCTCGAGCCCAAGGAAAGCTTAGTTACCCCACGAAAGCCAGTGATTTATCCGGGGAGATTTTGAAACCGTTTGTGACCGAAATCACGCATTGACGTTCCCCTCCAAGCGGCTATGGTTTTGCGCGCCTAAGACGCGGGTGTAACTCAGTTGGTAGAGTGCAACCTTGCCAAGGTTGATGTCGCGAGTTCGAGTCTCGTCACCCGCTCCGTCCGTGATGGAGCCACGCGCGAAGCGCGAAATCGATAAGAGAGACGAGAACGCGTCCGGAAGAAAGTCTGCGGGACTGCGGTCAAGTCCTGTGCAAGCGTCATCACTCAATAGAGGGGCTGGTGCGCTGGATTATTCCGTCCCCGCCATTCATTTGTCCTGCCCTGCTGCGGAGAGGCGTGAGACGCGCAGGGGATTCCAAGTTTTTCCCTACGGACGCATCAGCGGGTTTTCGCGAGGAATCCTCCGCCACGCCAGGACGCAGACAGTGCGTAGGATGATGGCGCCCGCCAGAATCGTGCCGCGAAACGTGCCGGAGATTTTGGATGAACCGGCCATGCGCGGAAAGGAGCACGGGAATTTCGGCGATACGCAGCCCCTCCCCCACAGTGCGCACCTGCATCTCAACCGTCCAGCCGTAGCCGCGGTCCTGTATGTCGAGCCGGCGATAGGCGTCCAACGCGAATCGCCCCCTGCGAGCCGAGGTCGCGAAACCTATACCGCCAGATGAGATAAATGAGCCATTGTCCACCGCGCGAATGCAGCAGAATCCGCGCGCGTGCAATCGGCGGACGACTCTGCCAACGCACTCCTCCTCGTTATGCGCGGGAATAATGATCAGCGTCCTTTCGGCGAATTACGCGGCCGGTCGTACTTCTTGAAGGACCGTTGCTTTCATAGGATCGCACGGAGGGAGAAATAAATCAGCGCCGCGAAGAGGGCTGACGGGGGAGGGATGACCCACACATGGAGCCAGAGAACGTTGAAACTTTCCGAATTCCCCTGCGTTCTGATGTCGATTTGCTCTATCGGACTTCGGATAAAATCGGCTGACAAATTCGAAGGATCGGTCATCTGGTCTGATACCTTCACAGCTCGCACCACCCCAAAACGTGATAAACCAGACTTGGCTCACCCACCTGACCTATCCAGTTCTGCCGCCGCGTAGGCACCCGCTGCAGAAAACCCAAAATACTGCGGTGAGCGCAATTGGGGAAGGCTCTCCCGCGCAGATTCAAGGGCGGCGCCATACCCTGCCCATGGCGATAGCTGCCTTCAACGCAAGGCTCCGTTTCCGCACGACGGATTCGGAGAAGAGTCGTATCGGGTGTTCGCTGTTCTCCCAAAATCCTTTATCCGACAAACTTGGCGACTTTCCCTCCAAGGCAGCCTTTATATAGGTTCTTGCCCAAGGCTTGGGCGAGTTTACCGCGTGCGACATCACATAGCCGCCGGGACGAAAATCCATGCCCTCCGGTCCCAGCGTGCTGAGCGGAACGTCGGTGGTCATCACCACGATATTTAAGAGATCCTGGTCTGCTGCTTGCCAAGGCGAAGTGCGGTCCGCGCTGGTAAACGTCATAGGGTCATATTCGAACGCCCGCGCGGGATCCAGCAACGACTCCCACACGGAAAGCGTCTGCCGCAACCTTCCCGGCACACCAACGAAGCCACTATTATAGTAACGGCTTGGTGACCGCTTTTGGGTCAATCCTGCGCTGCTTGCCACCTTCAACCATTGATAGCGCAGCGGATGATCACTCGGCAAATATGGGAAGGTGCAGTCTTCCACCAAGGCCAGCCCGTTTTGCACCCATTCCTCGAAAAAACTCCACCGGCACTTAACTGTGATATCCGGGTCGAAGTAACACAAAATGTCCTCGGCCTGCAAAAACTGCTCGAACACTCGCCGCATGAAGATTGGTTTGTAACTGGCGAGATGGAGCGAGGTATCAAGCGAGACAAATCGTATCTGGCAGCCATCCGCCACGGCAAAATCCGTAATGCCATCCTTGGTCGAAGCGGGCGTCGCCCAAGGCGGCAACGCGCCGCGATAACCCGCAAAGAGAGTTCCCCGGAACCCGTTCCGAAACAGAGAATTGAGCAGTGCGCCCAGACCGATGTGGTAAGTCCCCTCGAAAAGCGTGCAGACGTATGCAGTCATCTTCGCAAGGGTACCCGCCAAACAAAAGCCCGTCAATCCACCATCTGCGAACTGCTTTATCGTAGATTCCCTAAGCGGCATCGGTCGTATCTCCAGCGGTCAGAGAGAGCGGCAACCCGCTCGCCCGCATGAACGCGCCCGCTCTGTGGCTTGAAATTTCGGCATCCGTTGCGCCAAGTCGCTCAGCCGTTCAGCGGCAGGGATTCAGTCAAGTTGCTCAGCCGGACACGTAAATCAGCACGGCGCTGAGTAGGCCGGCCGCCGGCACGGTTCCCAGCAGATCATTCAGGCATCCGCTGGCCTTGCCCTGACGTCCCGGCCTCGCTTCGACAATCTTATCGGGCTCATGAACGAGTTTGGCGGTAATGAAGGAGAACAAGTAAACGAGTGACTTGTTGAACCCTGGCCGCTCTCGACGAAGCAGCCGCCGCAGGGGAAGCCGGCGTGCATGCAAACCATCCATTCCTTACCCCCCGGGGCGGAAATTCCCCGTGGGACGCTCGAACCAGTGACTGCCGCGAATCATGGATTGACATTTCCTGCCCCGAGATTACCCTCACTCCCTCTCTTATGCGGGTGTAACTCAGTTGGTAGAGTGCAACCTTGCCAAGGTTGATGTCGCGAGTTCGAGTCTCGTCACCCGCTCCAACCCTTAAGCTTTATGAGTTCATCTCGGGCGGAAATTCATCTGGTCCTAATGAAAAGTCCTAAATGCGACGCTGATTAACAGGAATGCCGCAGATGCTCACGAGCCGGTGACTACCGGCGCGCACTGCGTCGTCTTTGTCAGGCCGGAGCGTGCATTCAGTCCCGCTTGATCCGCCGAAATGATATCATGATATTACACGATATCGTGAAGCGAGAAAGACCGTCGAAAGGCTGCTGGTCCTACTTCAAGTTCTTGAGGCGGTGCGCTGACTGCAGAGAAAATGACGCAATGCCGCTGGGTCACCCCGAAGCTGGTCTGTCAGGTCGCATTCGTCGAATGGACGTCGTCGGGGCACTTGAGGCATTGCACCTTCGTCGCCATGCGCGATGATAAAAAGCCTGCGGAGGTGGTTCGCGAAACGTGAGCCTCCCTGCCGAGGGGGTGACGTCGGAGGGATGAGTGTGCGGCCTTATTATGCCGAACCACCCTTGGATAAAATAGTGCATCGCGCTATTTTATTGAAGCAATGAATCCCTTCCCTTGGCATCCGGTTGACCTAGGATTGAAGCTGGCCTTGGCGCCGTATGCTTGGTTCGACCCAGTTCTGGAATGGTATACGCCCCCGAGCGACTTTAGCCACGGCACCTACTTCGGCCTGGCGCGCTGGGGCCACGCTGGCGATAGATGCGGCTACCTTGCCACCCAGGACTTCCACGGTGAATTTCGAGAATGCGAATTCCCGCTCGAGGAGTTGGAGACGCTTGAGAAGACCCTCAAGGCAATCTCGATTCCGCTTGGCTCGAGCCTCGGC
>JAXIPG010000187.1:0-4086 GCA_045403045.1 Terrimicrobiaceae bacterium
CTGCTGGTCGCGGGCCTCGCTGCAATGATCGTCTATGAGAAACTGGGAGTGCGTATCTTGCAACGGGCGTGGTTTAATTTCGACCTCGCCTGGGCTGTCGCCCTGATCGCTTCCGGCCTCGCTACAGCTCTTGTTTGAACGCGAGCTCAAGCAAGCTTGGCTGAGGTTGAATTCCGCCGCAACGCACAGGCAATAGGAAAAAAAAGGGCAGGGCGCGTGATGCGAGGATTCGCTTCTTGAGCGGGTCACGGCGGCCGCCGAAGAACGCCGCTTAACCGGAGCACCTGTATCAAAATAGTCCCATGGGCGGGACCCGAGGACAGGGGAGTTCTACGAGGAGGCAACCCGCAGGCCGAAAACGCCTCGTATCACCTCCGGGTAAAAGCCCCAAAAATGATTCCTATGCGAATTTTGCTTGACTATACCAACCAGTTAGTATATTCAATTGCAATGAACCAGTCCAAAGAACGTATCCTGGCCGGAGCGAAAGAATTGTTCTTGGCCCGTGGCTATGCGGCCACGACTGTGGATGCGATTTGTGAAAAGGCCGAGTTAACCAAAGGGAGCTTTTATTATTTTTTTGATTCGAAGGAGGATTTGGGTCTCGCGGTTTTGGATTGGTCTCTTCGGCGAAGCGCGCAGATGCTGGCAAGTGGACCTTACGTGCGAATTAAGGATCCTGTTGAAAAGGCATTTGCCTTTCTTGAGCATTTGGAGAAGTGCTCTCCAGAGATTTGGAGTGGAGGATGCCTGCTGGGTTCCTTCTCGCTGGAGCTTGCCGATACGAATTCGCGAATGCAGCAAGCCGTTTCGGGCATGTTCCAGGCGGTCGCGGACGACTTCGCGAAGCAACTTCAACCAATCGCGGCTCAGTGCGCGGGGAAGCAGGCGCCGCCAGCCAGCGAATTCGCCGATACGCTTCTCGGCATTCTCGAGGGTTCCATCATACTCGCCAAAGCCCATCGCGATCCGACCCGCATTCCCAAGGCCATCCGCGGATTTCGACTCTCATTGGCTACGCTAATCGCCGAACCCGCCTAATCTTTTTTGTCCCAAATGTATACTAACTAGTTGGTATAAATAATGAACCAAATCAGAAAATGAACACGACAATTCAACACCAAATGCCGGCCCGCGTCGGCACATCTGCCTTGAACCCCGATGCACTCAAGCACCTCAGCACTGCTGCTGAAGATCGAAGCGAAAAAACCAAGATAAATATATCCAAAGAGACAACCGAGAATCTTAAGAGAAAAGTGAAGGGCCAGATCGTTCTACCGAGTGACCCCAGTTATGATGAGGTTCGCGCGATATGGAACGCGATGATTGACAGGCGTCCCGCTGTCATCGTGCGCTGTGCAGAAGCCGATGACGTTGCACATGCGATCTCGTTCGCGCGCGAAAATGGACTCGAGATATCAATTCGAGGTGGGGGACATAACATTGCGGGGAGCGCTTTGTGCGATAACGGCGTAATGATTGACCTTTCAACAATGAGGAATGTCCGCGTGGATGCCGAGAAGAAGCGCGCCTATGTTGAACCTGGCGCGACACTGGCCCATTTCGATAAGGTGGCTCAGTCCCACGGGCTGGCCACGCCGGTAGGAATTAATTCCACCACAGGTATCGCGGGTCTAACACTAGGCGGCGGATTCGGTTGGTTAACACGCAAATACGGCATGACCGTCGACAACCTGGTTTCTGCAGACGTGGTCACCGCGGACGGCAAGAGGATCCGAGCCAGCGAAAACGAAAACGCCGACCTGTTTTGGGCAATTCGAGGCGGCGGGGGTAACTTTGCGGTTGTCACCCAATTCGAATTCAACCTTCATGAGGTGGGTCCTGAAATCCTGGCCGGGTTGATCGTTTTCCCGTTCGACCAGGCAAAGCAGGTGCTGACACAGTATCGCGAATTTGTAGCATCCGCACCGGAGGAGCTCAATGTGTGGGCTTTATTGCGCAAGGCTCCCCCGTTGCCATTTCTTCCCGGAAACGTGCATGGCAAAGAGGTTGTTGTGCTCGTCACCTTCTACGTCGGGGATGCTACTCAAGGCAGGAAGCTGATTGAGCCTTTGCGCCGTTTTGGCACCCCCCACGGTGAACACATCGGTGTTCAGCCGTACACGGAATGGCAGAAAGCTTTTGATCCTCTGCTTACGCCTGGCGCGAGAAACTACTGGAAATCCCATAATTTCACAGAGCTCAGTGATGCCGCGCTGAACTCGATGATCGAGTTCGCTGGCAAGCTGCCCTCGCCGCAGTGCGAGATCTTCATCGGGCTCATCGCAGGCGCAGCCAATCGCGTTCCGGCAGATGCCATGGCATATCGTCATCGGGACGCAAAGTTTGTGCTCAACGTGCACGGGCGATGGGATGAGAGGACAGACGATGGGCGGTGCATTGCTTGGGCACGCGCGTTTTTCCAAGCCTCTGCCCCATACGCCTCAGATGGTGCCTACGTAAACTTCATGACGGAAGAAGAAAGCGATCGGGTGGCGGCCGCTTACGGCGCCAATTATGATCGCCTGGCACAGATCAAAAAGCAGTACGATCCGGACAATCTGTTCCATCTGAACCAGAACATCAAACCGTCGCCTCGACAGGGTCGCTAAACGAGAATTTCCGTGCACCCGCTCCAAAAGAGCGATTTGTCTCGTGCCGACTGAAAGCCGTATTGGAACTCTTTCCGCCCGTACAGGGCTGAAAATCAAAACTAAGCAACGACTAAACCCAACTAAAAAACAGCAATCACCCGAAGCTCTACTTCGCTATTCGCGGGGATAATCTATGAACGCATTTCTCACTAGGTCAGTCTTGGAGCACGCAATGTCCACGCATGCGAGCCCAGCGCCAAGCAACGTGGCAAAGATGGTCTCTGGTCGCCTTCCAATTAGCTCATTCGCGCTATGCAGGCCTAATTTGCCATGCCACGCAAATGCTGCGTTGCGTTGGATGTATCCAGGAATTCAGCAATCTGTTACGTGCTTTCCGGATCTCGTCGCTACATCCGGCGGGCGGATATTTAACGCCTATTGGCGTTGATGAGCCGAAAGCCATTGCAGCTCTCTCGATGATCTCAATCGCAAAGTTGGAGAGCGTCTAATCTGGCAAGAGGAGAACCAACAAAGGAGGACCGAAAAATGGCTTCGACGAAAGAAGCTTCCGGTTTGCGAATTAGGGCCTTCGACGCTAGACGAAGCGCGGCCCGCTGCAATCGCGGGCGACGGGAGGCTATTGCTTTTTCGAGCGTCTCCCAATCCGCGGGTTCGGGCAGAGGGTTATCGGCGCGTGCCGCCAGGAGCATCGCGAGATCGTGGTCATCGCCGAGTTTCTGCCCGAGATCACGCAACCGCTTGGTCAATGTTTCGATCGGTGGTGGCCGGTCGCCGCCGAGCAAGCGTAAGTCATACCACAAATCCTTAACCCTCTTTCGCAGCTCGTGCAGATTTGCATCGGTCGCACTGCGTCGGGCAACCGTAAGGGCGCGCCGCGCCTTCTTGCACGCGGCTTTCAATCCGCTTCGGATCGATTTCGTCGTAAGGAGTTTCACGGGCCACTTGTCGAGGCGGCAAAGCGCGCGTTCCATTTCGGCGGCAGCCTGTTTGCTCCAATCCTCCTTTTGACTCTCCTCAAGCACTTGGCGTAGACGAGCAGCCATCGCGGTCCGGATGCGAGCAAACGCCGGCTCTGTAGCTGTAGCGACCTGAGAACATAATCGGTTCGAGCCGATTATGTTCTCAGTTCGCTACACCTATCGCATTTTGCCCCCGGAATTTAACGCTCTCCTACTTGGGTTCATCAGGGATCCCCAACCGCTGACATCAGCGGGACGCACCGATCGCCGCCGACTCAAGGCTGATCAGATCATCTAGGAAGACCGTGCTTCAGGCGGTTGGGCACTCGGTCGGGCCAGTCTGGCCTCGACGCCACGACGACGCGACTGCGATCTGTGTGTTTTTTACCAGAATCCTTAGTGCGCCATGAAAAGGGCGCGTTACTCCAGTGGGAGGAAGATATCCCACCCGGTAGCTGTTGCTCCAACCGGAAGCAGCCAGAGAGGTCACTGCTGGTAACGGCAGTGGTCGA
>JAXIPG010000015.1:0-4857 GCA_045403045.1 Terrimicrobiaceae bacterium
TCGTCGCCGTGACGAGTCTGGAGGAAAGCTACATGAAGCCGCTCGCGGTGCGTCGTGGCGCGGTCGAGTGCCTAGGAAAACCTGTCGCAGCGAATAGGTTCGCAGAGGCGATACAGCGTCATTGCGGAGCGAGAGAGGCATCTGGGTCAACCGAATGAGCGCCCATGAAAACCAGCACACATCATAGCCTGGCCGCGACTGGTCGATTTGACAAAAAAAGAAAATACGGATCTGCTCGTCTCGGGAGTGATCAACGGCAGTGGCTCGACCATTCTGGCATGGTTCGGTGTCGCGCGGTATCTTGGCATCACGCGCTGATGAGCGTCGCAATCATCGCGTTCAGGGAATGCCGTCTCGTCCATGCCCGGAGCTGGCGCCAACGCAACCTTGAAGACGAGATCATTGGCTTATTGCCGCCCCCGGATGGGAGGAGATTGCGGATGCGGCGATCGAATGGGGCAGTGAGAGTCACGTAGAACAAACTTATGAACCGCGAGTTCGCCGAGGTGGCAGCGCGTTTTCCGCCTCAGCCCGCTACAAAGAAGAATCGCAATGAAATGGGTTGAAAATTACGCGACGGCCAATCCGGTTGCCTATTCGATACTTCTGGTTTCGCTGGTTGCCGTCGTTGGGCTGGGTTTCGCGGCTATCAAGATTCGCGGAGTTGGACTCGGGGTGACTGGCGTTTTGTTTGCGGGATTGATCTTTGGTCACTTCGGCTTTCACCTGGAGCAGCACACACTGGAGTTTCTTCGGGAGTTCGGACTCATCCTTTTCGTCTTCACGATCGGCCTTCAGATCGGACCCGGTTTCTTCGCTTCGCTTAGGGATCAGGGACTGGTGCTAAATAGCCTTGCGGCGGCGATTGTGATCGGGGGCGGAGTTCTCACGGCAATTTTCGCCAAAGTCTTCGGCATCGCTTTTGGGGCGGCGGCGGGCCTGTTCTCCGGAGCGACGACCAATACGCCCTCGCTCGGCGCGGCCCAGCAAACCTTGATTGGGATGAATGTGGACGAAGCGCTTTCGGGCGTTCCTGCTCTCTCGTACGCCGTCGCTTACCCACTCGGTATCGTGGGGACCATCGTTAGCATGATCCTCGTGCGCGTTCTTTTTCGCGTTGATGTGAAGGAGGAGGTGGCACAGTTCGAAAAGTCGCAACGCTCGGGTGGCCAGCCAATCGAACGGTTGAACCTGCGTGTCGACAATGCGAATCTCGATGGCTTGCGGATCGACGCAATCCCTGGCCTGCATGAAACAGAGGTCACCGTGTCCCGCTTGAAGCGACGCGGCGAGTCGGAGGTACATGTTGCGACCGGCGCATCCGCAATCCATACCGGCGATACGCTCCTCGCGGTGGGCACGGCACCTCATCTTGAGAGCTTCCAGCGCATCGTCGGAGCCCGCAGCGACGAAGATCTGATGAAGGCGCCAGGTCAGGTCACTTTCAAACGCGTGATTGTGACGAATAGACCGGTGCTCGGCAAGACTGTGCGCCAACTCGGATTGGAGGCAAAATACGGCGTGTCGGTCACGCGGCTGCAGCGTGGAGGTATCGAGATGATGGCTACGGCGGACGTGCGCCTGCAGTTCGGCGACGTGCTCATTATCGTCGGTGACGCACGCGCCCTCGAGCAGGTTGCGGCCGAACTCGGAAACTCGCCGAAGCAGCTCGGCGAAACGAACTTCATTCCCGTCTTCTTTGGCATCGTGCTGGGCATCATCGCCGGTTCGCTTCCCATCGCCTTGCCAGGGCTGCCGGTTCCTGTGCGGCTCGGCCTTGCGGGAGGGCCGCTGGTCCTCGCCATCCTGCTTGCGCGTGTCGGCAATATCGGAGGGCTCGTTTGGTACATGCCGGGCAACGTCAACTACGCGTTCCGGGAACTCGGCATTATCCTCTTCCTCGCGTGCGTCGGGCTGAAATCGGGCTCGCAGTTCGTCAGCACCCTTCTGTCGCCCAGCGGTCTGCTTTGGTTGGTCTGCGGCGCGGCGATCACCATCGTCCCGATCCTGGCAGCGGGAATCTTTGGCAGGGCGGTACTCAATCTGAATTACGTGACCATCCTTGGTTTGCAGGCAGGGAGCATGACGGATCCCCCTGCGCTCGCCTTCGCCAACACGATCGCGGGAGCGCATGCGCCCGCGATTTCCTATGCCTCCGTCTACCCGCTGACCATGCTTCTCCGCATCACTGTGGCGCAGGTGCTAGTTATCCTGCTGGCTGGCTAATCTGCAGCCGAAGTGCACAGACCGTGCGCGGCGCCTCACGCGCTGGCAGTAGCGAGATTCCCGTTATGCACGCGGTAGCGTTCCGCGAATGTTTTTGCGGGGCCTGGTTGCCGCGATGTCCTCTTGTAACGCACTGCCGCTCATCGTGGAGATAAGTCCAACCATGACAGCAGGTTGCATGAGACCTCTTGCAACGGTTCATGGGGTGCAGACTTTTTTTACGCAAGTAGCCGGGATGGCACTTGCGCCACGCCTTGACACGCTGGCTGTTGTGCGACCCGCAGAAGTGATTTTGGGTGTCCGGTTTTTGCAGCCAGCGACGCTGACTTTCCGCTTTGCTCTGCTTAAGGCAGGCAGGTTCTGAGCAGTAGCGCTGATGATGCACATTGCGCCGATCCGGCAGATAGAACTCGCTGCAATGCTGGCACTTCCGCTGCGCAGAACACTTCATCGGCAGACTCAAGAATTTGAGTCGCCCACAAGTTGACCACGCGGGTCTTTTCCCGGTTGATTCTCAGTCCCAGCCAGCCCTCGATTTTCCCTTCGATGAACTCCGTGAGGTCCTTGCCGCGTAACGGGCCATGACCACGAAGTCGTCGGCGTAGCGCACCAGAACGAGGTGCCGGTGGTTCGGCAGGTTTATCAATGGTATACAGAGGAGGGTTTGAGCCTGGGAGCGATAGCACGCCGTTTGACCGAGCAAGGTGTGCCGACCCACAGAGGCAAACCCAGCTGGGAGCGTTCTGTGGTGTGGGCCATGTTGCGTAATCCGGCCTACGTCGGGCGCGCTGCCTATGGGAAAACCGAGTCCGCGGAGCGCACGCGAATCACGCGGCCGCTGCGGCAGAAGGGCGGCGTCTCCAAGCGTTCCCGGCCGCTTTCATCCTTCTCTTCCACCGCCGCGTTGAGCCACTGCTTGATCAGCCGAAGCACACTTCCATCCACCGCGCGCATCCGCAAGCAGGCCAGAAGCTTGTCGTGGGGAATGCTGTCGAAGTAGCCTTCCATGTCCGCGTCATAGACCGTGCAACGGCCCGTCGCGAGGCTTTCCCGGATGATTTCCAGCGCGTCGTGCGCACTCCGTCCGGGTCGGAACCCGTGGGAGCATTCCACAAAGTCCGACTCGAAGATCGGTTCCAGGATCAGCAAGACGGCGGCTTGGATCACCCGGTCTCGGATGTTGGGGACGGACCATTCAAACTGCACTTGTGCCCCATGCCGCTTTGGGATCGGCGCTTATCACCCATCCATTTCACCCACTTTCAGGGCAGCGTTTCCCCATCCTCAAGACCAGGAAGATCGGCGGACAGGAAGTCTTAAGTCTCTACGACGAGAAAAGAGGCAGCGTGTCCATTCCCCGCGGCTGGACCGATCAAGCCGTACTTCCTCCTGTTTGGCTTTCGCACTCAGCTTCGCTCGCCAGTCCCGGAGTTTCGCGGGCTGCATGGCTTCCCTTACTGTCAGCTCCGCGCCCGCTTCTTCTGTCATAGGTGGATTGCTCATCCCTCCAATCCGCTCCCCAACTCTTTGAGTCCGCTTCGTTCCTGCCAAGGCCCCTTGGCTCCTCCCCGGCTTGACCGGGGCCTCCACGCTACTGCGGGCCTCTCCGACTCCCCTGCCCCCAACACACACCTTATGGATTTGCTGCGCGTCTCGCTGCGTTGCCGCAGCAGGCGACAAGGGCCTCCCAGCCTGCCCAACCCAACTTTCCCTCGCGCTGTCCCCTTTCACCCCGGAGTGCTCCGGCGTTGCTCGCAAACGTCTCTTCACGCCGGATGGCAGGCTTCAGCCCTTCTGGAAGACTGGCCGCTCTCGGTAAGCTTAACGAGGCCGTTTCGGGTTCGCTTGCGCTACGGCTCACAGGCTCGCTCCACGGAGCTTCAACACGGCGATTACTCCCCGCGCTGTCCGTTTCACTACATGCTGGACGTTCAGTTCGCATGATGAACACCTTTCAGTTCATGAGTTTGGTTGGCGGTGCTAGGCGCACCAGAAGAAAACAAAACAAGACAGAACAAAATGAAGAAGAGTTCTTGCTTGAAGCTCTGAAGAAAATCCACCTCCGTCATATCCGATTTTCATACCGGTGAGTTCACCGGACTCTCAAATCGCTGCTGACTTTAAGCCGCTGAAATTGCCCCGTAAAACTGCTCATATTGCTTCTCATTTGGTTTCGCGGTGTTAAGAGCGCGCTGTGACTTTGCCGAGTTCGAGCCAACGGTCCTGGAACTCCTCCCAGCGCTTCTCCTCGGGTTCGTTGCTGTGACTGACTGGAAACTTCATGATTTCGACCGGCCCCTGCAAATGGTTGGCAATCGCATACACCGTTTTCGCCGGGACAACATCATCCTTGAGCCCAACGCCGATAAGAGCCGGGCATGAGACCATGTCCGCGAAATTGACCGGATCGAAATAACGCAGCACCAGCATCACGTCCTCGGCTTCCTCTGGACGTGCTTCCAGATAGCGGCCGATCTCCGCGCCGGAGCCAGCCTCAGACCTCCTGACTCGTCCCTTTGGCGGAAGGGGCGATGAGGAAAAACGATGAGCCGAAAGTCTGAGCCGCCATGCGGCGATGAAGAGCTGACTTTTGGGGCGCGAGATGACAGAAGAGAGGATGCCGCAAGTTCA
>JAXIPG010000185.1:0-4271 GCA_045403045.1 Terrimicrobiaceae bacterium
TGGTGAACGCATTGACTTCGTTTCCGTTGTGACGCCCAACCGGACGCATGTGCCGGTGTCCACGGCTTTTCTCGAGGCCGGGTTCAACGTCGTTTGTGATAAGCCCCTGGCCTTCAATCTGGAGGAAGCGCTTTCTCTCCGAGAGGTCGTTAAGAGGACAGGGAAGGTCTTTGCCTTGACGCACAACTACACAGGCTATCCGCTGGTCAAGCAGGCGCGCGAGCTTGTTCGCAGTGGCGAACTCGGTGAGATCACGAAGGTGGTTGCCGAGTATCCGCAGGGCTGGCTCAGCAAGCCAATCGACGCGGAGGGACAGAAGCAAGCATCCTGGCGCACGAATCCGGAAGAAGCTGGAGCGTCAGGATGCATCGGTGATATTGGAACTCACGCGGAGAATTTGGCCCACTACATCACTGGTCTCGAAATTGACGAGCTCTGCGCCGAATTCACGTCATTTGTGAAGGGACGGCAGCTGGAAGACGACGCTAATCTACTCATACGCTACAAAGGAGGAGCGAAGGGCGTCCTGTACGCCTCGCAAATTTCCGCCGGAGAAGAAAACACACTCAGAATCAGGGTGTATGGCTCGAAGGCTTCACTTGAGTGGCATCAGGAAGACCCTAATGAACTCGTCGTGAAGTATTCGGATGCGCCCCGGCGGATCTATCGGCGCGGCAATGAATACCTCAGCGACTTCACCAAGCGCTTTACCCGAGTCCCCGCAGGTCACCCGGAGGCTTTCATTGAAGCATTTGCAAACATTTACCTCGAAGTAGCGCGAGCGATTGAAGCGGTGCTAGACGGGCAACCTGTTCCTCCGGATTGCGACTTTCCGACGGTTGATGATGGCGTCAATGGTATGGCCTTTATCGCGACCGCGGTCCAAAGCGCCAAAGCCGGGGGAGTATGGACGAGAATGGCGGAAGGTGGAAATTCATAACAAGGGGAAGAAGATTTCAGATGGCAAGACCAGTCACACTATTCACCGGCCAATGGGCCGATCTTTCACTGACCAAGCTCGCACCTTTGGCAAAGAAAATGGGCTTTGATGGGCTCGAGCTGGCCTGTTGGGGCGACCATTTCGACGTCTACAAAGCAGCGGAATCCGGCGATTACTGCCGCGAACGATGGCGAATCCTCACCGATGCCGGTCTTAGTGCATTTGCTATTTCAAATCATCTGGTCGGGCAGGCGATCTGCGATAACATCGACGAGAGACACCGAGGGATTCTCCCTGCGCAAGTATGGGGCGACGGCGACCCGGAAGGCGTTCGCCAACGCGCTGCGGAAAACATGAAAACTGCAGCCAAAGCTTGCCGCCAGTTCCTCGATACCAAGCCCAACAAGGATCTCGACTTTCCGGCGGTGGTGAACGGCTTCACCGGTTCATCCATCTGGCATGCCTGCTACGCATTTCCGCCAACGGGTCAGGACTATCTCGAGAAAGGATATGACGATTTTGGCCGGCGCTTTCTACCGATTTTGGAAGCCTTTGAAAGCTCAAACGTGAACTTTGCTCTCGAAGTGCATCCCACCGAAATCGCGTTTGATATCGGCTCGGCTCATCGCGCGCTGGAGGCGGTGAAGCATCATAATCGCTTTGGTTTTAACTACGATCCTTCTCACCTCGGCTACCAAGGCGTTAACTACGTAAAATTCCTTCGGGACTTCAAGGACCGCATTTACCATGCTCACATGAAGGACGTTTGGTGGGGGCATGGCAACGGCGATGTCGGTGTCTTTGGTGGTCACACCGATTTCGGCGATCATCGGCGCTATTGGGATTTCCGGTCCATCGGGCACGGCGACATCCAATTCGAGGAGATCATCGTTGCGCTCAACGATATCGGTTATCGCGGGCCGCTCTCGATCGAGTGGGAGGACATTCGCATGGATCGACTGCACGGCGCTGCCGAGTCATGCAAGAACATCAAATCCCACGACTTTACTCCAAGCGGCAGGGCTTTCGATGCCGCCTTTGAGCGCGGAAAGGGATAACGTCGATCTCGGCCAGAAATCTGTAATCGGCACCGCTGCACAAAACTATGGGAACGATGGCAGCTGAGCACCTTCTCCGGTTGATGTCTGGAGAGAGTGTCCCTCAACCTCTGGAATCCTCCTCCGCTGCACCCTGATCCATGCGAAGAATTCTGCTTCTGAAATAGGCTTAGGCTTATCAACGAAAAGCGTAACGCCTACATCTGCTCTCCGACTCGCTCATTAGGATTTTCGCCAGGTGTGTAAGGAGTATACTCGCAGTGGGATGATTCTCCGCGTTCTGCTCCGCGCACTTTTCGGGTTGCTCTTCTGGGTCTCGTCCCAGGTTCTTGCCACCGAGCAGGACGATCCGGCCGAGTGTCTATTGATTTCGGACATTCATTTTAATCCATTCCTGGACCCAAGTTTGTTTGCGGCCCTGGCGAACCATCCCGCTTCGGAATGGGCGCGGCTTCTTGAGTCGTCGCTCTCGGGTGGGGTAAGCCAGTACGGGAGCGACAGCAATTACCCACTATTGAAAAGCGGCCTCGCTGCTGCCGCCAAGACCAGTCCGCATCCTGACTTTATCTTGTATGTCGGAGACAGTCTGGCACACAACTGGAGATCGCAATACGAGAAGCTTGCGCCCCGATCGAGTCACGAGGATCCGGCAGCGTATCGGACATTCACCGCGAAGACAGTCGAGTTCCTCGCTCTTGAATTTCAAAAGCATTTTCCTGGCGTTCCCATTCTGCCGGCAGTTGGGAACGAGGATGCATACTGTGGGGACTACAAAGTCCAACCAGCAGGGCCGTTTCTTGAGATGTTCGCCCGCGCTTGGATGGCATTGCCCGATCCGGCACTGGAACCAGCCGAATTTCAAATGAATTTCTCTCGCGGCGGCTACTATAGCGCGGTTCTCCCTTCGCTTTCCAAGCATCGCGTTATTGTTCTCAACAGTGTGTTTTTCTCGAACCAGTATGAGAATGCATGCGGATCGAATGCGGATACCCCGGGCGACGACGAGATGGCGTGGCTCGCGGCGACGCTCGATACCGCAAGCCGCGCACAGGAAAAGGTGTGGCTCATGATGCACATCCCGGTCGGGATCAATGACTATAATACAGTAAAGGACGAGGAAGCCGGTTCTGCTCCGGTCGAATTCTGGCTGCCGGGATACTCGAGCCAGTTCATCAAGCTCGTGGGCAAGTTCAGAAACACGATCCAAATCGTTTTTTCAGGTCACACGCACATGGATGATTTTCGCGTCATCGAAGCGGAGCGGACCGGTCTCGTCGTGAACAAGCTCGTTCCGTCGATTAGTCCGATCTTCAGAAACAATCCCGGGTTCCAGGTCTATTACTATGATCGGGAGAGCGGGGCCGTTCGCAACTACCGCACCTACTATCTTTCGAATCTCTCCACAGCGGGAAAGCCGACTGAGTTTGAGCAAGTAAAATGGGAGCGGGAATACGACTTCAGTGAAGCTTACCACCAGCCGGCGTTGAACATCTCCGCGATCGTCTCGATTGCTCGTGCCCTCAAGACAGACGCGTCCATCCAAGGTCTCTATACGCGATTTTATTCGGTGAGCGGCCCGCCTGGGTTTGATAGCCTCACTTTGTCCGCTTACAGTTGTGCGATCCTCCATACAACACTGGAGGAGTTCGAGAAGTGTCAGCATACCCACGGTATCCCGACGAAGACGCAAGGCGTGGGTGGCAGTCAGTGAGCGCCGACAAAAAGTTTATGGGGAGCATACGCGTCTCGCGTGTGCTGTTCGGCGTCCCGCCGAACAGGGGTTTCCGGCGAGACGCCGGAAATTGCACGCGGGGACGCGCCGCAGTGAGTCGCGTTCCCGCGTGCGGCCACGTTGCCGCCGCTTGTGAGTCGCGTTCCGCGACAACGCGGTCACGCGATGACCTACGCGGCTCACGTGGCGCGTCAACGCGGTCTCGCGATGCGCTCCCCAGATTCGGATTCGAGGACGAGGGACGAGGACGACGACTTATGCCTTCGCAAATTCTCGCGATCACAAGTATCCTCAATCCTCCCATAATTGTTGGATAGACTAAGCCAATGGATTCCTTGACGCAGATTGCTCTTGGCAGTGCGGTGACGGCGTTAATTGCGCCTGCGTGCCATCGCCGTGCCGCCCTGGTTGCAGGCGGCGTGCTCGGCACCTTGCCTGACCTTGACGTGATCCCGATAACCCTTTCGGGCGCCGATGCGGTTGGTCTTATCACGTGGCATCGCGGACCTTCGCATTCCTTGCTCCTGCTGGCGGTGGCAGG
>JAXIPG010000154.1:0-18542 GCA_045403045.1 Terrimicrobiaceae bacterium
CGCCTTGGTATCCCGATCCATAGCCTCTACGGGACGAACCGGGAGCCGACACGTGAAATGCTCGGTGGGCTCGATGCGCTTATCGTCGATTTGCAGGACATCGGCGCCCGCTACTACACATTTATTTGGACGCTTTACCTCTGCTTGAAAGCCTGCGCGCGCGATGGCATTCCCGCCGTGGTGTTCGATCGACCCAATCCCATCAACGGCGTTACCGTTGAAGGTCCGCTGCCGGATCCGTCATATCGTTCGTTGGTCGGATTGCATCCGTTGCCGATCCGGCACGGACGCACGATTGGCGAACTGGCGTTGCAGTTCCGAGACGAGGCTTTCCCGGAATGCGAACTGATTGTGCTGCCGATGGAGGGCTGGGAACGCGGGATGTGGTTCGACAGGACCGGGCTGCCGTGGGTGCTGCCGTCGCCGAACATGCCTACGCTGGACACGGCAACTGTTTATGCGGGAATGTGCCTTCTCGAGGCGACCAATATCTCCGAGGGCCGCGGCACAACCCGTCCATTTGAATTGTTCGGCGCACCGTGGATTTGCGGTAGAGACTTCGCGGCAGATTTAAATGCGCTCGGCCTACCTGGGGTCTATTTTCGCGAGGCTTACTTTCAGCCTACGTTCCACAAGTACGCGGGCGAGATATGCGCCGGCGCCCAGCTTCATGTGGTCGATCGCGACTGCTTTCTACCCTTTCGGACGGGCGTAGAAATTATCAGACACGCGCGCGCGCGATACAGCGCGAATTTCCAGTGGAAACCGCCGCCTTATGAGTACGAGTACGGTCGCATGCCCATTGAAGTTCTCATCGGCGGTCCAGTGCACGCTTTGTTCCCTAAATGAAATGGCTTTCAGGCATCGCCGCTTTTGCGCTTAGTGTCTGCGTCGGCCTGGCGGAGCCTGAGTTTGCCACGGACAAGATGAGTGACGATGAGTTGCGCGATTACCGCAACCAGATGCGCGTCGAACTCCGGAGATTGTTGGAAACGGCGCCGAGCGAAGAGACCTCCGAGGGCGCCATATATCGCGTCTATTATTGCACCATCTACTATACTCCACGCGAGTCTGGATTCACCGCGGAGCGCGGATTCGATGATACACGCGTCTCGGCGCCGGGACTCCAGGGCCGGAAGTATCCCTTGGCATTTTTGCTGGCGGTAAAGAGGGAAGGCTTTGGCCGCTTATCTGAGCCGGTAGACGGCCTAGATTACCTGCAGTACTCTGGCGGCGGCCGTTACCGGTTTGCCAAGGCGCCGCTGGGCAACCGCGGCAACGTGCTCGTTCCGCGGAACTCCTGCGCCATCTCGAAAAACAATCCGTTTCTTCGTCGCGGTCAGGTTTTGCGTATCGATTCGCCAACGGTTCAAGAGGTCACCGGACGCAGCGAATGGCTCATTGACGACACAGGCGGAGGCCTTCACCCGCTCCAGATTGACCTATACTGGGGCGAAGACGATCCCCTCGGTGCGGTCGGTCGCATGCGCGCGCGTCCGGCAGGGACTCGCATGGAGTATGCTTTCGATGTAAGAGTCCTCATAAAACGCTAACGGATGCCGGATCTACTCGTAAAGCTCTACGACCTGCCCACGGGCGCTCCTGTGCTGGAGCGTCTCCATGGCGATGGCATTGAGGTCCGGCGATGAAGATTACCCGCCTGGACCACCTCGTTCTCACGGTGAGGGACATCCCGCGCACAGTCGCCTTTTACACATCCATCCTGGGCATGTCGGAAGTTTTCTTTGCCGGCGGTCGCACGGCCCTCTCCTTTGGAAATCAAAAGATCAATCTTCATCAGAGCGGACACGAGTTTGATCCGAAAGCGGCTAACCCCACTCCCGGTTCTGCAGATCTGTGCCTTATCTCTGATACTCCTATCGAGACGGTCATTGCCGAACTCAGGAGTCATGCCATTGAGATCGTTGAAGGACCGGTTTTCCGAACGGGTGCCTGCGGTTCGATCCTCTCCGTCTATTTAAGAGACCCAGACGAAAATCTCATCGAGGTTTCAAACTACCGGGAGTCGGAGCGAATGCCGAAATAGCGGGGGCCCGCGAAAACCGGCATCAACGATGCCGGCTGCAATTTGTGAAAGGAGGAGGGGTGACTCGCCTTTCTCGTCTGCAGCGGCGGCAGTGAGGACACCGCCGCTGCATGTTACAACAGCGACTTCGCCAGAAGTACAACCAATGGTCTCTTGTCCATTTCACGGATGTGGTGTGTATTCCTATCGAGGGGATTCGAATAATGCCAACTGCCCTCAATACCTCCCTTGTCGAGGTTCGCCGGATAAACGGCGCCCTCGCGGTTCGCACTCACGACAGCGTTGCGATCGAAGATCCGTTGGAAATTCAGATCGGGCAGGACCGCAAGGGCATACGAACCATCCGATCGGTCTCAGTGACGATGCGCACGCCGGGCCATGATGACGAGCTCGCGATTGGATTCCTTTTCGGGGAAGGAATTCTCAATCAACGGTCCGACGTCGCGCAGATTGAATTTCCCACTGTCGAGGGAGAGAAATCGGCAAACTACGTGCGGATTCAGCTCCGCGCCGGCGTGACGGTGGACTTGAAACAGCTGGATCGGAACTTCTACACCACATCGAGCTGCGGAGTTTGTGGAAAAGCTTCACTCGAAGCGGTGCGGAAGATGGCTCGCGGACCCCGCCCCGGCGGCGGAGAAGGATTTCGGGTTCCAGCTGCGACAGTCCATCAAATGCCGGGGCGACTTCGCGAGTCGCAAGAGATCTTCGAGCAGACCGGAGGACTGCATGCAGCGGCTTTATTTGACCGGGCGGGCGACCTTTGTCTACTGCGGGAGGACGTTGGAAGGCACAACGCGGTGGACAAAATCATGGGCGCCAAGTGGCTTGAAGACCGTATCCCGGTGAAGGACCGAATTCTGTTCGTGAGCGGCCGCGCGAGTTTCGAGCTCGTGCAGAAAGCCGTACAGGCAGGCATTCCAATTCTTGCGGCGGTAGGAGCGCCATCGAGTCTGGCCATTGAGCTGGCTGAGGCATCCGGCATGACCCTGCTCGGTTTCGTAAGAGACGGCCGATTCAACATTTACTCGGCAGATTACCGCATCCTGCGATCCGAAAGTATGCGCCGGGGTGGTGAAGAGATGATCCCGTTATGAGCAAGGAGATCCCCAACCCGCCCGCTTCGCACAGCGGCGCCCAACCGCCAATCGAGCGTGATCCCGCAAAGATCAGCCATCCCAGCAAGAGAGCCGCCGGCATCATGGGTGTCCTTAAGTCCATACAGCACACCTTCGGCGAGATGGGTCCCGTCGACGCAACGCAGGCGCTCCTGAAGCTCAACCAAAAGGATGGCTTCGACTGCCAGAGTTGCGCGTGGCCGAGCCCCGACGGTCACCGCAGCTTCGCAGAATTTTGTGAGAATGGCGCCAAGGCCGTCGCAGATGAGGGAATGAAAAAGCGCATCACGCCGGAGTTTTTTGCACGACACACTGTTGCAGAGCTGCAGGGAAAAACCGACTACTGGCTGGGACACCAAGGGCGCCTGACATCGCCGATGGTCCTCCGCGCGGGGTCGACCCATTACGAACCCATTACCTGGGAGGCCGCGTTCGAGCTCCTCGGAAAAACTCTGAACGGCTTGCATTCTCCGAACCATGCCGCGTTCTACACGTCTGGCAAGACCAGCAATGAAGCGGCCTTCCTTTACCAGCTTTTCGTCCGGCAATTCGGAACCAACAACCTGCCAGACTGCTCGAATATGTGCCACGAAGCGAGCGGCTGCGCGCTTCGCAACGTAATCGGTGTCGGCAAGGGAACTGTCACTCTTGAAGACTTCGAGAAGGCGGATGCCATTTTTGTGATCGGCCAAAATCCGGGCACGAACCACCCGCGAATGCTCACCAGCCTCCAAAAGGCCAAACAACGAGGCTGTAAGATCGTAAGCATAAACGTGCTACCGGAGGTTGGCCTGATCCGGTTCACGAATCCGCAGGACTTCGCAAATCCGCTCAAAGCATTTCCAGCCTTGCTGGGGAAATCAACCGCGATGGCCGATCTTTGGCTGCCGGTGCGCGTGAACGGAGACATGGCCGTGATGAAAGGCATCATGCTCGAAATGCTCGCTGCCGAAGAGAGAAATCCGGGAGGCGTCTTCGACCGCGCGTTCATTGAAACCTACTGCGTGGGATACGAGACTTTCATTGAGGACCTTCGTCGAACCGATTGGCGGCAAATCGAGGAATCCAGCGGGTTGACCCGCGAGCAGATCCGAACAGCCGCGGACGTTGCCGTGCGATGTGACCGCATCATTTGCTGCTGGGCAATGGGGCTCACGCAGCATCGAAATTCCGTCGCTACGATCGAGGAGGTGATGAACTTCCTTTTCCTCAAGGGAAATATCGGCCGTCCCGGCGGTGGAGCTTGTCCGGTGCGGGGGCACAGCAATGTCCAAGGCGATCGCACCATGGGAATATGCGAGCGAATCGGGCAGCCGTTTCTGGAAAATCTCGGTCGTGAGTTCGGTTTTGAACCTCCGCTCGAAGACGGACTCGATACGGTGAACACGATTAAGGCCATGCACGCCGGCCGCATTCGATTCTTTCTAGGTCTGGGAGGCAATTTTCTTGCTGCATCGCCCGACACGGAATTCACGGCGGCCGCGTTGGAGTCATGCGAACTGACTGCACACATTTCCACCAAACTCAACCGCTCGCACCTGATCACCGGTCACACCGCGCTCATCCTGCCCAGTCTGGGCCGGTCGGAAATCGACATGCAGGCGGAAGGACCGCAATTTGTGACCGTCGAAGACAGCATGAGCATCGTGAATCGCTCGGAAGGCCACGCCAGGCCGGCGTCCGAGCATTTGCGCAGCGAACCCGCTATCATCGCAGGAATCGCCAAGGCCACGCTCGGCAATCGGTCGACCGTGGACTGGGACCGGATGGTGGGCAACTATGCTCGCATCCGCGACTCAATTGCCCGCGTCATTCCTGGTTTCGAGAACTTCAACGAACGAATTCGCGACGGCTATTTTCACTTGCCGCATCCCGCGCGCGACCGGCGGGAATTCTCCAACACAGAGCGAAGAGCCAAATTCACGATCCACCGAATCGAAATTCAGCCTTTGGAACCCGGGCAATACTGGATGATGACGATCCGCAGCCACGACCAGTTCAATACGACGATCTACGGTCTCGATGATCGCTACCGGGGCGTTTACAACGGCCGGCGAGTCATTTTCATGAACCCGGACGACATGCGTGAGGACGGGCTACAGCAAGGCCAATTCGTCGATCTCACCAGTCATTTCCAGGGCGAGAAGCGCACTGCCGCCCATTTCCAGATTGCCCCGTACGAGATTCCCCGTGGATGCACTGCAACGTATTATCCAGAGGCCAATCCGCTGGTCCATCTCGGGAGCGTTAGTGAAATCAGCAATACGCCCGCTTCAAAATCGGTGATTATCACAATCAATCCCTCCCTGGATACGGCTGAAGCAATGCAGCGGTGGAGTCGGGACTCTAGCTAGCCCTCGGCTAGCGTGGCTGCTTGACCGTCACGCAAACGCCCCCTGTGCTGGAAATCGTCAGGAATGCTCGACGAAATGGCTCACCACGCTGCATTCGGAAGGGCTCGGAGCCAGCACCCAAGAAAGGGGGAGAGTTTCCTTGTAAGTCGCTCTACAAAAATAACTTAAATAGATATCTATGGAAGGGGAGTCGTAAGCAATGGAAGCGGACGATACCCACGTCAGGATCAGCAAAACCTAGCCCCCGGAGTTCCTTTAGAAGCATCCGACCAATCATGTCTTTTCCAAACGGTTTCCAATGGATTGATGTTTTTCAAGCAAGTACCGCAAGATCAGGCGTATCCTTTCATTTGAGAATCATGAAAAGATCACGGCGTCCGATACTAAAAGAAAGAGTTTGTCCGCTCTTTCCTGGGAATGCGTCCATGGGAAAAGCGACCCCTGAGCAAATAGCCTTTGGACTTGGACAACGAGTATGAGGACCGGTCACTTGAAAATGGAAGAAGTAGACAAACTTCGTCAATATTACGACCGCCTTGAAGTCCTAATCCGAGATTGCCTGGAAAACGACGAGTTTCGCCTGGCGTGGGGAATAATCAAGGCAGAGGGACGCATGACGCATTCAAGTCGGAAGCGCGCGGAACAAGCGGGGCTGGCCTGTATTCGCGGACTTGGGGTCGCGTTCGACGGAGTGGGATTTGCCGTAAGGCAAAATCGGAATAAGACCGGATGGCGAATCCGGTTCTTCGTGACTCATCAGCCAGTGTGAGAGGTTTGCGGAAGTTAGTCTAATCGCGAGTCGGCCGCATGAACTTGTCTTCGAAGTCCACCCATGCGGCGACGCGATGCCTTAGCTCCCTGCAAACGTCGGGCTCTGAGCCGACGAAGTTCTTTAGCTCATCCGGGTCAACGGTCAGATCCGTGAGAAACTCCCGGCCACTCGTCGCTTCGAAGGTGTACTTCCATTTCCCGTCACGAACGCCAAACAGGTACTCGCCGATGCTGGCAAGATAGTACGCACGCTGTGGTCGCGCGGGATCGAACATGCTGTGGCCCTGCCACTCCCCGGGGGCTTGAATGCCCAGTAATTCAGCGATGGTGGCGTTCAGATCCACATGCCCTCCGATCGTATTGAGTCGCTGGTCGCCCGAGAAAAGCCGCGGATTCCAGAGAATGAGCGGCACATTCACGTCCTCCTGATATGCCGTGAAGCCGTGCCCGCGCTGATCGTGAGGATCGCCAAACGCCTCGCCGTGATCACCCGTGATCACGACCAGGGTATCATCTGCTAATCCACGGTCCCGTAAGGCGCGGAAGAGATCCGCGAGGTGCCGATCCACCTGACGCAGCACATTCAGGTATCTACCCAGATCGTCCGCGTGGCGCGCCGGCACTTGCGCACCGAAAAAGTCGATCTTCTTCGAGGCGGGTCCGAGTTCGTATGGATCGTGAGTCTGGTCAGTCCAACAGAACGCATAAAACGGTTGCCCGGGTTTCTCGTCGATGAAGCGGATCAGACGGTCGAACAGCACCCCATCCTCGGTTCCCCAGGAAGTCAGGGTGGCGCCTCCCATCGCTCGGTAATCCTCGATCGTCTCGTAACCCTGGTTTTCGAGGACGTAGCCCATACCGGCCCACTCCAGGTCTCCATTATTCAGGTAGGCCGTGCGAGCCCCGCGCTGCTTTAGCACTGAGGCAAGCGTCTGTGGCAGCGGGCGCGCGCCGTCCCGAGCGAAGGTGTTCCCAGGAGCGTAACACCATGGCATGCCCGGGTATATCGAGAAGTTCAGCGCCATGAACGAGCAGAAAGTGTACGGCACGTGCGCGTAGAAATTCTCGAACACCAGCGCATGAGCGGCCTCCTCGATCAGCGTCGGAGTCGTGTTGTAGCTGCTTCCATAAAGGCTCAGATACTTGACGCCGACCGACTCGAGCACGATGACGATCACGTTCTTCGGCGGAGACCATGGTGCCGCCAGCCATGGATACTCTCTCTTTGCGGTCGCCCGCCGCCAGGCGTGCGGTTTGAATTCATCCTGGTATTCGCGCGGATAATCTATCTGCAGTGATGGTTTCCCAAAGCCGGTCACTGCGTTCCAGGTGGATCGCACAAGCTCAATGTGAGGGTTCACCGAAAGGTGGGGCATGAAGTAGGGCTTCGGCCGCTGGTAGTACTGCCAGCAACCAAAAGCGGACCACGTCAGCAGCATCGTGATCAGAAACACCGGAGCCTTCCGCCTCCGAGCCACGCGGCGAGCCAGCGCGTAGTAGCCGCCGGGTACGCCGACGAGCGCTGCTGCAACCGGCAGTGTGAGCCGATCGAGAATGGACGATTCCACGGCCGCAACTCCGTGTACCAGCTTCAGCAATTCGTAGCTGAGAGGCCGGCCGAAGTAGTTGAACACCCCGGCCGCAATGACCGAGTAGAATGCGCAGAGGACGCAAATCCCCACGAAGGCGTGCTGCAGACTGGCAGTGATGGCGGCGCCTCGAACCGTAGTCCGCAATGCGAGAATCGCCACGCTTCCCAGGCCAAGCGCAAAGAGCACATCGCCGAAGGACGCCATTGAGAGGTCCAGCAGCCACCAGTACCCGCGAGTCCGGTCGAGGGAGAAACCCTTGCTCAGGATGAGCACGATGGCCAGCCAGGCTGCCAGTCGCATGGGGGTAAAGGCGGAGGGAAGAGATCTATTGGCGGGTGAGGATTCGTAATCGGGGGGCAGTAGCATTCTGGGGCACCCGCTACTACATCACAACGCCTCTCTTTCGCAGCTACAATGTTACGAAATCGTAACAAACGGCGCGAAGATGACGCAAACCTAAACCAGTTTTTAGCCGAAGCGGTGAAGCGGTTCGATCAAGAAACAGAAAACTTCCGATCACTGTTTGAGCGGCCAGACGATCGGCACCAGCGCGATGGAAACCGCGTAGATCAAGAGCGTGAGCAGCGAGCCGAACTTGAAGAAATCAATGAACCGGTAACGGCCCGGGCCATAGACCATCAGGCACGCCGGCTCGAGCGGCGTGAGATAGGAGGTGCTCGCGGCGACGGCGATCATCATGGCGAAGGTGCGCGGGTTGAGACCCGCCTGCTGCGCAGTCTCGATCGCCACTGGCAGCAGGACGATCGCCGCGGCCTGATTGGACATGGGCTGAGTGAGGAGCACCGCGAGGACAAAGAAACCGGTCAGCAGCCAGAGCGGGTTGGCTTGGCCGGTGAGCGACACGATCAGCCCGGCGAGGTATTTCGCCGTGCCGGTGTGATCCATCGCGGCGCCCAGCCCGAGCATGGCGCCAATGAGGATGATCGCTTTCCATGCAACGGCGCCATAGGCCTCGCCACGAGTGATGCAGCCAGTTAGGTAGACCAGCAGCACTCCCGCCATCGCGGCCAGCGGCAGCGATACGCCACAAGTGGTCGCCACGAGCACCGCGACGAAGATGCCGATCGCCAGCGGCGCATGCCTGCGTTTGGGAAACTTTTCCTCCATCGGTTCCACCTCGCCGAGGATCTGGAAAATGTTTTCGCCGTGCAGGCGGGCGATGTCTTCTCGCCGGCCCTGGAACAGCAGCACGTCGCCGAGCTGGAGTGGCACCCGGCTGAGCTTTCGGATGACGTTTTTGCCGTGGTGGTTAATTCCGAGCACTTGCAACCCGTAGCGGTGGCGAAAACGTGACTGATTCAGCGTCCGGCCGATCAACGGCGAGCCTGGCAGAAGCGCGGCCTCCACCAGCGCCATGTCCTCAGTCGCAAGGTCGGGATCGGAGAGATGCACGTCGGCTTTGATCTCGATGCCGGCGGTGTCCTTGATTTTGAGCAGATCATCCTGGCTGGCCTCGACCATCAGCATGTCTCCGGCTTGCAACTTGGTCTTCGCGGTCGCAGGCAAAGAGCGTTTGTCGCGCAGAATGCGCAGCACATTCAGCCCGAGTTCCTGGCCTAGGCGCGCCTCGGCGAGCGTTTTGCCGGCCAGCGGAGACTTCTCAACAATGACCGCTTCGCTCAGGTAGTCGCCGAGGCCGAACTCCTCGGTCAGCTCCTCCGGCGGCTCCCGCTCCGGGACAAACCTGCGCGCTAGATAGATGTAAGTCAGACCGATGATGGCGATGGGGATGCCGACCGGGGCCAGCTCGAACATGCCCATCTCCGGCATGCCGTATTTCTTGATCATCCCGCTGACGATCATATTGCTCGAAGTGCTCACCAGCGTGACGGAGCTGGTCAGGATGCCGGAAAATGCCAGCGGCATGAGGAGCTTCGAGGCGCTCATTCCCGTCTTTTTCGCGAGGCCAAAGACGATCGGCAGAAAAAACGCCGTGGAGGCCGTGTTGCTAATGAAGGACCCCAGGCCGGCGGAGACCACGATCACGATCCAATACAGGCGGTCAGAGTCCTTGCCGGTGTGGCGCAGCACAGCGCGTCCGGTCAGCTCGACTACACCCGTACGTTCGAGGGCTGCGGTGAGGATGAGCAGCCCGAGGATCATGATCACCGTGTCGCTGCCGAAACCGTCGAAGGCCTTGTCCTTTGGCAGCAGCCCTGTGAACACCAGCGCCAGCAACACACCCAGCGCAACCACATCGGCCGCGATGCGCTCCGAGGAGAACAACGCGAGAGCCACGACCAGGATGCAGAGCAGCAGAGCGATCTGGAAGTTCATGCCCGGGCAAGTCAACGCTGGCCTCGTTTACCCTGCGAATTCATACGGCCTTGATTGTGGCGTGGTCCTTCGCAAATCCGCATCGCTCTCTCCAAGTCGCCGCACTAATCTTTTGTGCGCTCGTCCAGCCGTCTTTGGTCAACGCCCCGGCTGCTTTCCGGCAATTTTGTTGCTGATACGGGCGCTGAAAAGTAACGCGGCGCAGAGCCGCGAAAAAGCGCGGAGGGAGTATTGCTTTCCAGTTTGATGTCCAGTTCATCGGAAAACGTGCGGCCATATTTTTCAAGGAGCGCTTTCGCGACTTTAGCGGAGCCCGTCATCACGTACGCAATAGAAAGAAAGGCTGGGAATGGCCGTATGCCGTGCGTCCGAACTCCACCTGCTTGTGGATTATTTAGGAGCATGAGTGTCCTGGTTTGTGGCTGCAGTCATGTCGCGTGACAAATCGTCCGCAAACACCACTCCGTGTCCAAAAGTGTCCAAAACAAAGCCATCCCCTCCCTTCGCGCGCATAGGTCGTTCAAGAAAACCAAAGAACAGAGGCACCGTGGCGGATCGCCTTGCTCGAAAACTGGCAAAGTCTGCAATCGTCAAATTCCCTGCGAGCGCGGATTGGGGAATGACATTTTGCCGAAAAAGGTAGCAGCATGAAACTCCGCAAAGTCAGACCGTCAAAGACCCCGTCGTCTTCATGTTGCGGCTCGCCTATGGCTACAACAACAACGCCTGCCGCGATGATCATCAAGGCGCTGTGGATTGACAAGAACCGTTCCCTTTGGGTACGGTAAGAGCGGTAAAATCGTCTCACCATGCTCGAGAAAGAAACTGTCCAGGTTACCTGTCCGAAGTGCGACCACAAGAGCCAAGAGATCGTCGCTAGGCTCAAAACTGATGGTTACACCTGCCCCAAGTGTGGTGCTACTCTTGATCCGAACCAACTTCCTGGGGGGCAGTCTTTGATTTCATAAAATCATCTTGAAAACTCGCCGCGCGCCTTTGCTGGTGCAGGAAAGAATCAAGTCCGCCGGAAGGGTTTCACGGAGGGTCAGGACAATCGCTCGTGGTCATGGAGTTAAGGCCTGAGCCGTCGGATGACCTATGGCGCCCCGCGAGCAATCACCTTTGCCTAGGAGTTTTTGCTACTGAGCAAATCTGCAAAGCACTCGAACACGAAGTCTAGCAGCGCACCGCCAGTGGCAAAAGTCTTACCGCTCCCCTGCCAGTAAACCTTGAGTTCTCTATCAAATTTTGGAAGGAACTCGAATTCTTTTATGATTTCAGCTGTCTGATCGTGAATCAGCACTTTTAACTCACAGTAGTCTACCGCGTTCGTTACGGGAGCTTCGAAGAACACGTTCATCACGAAGCCTCTTGGCCCTTCTATAAATGTGCGAAATAAGCCACTGTAACGGTCTGAAACATTAAGCTTGACGACTTCGAGTCCCTTAAGTTCCTCAACCCGAGACCGAGCCTCAGCGATAATCTCGTGAGCGACCTCAGTCACTTGCCGCACTCCATCGGTCGTCCGAGCGAGGGTGTCCGCCGCTTTCTGGTGTTTCCAATCTGCGTCCAATGAAGAAAACTTCTCTTTCCAGGCAGCTTCCTGCAGTCCTTTGTATCGGTCCACGAGGCCCACCGCTCGCTTAATCTCATTCACGACCCTCGCCATCCCTTGATCCGTGGAAATCCCAAGATACCCTGCGAGGATCGGAGAGAAGCCGCGAACCTCGTCCTCGGACACGCCTTTCCAAATTGGGAGAATTACCTTCCGTTCCGTAGTCTCAAGGCCGAACAGACCATCGAGCTCCGCCCGAGGCCATCTCTTGGCAAAGAAGTGCTGGCTCAAGACAACGATCCCGTAGTCGCAGCAGCGCAATCCCTCGTCTATCTTCTTTAGGAGTGGGTCTCCAAGGGTGAGCTCGTATTCGGAATACCAAACTTTAAAATCTGATTTCAACGCTTCCGCCAGAGGTCGAACAAAATATTCCTGGTCCTCGGAGGCGTGACTGAGAAACAGAGTGATCATTGGCTATCAACATTCAGCATCAGAGCAGCGTTCTCGCCCGACGCGACAGTCGACTCCGCTGGCTGGCGGTGATGCCGTGCAGTCTGCTCCCCAGGATGCGCGATAGATTCAAAATGGAGTTGCCAAGACATAATACATGGCCTGATTGCTCTCTACCTTCATCCCTTGTTCCCTAATACTCAACTCAATACCTTTTGCTAAAAAGTATTTTACTCCCGCCTCCGGTGTGAAAGGGGGTCAGTTAGCATGAAAGCAGGGAATCCTGGGATGCGCGAGAGTACGGGGAATCAAAACAGGAGGAACTGCCATGAACTACATTGGAATCGAATTGACTACGGCTTCGCCTTCGCCCTTCGGGCTGCCTGCGGCAGTCTGTCTCGCTTCGCTCGGCTCATAAGAGATATAGCGTGGCCTGCGTCCAAGACGAGGCTGGAAAGGTTATCATGCGGGTGAGAATCGAAGGCAACAGCGCGGAAGGATTCCGACGCTGCCTGAATGGGGATGGCGGACCGGCGCGAGCTGTCATCGAAGCGTGTTGGCGTGAGCCACGTTGTGGCAACGCCACTCTGTCGCAAACAAGGATCGTCCTGGCGATCAAGCAAGGCGTGAAGCTGATTAGTCGACCTCTTTGCCGTCCCTGAGAACGAAAATGAGACCTCCGTCCTCGAGAAGGCGTGTTTGTTTCACGTGGCTGAGGTTGACGATACAGTCACGCGAGGCGCGAAAGAAGGTGGAGCTGTCCAACCTGCTCTCGCAGTACCGGAGGGAGCGCCGTATGAGAGCCGTGCCGTCGGCGAAATGGACGCGCGTATAATTCTCGCAGGCTTCAAGAACGGGAATGTCTGAAATCCGCACAACCCAAGCTTTCATATCGTCGGTCAGGAGAACGAAATCGTGACGATGAAATACGGCTGGCTCGCTCTCCGCAGCGGGAACGGTTCTGAGAATCATGGAATAAGGCTCGGGGACGCCTATAAGAATCTTGCTCTTGCCCCGCCGCCCTCATGTTGCCCAGCCATTGAAAAGGCCCGTGGCGGGCATCCTGGCGCAAGGGGTTGGCAAAAGTGACGAGTGTTCTCCGCCTTGCTGTGCAGGCGCCTGAGGCGGCTCTGGCGGGTGCTTGGGCCTGGAGAAAACCCGTGAGGCACAAACTGAGCACGATCATGAGGGGAATTGTCCAGCCGCTCCGGCCCGCCTGACATTCCACTCTGGAAGAGACTTATGATTTTCACGTTTTACCCAATGTTGAAACGGATGGGCTCCAAAAGTATTCACCTTTAATTCAGCATCAGGGAGGCTACGGATGATGAAGAGGATCTTTACGGCAGCCATCCACGAGAAACGTATGCGTATAGGCAACGCCATCTGGGTATCGGAGCCCGCCGCGGTAGAATTTTCGGATGTAAGCTCCACCCTGACCGGCCGCACTGAGGAGGCAAAGGCTCGACTGCGGCATGCCATTGATCTCGATAAGGATGCTCGGCGATTGGCGCTCGACGTTGAAGATCTGAAACCCTTATGGGATTGGATCGCCGATTTGGAATAGCGGGCAACTTGGAATCGAGCTTCGCGGGCCACCTTTATCCGTCGTGTTCTGAGACGAGTGTAGGCGTTTTCTGGCAATGCCAGGTTTTCGCTTCGGTTGCCCAAACCTTTATTTGCGAGCCGGCCATTCGCCGAACAAGGCGACTCGTTGGACATCATTTTGGGCACGCCTGTCACAATAAGAAATGATGCAACGCAAGGAGCAAGCATTCGGAGCTTACTTGGTTATAGCTACCTCCAGACAAAAATGCGTAGCCTCCGCCCACCAGCGCAACGTCAGCGCCAAGCAACGCGCTGCGTCGTGGCCATCGCTATGAAACACCTACCATATGAAGCTGCAAACGTCCTGTTCGCTCCACTTGATCTTTTCGGAACCTGCGGATATCTCAGAGGTCGCCATGTGTCTCATCGGATTCCTCGGGGACCAGGGAGTGCACGACCAGAAATTTCTCGATGAGTTTAAACCGGCCGCCACCGAGGCTATTAACGACGCCATCGAACATCGCTGCACCGGACCGGGCGATCGATTTGCCGAAGTCACTCTGACCGTCAATTCTGTCGAAGTCCAACTTGAGATTGTCAATCCCTCGGACCTAGAAGGATGGAGCGGCGAGGCACCGTTACTTGAAGCTCCTCTGGCCGACGGGAATTCTTTGGTTGAGCGGATGACTACCGGGATGGAGGAGGTCCGTCGCGACGGAATACACATCCTCACCCTGAGAAAGTCTCTTGGACAGCTGTCGTGGAACTACGAACCTGGCTTTCAGGAGCAGCTGCTGAATTCCATGAGCGAAAAGATATGCGCCTGAGCGATTCGCGACCAACCACCGCAAAAAAACCACGGAGACGAAATACACAGCATGCGCTACGCGGTGACCTTATGACGAAGGAGCCGGTATACAGGGCGCGCATAGAAGCTCATCATATGCATTAGAGACACCTAAATTCCTTGCTTTCAATGTATTGCGATGACAACATTACCAATATGGCGTAGTCATAACGCTTTTTCATAACAAGTCCACCGAAAGCCGCTAATGTTTGCGGATGTCCTATGGACCTTGAATCCCGCTAGAGACCGCGTGTTTTACGGAAGAGAAAGGTTTGCCTGCGAGAAAGCACGACCTCTTTTTCGTCCTTTAGCAGAAAAATGAGACCTCCGTCTTTGCTCAGTCGTGATTGTTTCACTTGGCTGAGGTTGACAATACAGTCCCTGCTGGCGCGAAAGAACATGGAGCTGTCCAGCCGACGTTCGCAGTCCGCGAGAGAGCGCCCGATGAGAACCTTGCCGTTGGGAAAATGGGCGAGCGTAAAATTCTGCTGGGCTTCGAGAAGAGAAATGTCCTCGATCCGCACGATCACCTCCGATTCTTTTTGGACTGCCACTACAAACGACTGGAGCACAATCAGTGCCAGTATCTCGCTTTAGACCCGTCGGATGATGCTTGATCGCCCGGAGAGTATCGTGATATTACACGATATGTGAACCGCGCAGCCCTGATTGACCAAATCCAACGGGCTAGAGAAACCCTCGAAAAGCTGCTGACCCTGCTACAATCAACGCCGGTCGAGCGCGACAGATTTGTTTCCCACCTCTATCAGTCCCGCAGGGAGTATCGGCGAACGTGCGAAACTGCCGGGAAGTCCGGTAAGCAAATCGAGCGATGCGTCATCGCGAGCTTCCAGGTTGCGGAGAGCATGGGGTTCAAAGGCGAATTTCAGCAGTGGGAGCACCTTCTGCGGGTTGGCGATTGACGGTTGCGCCCCGCTGTTCGTGCGGTGAGTTTTGTCTATGGCAGACAACCCGTCCAAACAGCATAAAGAGCGAGACACAGTTTTATGGCAAAGTTACGAGGTTGACTACGTCGTAAAGCAACTTTGCAAAGAATACCCCACCAAGCGACGAGCCCTGATTGTGAATGTGGTTGCTCTTTTTAAGAAGTTGATTCAGCCCTCTGAAGGGCACGACAAACTAATAGCCTGCGCCCGCACAAATCTCGATAGCCGCGAATCCGAAGCTTATGGACAGCACTAAATGCAGCACGATCTATTGTGCTGGTCAGGTCACCTTGCGTCAACAAGAGTGGCGAGCATATTCTCGCTCCTGACGATTGGATAGCCACAAATGCGAAAGTGGTCAGTCCGTGCATATGTGCAGACTTAGCTTGACTGGTAATCGAGAGCATGGTTTTAAGAGGGGATGCCGCGTCGAGCACGCGGCGAGTATGAGGGCGCTTTCTATCATTTGCTGTGCGAAGTGGACGGATACTAGAACGAGAGGCCTCTCGGGACCGGATGCTTGATCTGGCGGCCGGTGTCGTTCGAGAGAAGAGGCTCGAATCCTTTAGCGGCGAGGAACTTCGCGCCTACGATGAGAGCGCTGCGAAAAAATTGCTAGAGAGCGGACTACGTGCCCTCGGCGAAACGCTGGGGCGTCCGCCCGATGCGTTGCAATGATCCGCGTAAGCAAGCCCGTGCATGGCTGATCAAGAGGAACACGAGAGTTCTCGTACAATTAGGCTCCTTAAACGCAAACTGCACATATGCACGGACTGACCCTCTGAATGCCATTTCAGCAAATGAGCAACAGCGGAATTTGGCGACCCAAAGATGACAAAACCGGCAAGAAGGCGTTTGTGTTTCGGCTGTGTGAATTCTGCAGGAAGCGATTTTGGGCCAAGCAGCCCCACGCTCGCTTTTGCTCGCTAAAATGCCGGGTGGCGTTCTGCCGCAAAAAGAAGGCCATCGGCATCTGACGGCTGAACAGAATGGCCTTTTCTTGCGTCTCCGTGCCCCCTCCGTGGCATCAGAGCGCTGCGAAAAGGTCCAGAATAGCGGCCCGCCCGCCCGAGGGCAAAGGAAGAGCGATCTTCTTGCGCTGGAGCGCAATCGGATGCGGGATGAGCGCGCTTGGCTCGATCGGTAATAATTTAGCGCGTGGTACTGGCTCAGTCATTTGAATTCCTTACGCTCCTGAATTAGCTCTGTAAAAAGAGGGTTCTCGGGAATTTCTACTGGCATTTCTATCGAAAACTCATGTGATGCCGAAGGGCATGGAACAAGCAAAGAGGGATCAATCTGATGACGATAGGATGGATACTCTCCGTCATGATTCGTGGTCCAGCAAAAGACCAGATACCAAGCCCCCCTCATCAAACTGGAGATCAGTAATGAATATCCCTTCGCTTTTGTTTCGATACCAGATCTGGTGGAAGACTTTGTATATTTGGTTTGGATCGAGTTTCATTTCTTTGTCGAACATTAGTATGTAGCAATTTACCTTGTTTTTTGCGCCCGCCGCCGCAACTCCTCCTCAATCGCCTGGACCTTGGCACTGAGCACGTCCACCTCGATACGTAATGATCGTAGCTCATTACGATACTTAAGCTCGGAAAGCTGCTCAAGTTGGGCGGCGTTTACAGTATGATCATTGACACGCGGGGGTGGCATTGGGGCAGGTTGAAGTTTGGGCGCAGATGAATCGTAATCCGGGGCGGCTTGAGTATGCCGAATTCTTGGTGTGGAGGAGTCGTAATCCTGGGCAAGGACGCAAGGTGTAATCGCCAGGAAACTTGCCGTTAGTATTGGTCTCAATGTGTTCATAATGTTTTGGTGTCTTGTTCTATGATAAAGCGAGTCGGTTGCTTTTGAATGGGAATCTGGAGCGGGGAACAGCCTTCTCTGGTGAATGATCAAAGCAGAATAGCGGAAAGGGGTTCCGCCCTTGCGATGAATGCATTTTGCAATCAGTGGCGGCGATCCGCAACAGGGAATGAAAAGCCCCCCATCCAATGTGTGCCGGATATGGCCAATGTATCGGTGCCCCCAATGCCAATTTTCTTTTTCCCCGTTGTGAACCTGCCTCACGGACGGCTGCCGGTGCCATCTATAGCGGCCAATGGGGTTGTTCACCACGCCCGGAATCAGCTGAGTATTCGCGTAATTGGAACGCCTTCTGCTGTTCCTCCGGCAGAGCGAGATTGGAACGTGCTGGTGGCCGCGCATGTGATGCAATTCAAAGCCATCAGCAAAAAGACCGTTTGCCACGTCATTTCAGGTCCTGGTTCTTCTCAGCGAATTTCTCAAACACGTAGTTTATGAACGCAGAGCACGAGACTAAGATGAATTTCGCGTCACCGTGAGTGACTTTGGACTTATCAAAGATTGCGTGCCTGACGCCTTCCTCGTCACTGGTGTAGGCGTATAGCTTCTCGAAAGCTTGTCGTAGGGCGGGATGGAGCTCCACCACCGAATTGATCCTTTTAAGTCCCTCTGATAGCGTAGCTGACTTCACGCCCGTGAGAATCTTCATCAGGCTCTCGATCGCTGAAATCGATTCCTTGATCGAGTTGCGGTAATCAGGCTTTTTTCTATCCGAGAGAAAACCTATGGCGGCGTTCAGGTGTACTCTGACCGCATCTTCCTGGTTGGCCGCCGCGGCCTCCACCTCTGCCATCTCAGCTTCGTTCGTAATTGGGGCAAACTTTCCACCCAGCATGCGGTATGCTGAATTCTCTTCGACCAAGACGTCGTTTAGGGCTGTAGGAAGGTCGTCAATGTCAATAGGCCCTTCAGAGATGCTCGCGATGATAAATTCAATGAAATCGTAAACCTCATTCCATTCGCATTGGGAAAAATACGATTTCAGGAAATCGTATGTGTTTAGCGCCCCATTTTTGAGTCTGGCGTAAGATTTTGCTGGCTTCCGGGATCGCCAGGGTTTAGGAGCCGGGAATGTTTGCGGCCCGCATCGTTCAGGGACGCCGGATTGGCCGGGAGGAGGTCGAGCTGATC
>JAXIPG010000148.1:0-3226 GCA_045403045.1 Terrimicrobiaceae bacterium
ATGAAGCCTCGGCATCGAGCATGCGCACGTGCATGAGGATCTGGCTGGGTTCGTCGTGCGGACGGCTTTGGAACTTGATGCCCATCCAGCCGTGACACTCATTCGTGCCCTTGAAGCTGCGCGCGACTACGGTGTCGGCGAAGGCAAAAAACGCGGTGGTGTCGCCGCGGGCGCCGCCCAGCCGCTCAATATTCAATTCGAGTTCCCGGTCGAGCATTGCCTGGAGTCTGCCTTTCGAGACATAGCTGGCTCTGAATGAAGGCCGCTGCGAAAGGCGACCGCGTGGACCGGTCGCGCGGTCCTCGACCGACTGCTGGAAGTCGTAGCTCGAAACGCAATCGTCGAAGACTTCCCTTGATCCGCTCTTCGCCGGCGATGAGCGGCGTGCCGGTTAAGGCGAGGAACGGCGCCCCCGGCAGGGCCGCGCGCATGTTCAACGCCAGCGTGTGGTATTGGCTGCGGTATGCTAGCGATAATGACGCGGAAAGTGTTCGATGCGTTCGTCGAGGATTTGGAGGCAAACGCGGCCAGCTTTCCTGAAAATGGCGCACTCACGAAGTATCTGACTTCAAAATTCTTTACGAAGCGTGGGAATCTATCCCCCCGGTTTGCCTATCAAAGAGAAACCGATTGCTACAAGTGCCCGGCGGGAAGGACCCTCTCTCGTCATCACTTTGTTCCCAGTCGCGGCTATTACGAGTATCGCACCAAGCGCGGAATCTGCGAACGATGCCGACTTCGCCAACTTTGCACACGAGATAAGAACGGACGCACCTTAAAACGCTTTGCCGGTCAAGAGTTGCTGAACAAAGCCCGCAAGCAATCCCACTCCCCGGCGGCTCATTGTGACCCGAAAGCGTCGCCATTGGTTCCAAGAGCGCAACTTTGGCGAGGCGGCCGTTCATCACGGCTTTAAGCGCGCTCGTTGGAGGGGACTCTGGAAGCAAAGTATCCAGGATTACTTCATCGCGGGAATTCAAAACTTCAGAATCATGGCAAGGAGGCGTCTTTTCGGCTGCAAAGCTACTCCTGGATGGTTTCGTAAGCACTTTGGCAACGCTGTTCGGATTATTGCATCAATCCGCTGCCATTGTCTATTAGGCGGCATCGAGGGCAACTCGGCCTCCAAAACTCAGCGTTTTGGTCAACAGCCCCTAGACGACCGAAAGTGGGTCACTCTTGACAGGGGCGTCTTCCAGGATGTGCCCGTCCCGGGCGCTTAAGCCAGACGCTAGAGGAGTGGAAGGCCCTACAGGAGACGTCCAAAGGTCGCCGAATCCTTTGCCCCGGCGGGATCGCCTTCGCGGGGTCGCCGTTTATCTTTGCGGGGGAGATCACAGCGCATGGACTTCGCCACAGCGCGGCCACGATCCTCCTTAACCACGTCCCACGGCGGCTACGAACAGACAAGGGAGACGGCGGAGGCGCTCAGCCAGGCTTTGGACTGAAAGTTGAGAGGTTCCTCCAGGAGTTGGGTTGCCAGCCGCGTCGCTGCGGGTCCACGGAAAGCGATCGCCGGGTCGTGTCGCTCCTGAGTGAAGTCCTGCGCATTTGTCAACAGCGTGCTTCAATCAGGGCTTGCTGCTCGTTTTGCTTGTCAGCGCCCCTCGTCTTGTCTAGCATCGCGTGGTAACTGCGAGGGGTTTAGAATTGAATCGAGAAACTCTTATCCAGAAGCTTAAGGAAGACATCGCCAAGGGCCGGGTCGTGATCATTGCCGGGACTGGCGTTTCGATCGAGGCCTGCGGGAATCAGGAGATCGAAGGTCATCCCGTCGCGAGTTGGCCGGGTTTGCTCCAGCACGGCCTCGAATACTGCCGGACTCTCGGTGTGGCCGAAAAAGATGATGTCGAGCTGTTAGAACAGCTGATCAAGAGCAATAAGCCAAACTTTCTCATCAGCTCTGCGCAGAAATCTCGCAGGGATTGCAAAGGCACTCGCCGGGAGCTTTCCGCGGTTGGTTGAAGCACACCGTCGGCGCGCTCGTACCAGCGCATCACGAAGTCCTCGATGCGCTTGCTGCGCTACCCGGAGTGCTGGCGACCTTGAATTACGATTCATTCATCGTTTCAACGCTGAGCTTCGAGCGCGCGAACAAGCCGGAGGACGCGCTCATGCAGGTCATTGCGGGTGTCGGCAAAGATAAGGGAACAAAGTTTCGGCGTCCGTGTTCCCCTATTGTTTCCGCCGGCCTGATTTGCCGCGCGGATGGCGATCCAAATACATTGCTCCGCGAAGGTTTTGCCACTGGCGGCCACTCAGTTTTTTCCCGAGGGATTTCTCAAAGCCTCGTTTGATCTCTCCAAGCGTCGGCAGAGGATCGGGAAGACCTTCAACATATCGGAAAAAGCGCGGCACTAGATTCGCCTCCTTGTCACGACGGAAAAGGATGTCGGCCTCTCGGATGGCCTCCCTGACCTTCTCAGAAAATTCTGCGTCGCCGCTCACGATGGCATCGAAAAGCATCCGTCCCAATGTGGGCATCAACTCAGAGCCAAACCACTTTTCTGCCGCCTTTTCCGAAATGCCTTTCCCCGTCATAATGAAGACGTGCCGGCATCCGTGGCGGCGTAAAGCGTCGCGAACGGCGGTCAAGATGGGATTTTGGACTTCGGGCAAGGGGGGATTCCTGTTGCTGCTTCCCGCTGGTGGGAACCAGCAGTCCTGCTCCTCCCCGGCGTCTGCGTCTGGATATTCGAAATCCTCGATCATGCGGCCCCCCGCTCGAACGCAATGACGTTCGGCGCTCCTGGCGGCAGGATTTTCCAAAACCGCTCCGCCTCCGCCAGAGTTGTGGGTGCTTAAGCCGCCTTTGGGGCTAAGGGATTGCATTCATTTTACATCGATGGTTTCGCCGGTGCCGGAATCCATGTTTCCAAAAAGACTGGAGGACTGAACGCCATAGAATTGGGTCCAACCCCCGCGGGGAATGGCGAACCGGCAACGGGCGTCAAGGTCCCGTTTTCACTGATCTGGTAGGCCGAGACGTTGTGGCTGAACTTGCTTACCACGTAGGCGAACTTGGCCGTTGGGTTCACCGCCACCGAAACGGACTCGATCCCCGCACTGAACGGGGAACCTGGGCTAGGTGTCAGGGCTCCGTTTCCTCCGATGCTATAGACCGAGACGTTGTGGCTAACTTGGTTTGCCACGTAGGCGAACTTGGCCGTTGGGTCCACTGCCACTTCAACGGGATCGCTTCCCGCTGCGAACGGCGAACCCGGGA
>JAXIPG010000264.1:0-9700 GCA_045403045.1 Terrimicrobiaceae bacterium
CCACCGCAACTCAAAAAGGTACTGTCGGCATGCGGCATCATCCGAAAACCGCCGCTCAAGTTCCACCAAGGTGCGCGGATAGTCCTCAGGCATTCCAGACCACTACATCTTGGATAGGTTGAGTCAAGTAAATAGCCCTAAGGAATCAAGACCGTATTGAAGCGATAACCTTCGCCTCGGACTGTTTCCAGCTGCGAAGCATGCCTGCCGAGCTTTTCCCGCAGCCGTCGAATATGGGTGTCCACCGTCCTGGTATCGATGGGATTCTGATAGCCCCAGACATCGTAGAGCAGCGTCTCGCGGGACTGAGTGCGTCCGCGACGTTCGATCAAGACTGTCAGAAGCTTGAACTCCGTTGTTGTCAGATCCAGGCGACGACCCTCGAGCCGCACATCGAATTTGTTCTTATCCAAGTGAAAATCATCTACTTCAAGCACTTCAACTTGCGACTTGGAACGCGATCGCCGGAGCAGGGCCTGGACCCGTAAAACGAGCTCACGCGGACTGAAAGGCTTTGTGACATAGTCGTCGGCCCCTATCTCCAAACCGTGAACGCGCTCGCTCGGTTCGCCCCTTGCCGTTAGCATGAGAATTGGCAGAGCCTCGGTGTCGGAATCCTTTCTAAGCTCTTTACAGACATAATATCCATCCATCCCGGGAAGCATGAGATCGAGCACAATAACGTCAGGCCGGTTCTTGCGAGCGATTTCGAGTCCTTTAAGACCATCGCCGGCAATGAGCACTGAGAATCCCGCTTTGGTGAGGTTGTAGCGCAGCAAATCCACCACATCGGCTTCATCTTCAACAACAAGCACCGTGTCAGGCATGGCATCCCGGCTCATAGCTGAAGGGGTCGAGGCGTGGCAAGCGGGGAAGAAGACCGAAAAATAGCCAAGCTGGATGAAGAAAAGATTCGGGCCACTCGCGAACGATGCTCAGAACAAAGGGAAACTGAACCGCGGTGGCCCGAATATGCTGCCTTAACCGATAAGTTAGACTCCGCCTGAGGGTCGATGTTCAAAGAAAAATGCAAAACTTTTTACCTTCCCGCGGCGGCTTCATGTAAAAGATTTATAATGAACGACTGAGGGCATAACAATATGACAGAAAAAAATATTTTGCCCTGAATCTGTCCTGGATTTTGGAGATCCGCGGAGCGACTTTAGGCTGCTATGGCAACACTGCGAGCCATTCAGGCTGACATTACAACGCTGGCCGTCGATGCGATCGTTAATGCGGCAAACACCACTTTACTTGGCGGCGGCGGCGTGGATGGAGCCATCCACAGAGCCGCAGGGCCCGGTTTGCTTGAGGAATGCCGCACACTCGGTGGCTGTCAGACCGGCGATGCAAAGATCACCAAGGGCCACAGGCTCACCGCGCGCTATGTCATCCACACGGTGGGTCCGGTATGGCACGGTGGGCACCGAGGCGAGGCGGAGCTTTTGGCATCATGCTATAGACGTTCGCTCGAAATCGCTCATGAGAAGAGCTTGCGGAGCATCGCGTTCCCCTCGGTCAGCACCGGCGTTTACGGATATCCGCTTGAAGACGCAGCGGTAATCGCCGTCGGAACGGTCAACGATTTTGTCGATGCAAACCCCTCCAGCTTTGATGAGATTGTTTTTTGCTGCTTTTCCGCCCGCGATCTCCAAGTCTATTCCGGAATGCTCAAAGGTGAAGATCCGGGTTTGCGATCCTCCGAGACCTTATTCACGGGCGGCGCCGAATAAGACGGGAAGCGCAGCGGCTGCGGCGGCTGCTCTCCCGTATAACCAGGGTCCCAATAAATTTCGGAGATCCTCTTCCATTTCGAGCCCTCCTCCGGCATCAGGGACTGTTCCTTCAGTCGGCGACGAACCTCAGCGCGAAGTTCGTAGCTCGAGGTTTCGGGCGGCGAGTCAAGTTGTAAGGGGCGGATGATGACGGTATTCTGATCGATCACCTGATAGTTGACGAATACGAACCCTCCTTCAGGCACTTCCCCCGAACTGACATTGCACTTCAACGAAAGAAAGCGGCTGTAGGCGACACGCGAAATCCAGCCCTCGAAGTCCCAGACCTTTTTGCCTCGATTTCTTCGCCCGGTGGCCTGAAAGCTCACGAAATAGCGGTCGCCTGTGAGAGGAACGACCCTTGCGCGATACACTCTCCCTTTTGCGTCCTTGTGCTCCCACACACCGAGCAGCCAGCTATTAATGTCTTTCAAAGGTCCGCCCGTCAGCGGATGATCGAAATAACAGCCGGCGACTAGCGTACAAAGAAGCAGCAACGCAAGCGCTCTTATCCTCATCTTGTAGCGCGCTGCTATATACGAGTTCCCGACGCGATGACACTGCTTTTCGGTATGACGACGATTCCGTCGCGGATGTAGAATCCTTCACCGTTCATTTCCTTGTCCTTACCCTCCGGCGAGATTACGACATTGTCGCCAATCCGCGCATTCTTGTCGATGATTGCAGTTTGAATGTTACAGTCGCGCCCGATTCCGATATTCGGAGCGTCCCCCCTGCTCCTTCCCAAGTCCTTTTCGTAGTAGTCGGCACCCATCAAGATAACATCTTTGAGGACTGTGTCCGAAGCTACGATGGAACGGATGCCTATAATGCTGCGCTCGATGGAGGACTTCTCGACGACGCAGCCGTCGCAAATCAGGGAACGATCAATATGAGTCGATCGAATGATGCTTGCCGGCAGAAAGCGCGGGTGCGTATAGACAGGCGCTCCGGGTTCGTTGAAGTTGAAACTGGGATTGGGGTCGGTCAGGTTGAGATTCGCCTCGAAGAATGCAGAGATCGTTCCGATGTCCTCCCAATACCCCTGAAAAATATAAGCCGTCACCTTGTATTTCCTGATGGCTGCGGGGATGATATTCTTGCCGAAATCGGCGAAATCGTTGTCGAGACATTCCTTGAGAACTTCGCGCTTGAATACGTAGATACCCATCGACGCCTGGTAGAGGTCGGCGTCTTCGGGTTGGCCGATGGCCCGCAGGAGGTCCGCGGGAATTCGCAGGCCGTTGAGGACTTCAGGGTCCTTCGGCTTCTCAACAAACTCGATGATCTTGCGCCTGTCATCGGTATGCATAATCCCGAAACCCGGCGCCGACGTGCGGTTCACGGGAATGGTGCCCACGGTTATGTCCGAACCTGTCTCGAGGTGCTGGCGCAAAACCTGGCGGTAGTCCATCCGGTAAAGCTGGTCGCCGCTCAGAATGATGTAGTAATCGACCGGACGTTCGAGGAAATACCGAAGGTTCTGTCGGACGGCGTCGGCCGTTCCCTGGTACCAATGCGATCCCTCGGGCGTCTGCTGCGCCGCCAGAATCTCGACGAAACTTGGCGTGAAATTGTCGAACTTGTAGCTGGCGTTGATATGCCGGTGCAGCGACATGCTATTGAACTGGGTGAGCACATAGATGCTCCGAATGCCGGAGTTCAAACAATTGCTAATCGGGATATCAACCAGCCTGTACTTGCCACCAAGCGGCACGGCGGGCTTGGCCCTTTCTTTTGTCAAAGGGAAGAGCCTCGTGCCGGCTCCTCCGCCCATAATGATTGCGAGAGTACGGTTGACAGGAAGGATCAGGGGAAGCTCATTCATAAGCGGGAATTGCATCTTGCCCACCTTTACCTGAATTTGTCACGATTCAAAAAATCTATGTGCGGCATTGTTGGTTACATCGGTAGGGCAGACGCGGTTCCGATCCTGCTCGACGGTTTGCGGCGTCTCGAGTACCGCGGCTATGATTCGGCGGGCATCGCCACCCTCAACGGGGGAGGCATCGAAGTGCGAAAGACCGTTGGACGCATCGCCGATCTTTCGAAAGTCATTTCTGCAAGTCCTCCGCACGGGAATCTCGGCATCAGTCATACCCGTTGGGCGACCCATGGAGGCGTGACCAACGAGAATGCCCATCCGCATTTTGACCAAAGCCGGCGCCTTGTGCTTGTGCACAACGGTGTCATCGAAAACTACTCCTCGCTTCGGGCGCAACTCGAAGAAAAGGGCCATGTTTTCCAATCTCAGACGGACACCGAGGTGCTCGCCCACCTGATAGGTGCGACCTTCGAAGGGCGTCACGAAAAAACGCAGGCCGCGCTCGTCGAGGCCGTGCGGGAATCGCTGCGACAGGTCATCGGCACCTATGGCATTGCGGTCATACATGCGGATGTTCCCGGTGTGCTTATCGGCGCCCGGCGTGGGAGTCCGCTCGTGCTTGGCGTTGGAAAGGGCGAGCATTTCCTCGCGAGCGACGTCTGCGCCATCGTCGCGCATACGCGCGACGCGGTCTATCTCAACGATTACGAAATCGTCACCCTCAGGGCGGATGGTTTCGATATTTCCACTCTTGCGGGTTCCGATGCGAGCTTCCAGGTCAGCAAGGTCGAATTCATGGCCGAGGATGTGGACAAGGGAAAGTTCGCCCACTACATGCTCAAGGAAATCTTCGAGCAGCCGAACTCCGTGCGAGATGCGATGCGAGGACGACTTTCGATGGAAGAGGCCACCGCCAAGCTCGGTGGCCTCGAAATGACCAACGCCGAACTTCGCCAAGTCGAGCGAATCGTATTGAGCGGCTGCGGCACGGCCTTTCATGCCGCAATGGTCGGCGAGTACCTCATCGAGTCGCTCGCTCACCTTCCGGTGGAGTGCGAATTTGCAAGCGAATTGCGCTACCGCAACCTGCCAATGACACGCGACACACTTGTCTTCGTGATCAGCCAGAGCGGGGAGACGGCCGACACGCTTGCCGCCCTGCGCGAGAGCCAGCGAAAGGGCCATCGAACCCTCGGGATCTGCAACAATGTCGCCAGCACGATCGCCCGCGAAAGCGATGGAGGTGTCTATATGCATGCTGGACCGGAGATCGGCGTGGCGGCGACAAAATCCTTCACCTCCCAGCTCACCATCGTCACACTGCTCGCTCTCCTGCTTGGCCGTATTCATTACCTTTCCTATGCCGAGGGCCTCGACATTATTTCCGAGCTCGAAAAGCTGCCCGACAAAGTGGCAAAGGCGCTCGAACTCGACGGCCAGGTGGCGGCCATCGCAAAAAAATATTCCAGCGTAAAGAACTTCCTCTTTATGGGTCGGCAGGCCAACTATCCCATCGCGCTCGAAGGCGCCCTGAAGCTCAAGGAGATCAGTTACATCGCTGCATCGGGATATCCGAGCGCCGAGCTCAAGCACGGCGTCATTGCCTTGGTGAACGAAGAGACGCCCTCGGTTTTCATTGCCCCCCGGGACGCGGTTTTCGAGAAGAACCTCAGCAACATCGAGGAGGTCAAGGCGCGAAACGGCCACGTCATCGCCCTTGGTACCGAAGGCGACAAGTCGCTCGCCAAAGTCGCTGATGACGTCATTCTCATTCCCAAGGCTCCGGATTACCTTACCCCGATTCTCGCGGTCATTCCCCTCCAGCTCCTCGCATACCACATCGCGGTCGAATTGGGCTGCGATGTGGACAAACCGCGGAACCTCGCCAAGAGCGTGACGGTCGAGTGATCAGACCGTGCGTCGCCGCGATTACTTGCCGCCCTGATAGTAAGCTTCGGACCTGCTCGCCGACGCCTGGACGAAGACCAACTTCACTGTGGGAATTCCGTCATGCAGCATTCGCGTATAAGGACCGTTGGCATAGTAGTTTCGCGGGGAGTAAAGATCTGCCCGGTTCTCCAGCGTAGTGCATGACGTCAATAGAACGGCTCCTGCCGCGCCAACGATAACGAGGAGAGGTGGTTTCACTCCCGAGAGGTAAAGCGCTTCCAAAGCAAACTGTCAATCCGGGACAATTTGAATGTTGAGATCAGGATCTTGACGGCTAAGAGTCTCCCGCCTGCCCATGCTTGCCTACTACGTTCACGATCTCAGTCCATTTCTTCTCCGCTTCAGCGAAAATTTCGGTGTGCGCTGGTATGGGCTTGCGTACGTGGCCGCCTTCTTTGTCGGCATTCTCGTCGTCCGGCGGCTTTCACAGCTCGGCTATTGCGACATTCCCGTGGAGAAAGTTTCGGATTTCATCATAGGTGGAGCAATTTTCGGCGTGTTGCTTGGCGGACGGCTCGGCTACATGCTTTTTTACGATCTGGAGAATTTCTTGCAGAACCCGCTCATTTTCTTCCGTGTGATGGACGGCGGGATGTCCGCCCATGGCGGCATCCTCGGCCTCACGCTGTACACGCTTTGGTATTCTTTTCGGCACAAGGTCTCCTGGCGAAACATCGGCGATAACCTCGTGGTCGCCGCGCCCGTCGGCCTATTTCTTGGGCGGTTGGCAAACTTTATCAACGGAGAGCTCTACGGCCGGGTTTCCAGCGTGCCTTGGGCGATGCAGTTTCCGAAAGAGCTCTACGAAGCGCCGCCTGAGACGGTGCAACTCGCGCTGAGCGAAGCCGCCGCGATCAATCCTCAATGGATCAGCGTCGAGAACGTGATCGAAAATGTGCGCCATTCCCCGGCCCTGAAGGCGCAACTTGCCGGTACGCTGTCGCCGCGTCATCCCTCGCAACTTTATGAAGCTGCGCTTGAAGGTGTCCTGCTCTTCGCGATCCTTTGGATTCTGCGCACACGGTTTCGACTGCCCAATGGAGTTCTGACCGGCGTCTTCTTCATTGGCTATGCGATCTTACGGATGATCGGCGAAGTGTTTCGCGAACCGGACGCGCCGCTCACCGGGCCGTTTACGCGCGGACAATTTCTTTCGCTTTTCTTGGTGCTTATTGGCTTGGGCTTTTTTCTTTCGGCCTGGCGTTGCCCCGCTTTCCCGACCGGTCGCAAACGGAAGTGATGGTCGGAGGTCGAGATGGTTGCCGTCGACTATAAACGGGGCGTGCCTCTGCCGGGAGCGGGACTTTGGCTTGATCCTCGCGACCCGCGCGATCTGGCCTTTGTTTCTCACGTTTCCCCCTGTTCGCGAAACGCTTGCGGCCGTCGTGAAGTTTTGCACCGAGGCCCTTGAGGACGGCGAAACGCCCTATGTCGAAGCCGTGCGTCCCAATCGTGTGCTCACCCTTCACGGATTCGCGCAGGAATTTGCGCGCGATCTTCGCGAGCGAGGCATCGAGGCTTGGGCATTAACTGGAGCAAATCAACTCGAGTTCTCCATATCCATGCCCGCCCCGACAGATCTCTCCCGGGAGCCCGATGCATCGATGGAGGACGCGGATTTCAATCGCTTTTGTCACGTTTGCGAAACCGTGCGCGAGTCAACCGGAAAACTCGACAAGATTCGCAGGCTTGCCGAATACCTTCGCTCGCTCGACGACAACGAACTTCCCCTCGCAGTCGTCTGGCTGACAGGACGCGCCTTTCCGCAATGCGATGGACAACCGCTCAACGTGGGTGGCGCCATCATCCGCAGCGCCCTCCTCGCTGCCAGCGGCCTTTCTGAGGTGGATCTTCGCACAATCAGCCGCCGGCACAACGATAGCGGACTGACTGCCGCGGAGGCGATGCGCGCAAGACCTGGACGTCGCGCGCTGCCGTTGAGCGAACTCGGAGAGATTATCGGAAACCTGCGCGCTGCACGCGGCCCGCTCCTGAAAGCGGAGATCCTCGCCAGTGTCTTCGGGCAAATACCGGCGCCGGCAGCCGGCTATCTCGTTCGAATTCTCACGGGAGATCTCCGCATCGGCCTCAAGGAAGGCTTGCTCGAAGATGCCATTGCCGCGGCTTTTGATCAGCATATCTCTGACCTTCGCGAAGCCCACATGCTCCTCGGCAATATTGGCAGGGCGGCGCTGCTCGCCAAGCAGGGTCGCCTCGGGGATGCTGAGCTGACTTTGTTCCAGCCTGTCCGATGCATGCTCGCCAGTCCGGAGCCCGACAGCGCTGCAGTCTGGGAGAGGCTCGGAGCAGGCGGCACCGTTTGGATCGAGGACAAACTCGACGGCATCCGCGCGCAGATTCACTGCGCACATGGCCGCGGGGAAATCTTTTCGCGCGACCTTCGGCGCATCACGGAATCCTTTCCTGAACTTGCAGTTGCCGCGTGCAAGCTCGGCCGACCCGCGGTTTTTGACGGAGAAATTCTCGCGTGGGAAGCGGGCCGCGCGATGCCTTTCCTCGAGCTGCAAAGGCGGCTCGGGCGACGAGAGCCGGATCTTTTTCTCGGAGAACAGATCCCCGTGGTCTTCGTGATTTTCGACCTTTTGCTTCTGGACGATACTTCGCTGTTGAAGACCTCCCTCGCCGAACGCCGACGCCTTCTTGACAGTTTGACTTTGGAAGGGCCGTTCCTTCATGCAAGACTCACTCGGGCCTTCAGCTCAGAGGAGATCGAAACAGCCTTCCTGGCCGCCAGGGAGCGGGGAAACGAGGGATTGATGGCCAAGGATCCCTCCAGCTTCTACACGCCCGGGCGCCGCGGCCTTTTCTGGATCAAGCTGAAAAAGGATTTCGCGACGCTCGACGTGGCGGTCGTCGCCGTCGAATACGGGCACGGCCGGCGCAAAAAAGTACTCAGCGACTACACCTTCGCCGTGCGCGACGAATCCAGCAGCGCGCTCCTGCCCATCGGCAAGGCCTATTCAGGCCTCACGGATGTGGAAATCGAAGAGCTCACTACCAAGTTCCTCAACCTGGCGGTCTCGGGGCGCGGCAATCGAATCGAGGTCGAACCCGCGATTGTCATCGAGGTCGCCTTTGATTCGATCCAGGAAAGCGGTCGCCACGCAAGCGGATTTGCCTTGCGATTCCCACGCATCAAACGCATCCGCTGGGACAAGACCGTTCGCGACATCGACACCCTCGCCGCCGCGCGCCGATTGGCGGCAATCGCAAGCTAAAGATAGTCGCTCATCTCATAAAGAACCGGATCGCGCGTGGGTCGCTGGCGCCGCAGTTTCAGGGGGCCCGGCTTCTCCTCGCCTGCGGCGGATTCACCGAAATCCTCGCCGAGGTTTTCGAGCGAATCTCCGAATTCCTCCTCAAGTTTCTCCGGATCCTCGCCTTGCTCGAGCCGCTGAATCATCTGCTCCATCGCTTCAGGCATCTTCTGCCCGGTCGCTTCCGTCATCTTGCGCATCAACCGGCCAAGCTGGCGCGGGTCGGGATTGTCCTCGCTCATTGAGGACATTTCGCTCTCCATTTCCGCCATCACCCGCTCCATGCGCGGATCAAGACTGTCAGCCTCCGCGGGCGAATCGGATTTCTCCTTCGCGCGGCCGGTGACTGCGAAACGCGAAATCATGCGCTCCATGCGCGCCTGAGGATTGTCAGGACAACGCGGCGTCAGCCGCCCCTGAGCCAGGCTTCGCGCGAAAAAGCTGTAGATTCGATTGGTATCCGGCGAATAGAATTCGTAAATGGGCATGATTCTCCAAAAGTATACGAGCCCCGGCGTGCGACGCACGCGGGAACTGAAGCCGTAGGAGCCCGTTGAGGCGGCCATCGCGTTGTTCCAGAATCCCCTCGCACGAAATCCCGCTCGGTTGTAAGTCCGACGGCCTAGCAGCCTGTCGGACTCTTCGAATGAAGCCGAAGTTCGAAGCGTGAGAAATCGTCGAAAAAATGAACCCGCCCTTTCAGACAGGCTGCTAGGACTCCGCTTCGCGGAGACTAGGGTTTGGCCATTTTGAAGTGTGAGTTAAGCAGCAGCTCGAAAGGTGGCCGCAGCGGTCACATCGGTTCGCGAGGCGAAATCGAGGAGTTTTTCGGGGGCGAGTTCCATTTCGCGTCTCAGCTGGCTAACGACGTC
>JAXIPG010000027.1:0-8141 GCA_045403045.1 Terrimicrobiaceae bacterium
TCCGCAGCGGCTTCGCGAATGGGCGGAAGAGGTTCGGCCGCGGAGAGTTTTCGAGGCGGAATTCCCACTGGAGATCGCGGCCGTCGCCGTGGGGGAATTTCCGCCGCGCTCACCGGCGTATCCCGTCGTCGCTCTCATCAACGACGACCGGGTGACGTGGCTTGATCCTGCCGGCTATGTGCTGGCTCACAGCCGACAGCCGGATTCGGCAGCGCGAATCGAGACCCATCAACGCGCTTGGTTTAGCCCATCGTCGAGTGAGGTCAGCTTGGTGACTTGGTAGTTTCAGCGAGATCGGCGACGCCGCCGAGCATCAAGGAAAAACACCTTTCTCTCTTCCTTCCAGGCCCCGCGCCAAATGAGCGGGGGCGAGCGACTGAGCGAGGCGGCACCTTCCGACTCACTCTCGCCGGGCGGAGGTCCGCAGGAAGCGTGACAGCTCCGCTGTGCGCGCTTGGTGAAAGGTGGGCACGGCCCGGAGGGTTCTTCCGCTATGATCTGCGACGCCCGCACCGGAGCGGGCAAGCTTTCCGCGCGGAAGCACGAGGCGGAATGGCCTAGAGCGAAGAAAAGACGGCGCAGATGATCGCTGCTGCCCTACACACTCGGGAGTCTTCGCCGGGCGGGTGAGCCGGGGCGGGGCGCAGTCTACCGCGCGGCGAGAGCCGCATCAGGAAGCGTTACGGAAACCTGGGTTTTCGTTGAGAGGGGTGCGTCGAAGACGGTGCCTCCGGCTTCGCTCAAGGAAGAAACCTCTTCCCTCCAAGTCGAACCCAATTCGGTAATCCTCGGATCGTCAGGGCTACCGTGGGACAATGAAACAGGCAGCCGCCGGCCATGTCTCCACCCGCTCGATCAATCCCGAACGTCGCCGGGGACACCTATTGCCGCATCAGCGACCTCGCCCGCTATCCTGGCGAACGCGTTTCCGTCTGCGGCCTTATCATCGCCGACCGCTCGCACCGTAAAGTCACCGGCGACCAGTTCAAGTTCTGCACGATCTGCGACTACACCGTTATCGAATGCGAAATCTTTGCCTAAACCTACCGCCGCTTCGGCTTCGAAACCGTCCGCAACCCCTCGCCGAAGTCGAAGCCCGCGTCACCCCGTTCGATAACGGCGCCGGCTGCACGCTCGATGTGCTGTGAATCCGCAAGCCTAGGAATCCAGGAGTCCCGCTACGCAAATTTAGTTAAAATAGAAGACATATCTAGTTTTCTTGACACAGATAGAATATGATCTAAAGTGGTGCCATGATCAGTTCGCTTCTCAAACCTCGGAAGGATGTTCTGGCCGGTCGTCTGCATGGTGTCATCGACATTGAACGAGTAAGTGATCCGAAGCGACGCTCACTGGAGTCGCGGGCTCGGGAGTTTTTTGATTCCACGTTCGTCACCGGCGAATTGCGGCGGCTGGTCAGCACGCTGCACACGCGACTGAATTCCGAGGGCCCCGAGCCGGGGCTTTTCTTGCTGGAAGGTCCGAAGGGCGTCGGCAAATCGCACGACGCCCTCATACCCCTCCATTTGGTGACCGCGGGCGATCAGCTCAGCGAGTGGCTCAGCCGGCATGGCCTCACCTTCCAAGCTCCCGCTGACACCCGACTGGTGTGCCGGAAGTTTACTGATTTTCCCCTTGAATCGCTTTGGGGTGTCGTGGGGCTGGAACTCGGCGTCCAATTTCGGACCGAGCAGCCACCGAGCATTGACGAATTTCGGCGCGCGGTCGGTGAAAAGAAACTGGTGCTAATTTTCGACGAGCTGGAAAGCGGCGTGCGTTCGATCAGCGATCCGGCGTTGCGCCAGCGGAACCTCAACTTCTTACAGATGGTGTCCGAGGAAGCGAATCGCGCGGGCTCCAACGTGGCGTTGGTCGCCTCCGTGTATGACGGAAATCAGGAACCCGGCCAGACGCTCAAACGCGTCGCCCGCGTCGAGCTTCGTTTCCAAGACTCCGCCGATCGGCGGAAGATTCTTTTTCACCGGCTCTTCACCGTCTCGCCCGTCGAGCCTTCGTCCGAGATCGACGCCGTCATTCAGAGCTACCTCAATAGTTGGCGGCGATTCGGTATCTCGATTCCCGCAGGTTACGCCGAGCAACTGCGGGAATCCTATCCGTTCACTCCGGAACTGCTCGATGTCGCGCTCGTCCGGGTGCGCTCGAAAGGCGGATTCCAAGGCACACGCGGCGCGCTTGGTTTTCTCGCGGCGCTCGTCCGCGCGCGGTGCGAGGCGACACATCTCATCACCCTGGCTGACGCCAGCATTGCTGAGCCGGAGTTGCGCACGTGGCTCGCCGATCTTGATCCGTCGCAAAACCTCATTACCTGCGCCGAATCCAACTTCCGCGAATTGCGAACCAGCCCATTCGCCGACCGCATCGCCTCTGCGGTCTTGCTGGCGAGCCTCGCGCCGTCCGCACGTGAACCGGGCCTGACCTCCGATGAGCTTGCACGGCAAGTCCTCACGCCGGACGCGGACTACAACGCTTTCCAGCTCTCGCTCACCAACTTCAAACGGTTCGGTTCCTATTTTCACGAGCGCGGCGGCTCGTTGTTCTTCGACACGCGCGAAAATGCGCACTCGAAGGTGAACCTGCGCGCGCTGAGCATCGGCGAGGATGAGGCGCGCGACCGAATCGTCTCGTGGTGGTGCAACGACATCCTGCGCGATCAGGACGCGGTCATCTTCACCGATTCCACGACGGTGCAGCAGAGTCTCGACGCCCGCCTCGGCAGCGACACCCGACTTGTCATCTCACCGCGCCGCTTGGCGCCGGAGCAAATCTATCAGCTCTTCTTCGGTCTGCGTCGCCGCAATACCGTGCTGCTCGTCGAGCCGCGCGACGAGCGTGTGGATCTGCACAAGAACCCGGACCTGATCAAATACGCGCAGAACTCCATCGCCGCAGATCGCCTCGCACAGACGGCCGACGAAGCTACCCGCCGTGACGAATTCACGAAGATTGGTAACGAAGACAAAAAGAACGCCCTCGAATACCTGCGGAAAACGAACTTCGCCTTCGTGCAAGTCGCTCGATACGGAGCGACCGCTACTGAGTCAGATTTTCAGCGGGAAAACCTGCCGGCAGCAGCGACGCGCGAGCAGATCATCCAGCATGTCCTCCGCCAACTCTATCCGCCCGCCTTCGTGCAGGAGCATCTCGCCGGCCGCGCCGCCGAGTTGGTCGGGCACAAGGTCAGTCAGGTCGAGGAGGAATACCGGAATACACCGGGCTTCCCGATGCTGCTTGCTCAGACCGTTTTTCACGAAGCGATCCGCAATCTCGTCGTGCTCGGGAACGTCATTGGCCTCCAGCACTCGGCTGAGGACCAAGGCCACGTCTGCGGGCGGCAGACCCGGCTCTCCGGCGACCAACTCGCCGAAGCGGTCATCTGCGCCCCTTTCCATGTGCCGAACACACCTGCGCCCGGCCCGCGTCCGGGGCCAGTGCCGCCCGGGTCGGGACCTTCGCCGGGTCCGTTCCGGCCCGGTCCTGGTCCGACTCCGGGGCCGTCGCCGACGCCGGGCGTGGACACCATTTCCACGAGCTTCCTCATGTCACGCCAGCAGGTCCGGCAGGAAGTCGCGCGTCTGCTGGAGTCGCGCAACGATCCGCGCGTCGAGAAGGTGCGCATCGCACTCGCCTTCAACGAACGCGAAACCGAAATGTCCGCGCTGCCATCGTTCGTTCGCGGCACGTTGAGCGGCATCGGGCGATTTGGCGGCGAGGCGTCGCTGGAGTTTTCCGGTGCCTTCACGAAAGCGGAGACGGAGGAAATGCTGGAGCGCCTCCCCGATTTCACGCCGGGCGCGTGCCGGGTCACGCTCGCGATTTCCGGCAGCGCGAATTGAACGCCATGTCCGACCTCGACTTTGATCTCCAGCGACTCGTCGATGAAGGCTCCCGGCACCAGGCCCTTACCGATTGGCTCACCGGCACCGTGTGGAGCGCCGAGCGCTATGCGGCATCGTCGAGCGAAGACTACCTTCGCAAAGGTGAAGCCGCTGTCTGCGGGCTGGAGGAATTGATCGCCGCCGGTGCGCCGCGCGTTTGGGATGAACTCGCCGCCGCGTCTGCGGTCGCGCCAAAGCTCGCCGACTGGCTCGGGCTTTCCGCACCGCTGGCGCTGCCCTCGCCGCACGCCGCTGTGGTGTTCGACGGCCTCTCATTGCGTGAAATGCCCATGCTCCTCGCGCACGCCGCTGCGTCTGGCTTCCGTGTGAAGAGCGCTCGCGTCATTGCCACGAGCCTGCCGACGGAGACGCGTTCATTCGTTGAGGAACGGGTGCTCGGCAAACCACTCAGCCCCTCGGATCTTCCCGGACGACGCGAACTCACTGAGAAGAACGCGCAGGCGTTCTATTTCGGCCAGCCGAACTCGCGCGACAATTTTCCGGCCGGTCGCAGCCTGCTGGTTTGGTCGCACTATCCGGACGGCGTCTTTTCCGACGACGACGCTCGCGGCGAAAAACTGTTCGAGAAATTCGCCGCCTACATCGAGCCGATCTGGAAATACACCGTCCAGGCTATCCCCGCGGGTGTGCCGATCGTCGTCACGAGCGATCACGGATACGTCTTTTTCGGCGCGGGCGCGGAAGCCACACCGCTCCACTCAGATGCCGGTTCCCTCGTCGAGCAATCGCGCTGGCGCGAATTTCCGCCGGACGTTCCTTTCCCTGCGTGGCATCCCGATTTGCAGCTCGTCCCGTCGCGCCGGCTTGCGTTGCTCCGCGGGCGCATCCGCACGCGCAAGCCCGGTGCGGCATCAAACCGCCTTTACCAGCACGGTGGCTTCTCGCTCATGGAAGTCCTCGTTCCCTGGCTCGAACTCGAGCGCAACTAACGCCATGAAAATCAAAATCGGTACCCAACTCGAAGAGGAGGTCTATCAAGACCTCAAAGTCGCCGCCGCCCGCGAGAAGCGCGCGATCAGCGAAGTCATTCAGGAAGCAATCGCCGCCTACCTTCAACAGCAGGCGCAGCCACGCGGCAAAAAGTCCGGCCTTGCCCGGCTGCTCGAAGCCGATCCGCTGCGCCTGACGCCCGATCAACTCCGGGAGACGATGGAGGCAGATTTCTTCGATCAATGAACCTCGACGATATCACCAACGGCAGCACCGTCTTCATCGACACCAACGTGCTCCTTTACGCCCGAACCGGCCAGTCGGTTCGATGTCGGCAATTGGTTTCCCGCTGCAACACGCGCGCGGTCAACGGGGTTATTTCCGGGTTCGTCGTCGCCGAGTTCTGCCATCGGCGGATGATGCAGGAGGCGCAAGCTGGGGGGCGCGCGTCGTCGAATCCCGCCAAGGCCCTCGCGGGAAAACCGGAGATGGTGCGGCAGCTCTCTGTTTATGCCGACGATGTGCGGGCGCTGCTTGGTGGCGAGCTGGCGCTGATCGAAGCCGAGAAAACTGACTTCGCCGTCGCGCTCGAACTGCAACGGCAATTCGGGCTGCTCACCATTGATTCAATCAACCTCGCTGTCGCCCGCCGCCTCGGCATCAATGAAATCGCCACCGCGGACGCCCACTTCGATCACATCCAGGGCCTGATCGTCTATAAGTCCGGCGACCTTCTGATATGAGCGCCACCCACCATCAGCAACTCGTTGCCGCAGCGCTCGAAACCCGTGGCGAATCGACCACCGTTGATTTCAAAAGCGCATTCAACCCTGCAAGTAAAGGCGAGTGGCTGGAGGTCCTCAAAGATACCGCCGCGTTTGCCAACTCAGGCGGCGGCGTGCTGCTCTTCGGTGTGGATAACAACGGAAAGACAAGTGGCCTAGATTGCAAGCCCATCCTCGACTTCGACATCGCCCGCATCAGCGACAAGCTCAGAAAATATACAGGCATCAACGTCGGCAATCTCGTGCTGTTCGGCTGTGAACGCGATGGCCAGCCCATCGCCGGACTCTACGTCGGGCCGGTCGATGTCCCGCTCGTTTTCATCACCGATGGTCAATACGCCAATGCTGCCGGAGATGAGCGTTTCGCATTTCGCACCGGCACGATCTACTTCCGCCACGGCGCAAAAAGCGAGCCGGGCACGAGCGCCGATCTTCGACAGTTCCTCGACCGGCAGATAGAAGTCATGCGTGCGTCGTGGTTGGCCGGTATCCGACAGGTTGTGGAGGCTCCGGCTGGAACGGAGTTCCGCGTTGTGGCGGCCGGAGCGATTGAGCCATCGGACGGCGATCGAAAGGTGCGCGTGGTCGCCGACTCCGATGCCACTCCGTGCGTCACGCTCGATCCAGACAAGACTCATCCCTATCGTCAGAGCGATGTCGTGCGGATCGCGAACTCCCGACTTGGTGGAGGCGCGCAAATCAATACCCACGACGTTCTTTCCGTCCGGCGGACGCATGGAACGGATGAGCGGCCAGAATTTTTCTATCACGGCAAGTTTAGCTCCGCACAATACAGCGACGCGTTCCTGGACTGGATTGTTCTGAGCTTTGAGGAAGACCCTCAATTCTTCGACAAAGTGCGCGCCAATTACCACAACGTCGTTATCAACCTCAACGAGCGGAACCGCAGGCATTGCTCGCAAGGTCACGAAACTCGCTCTCTCGGATTATGAAACGCGCCATCGAAGAAGACTTTCCCATTGTCGAAATCAACCGGCTCGCACTTCCGGAGCGCAATTCGTTCAAGCCGATTTACCAGATGCACAAATGGTTCGCGCGGCGTGCATCGTGCGTCTTTCGCGCCATCCTGCTCGGCGCGCTCAACCGGCGGGCACGGACATCATGGCGGAGTTTTACCGTGACCACACGAACGACCCGGACATGCATGGCAAGGTCGTCCTAGACCCGTTCATGGGCGGCGGCACCACAGTCGTCGAGGCGTTGCGACTCGGGTGCAAGGTCGTCGGCGTGGACTTGAATCCGGTCGCCTGGTTCATCGTGAAGACAGAGGTCGAGCCTGTGGATTTGCCCGCGCTGGAAGACGCGTTTAATCGGCTTGCTGACCGCATCGTCCCTTGGTCGGGCAAACCGCTGCGCGATACGATGCTCGCTCTCTACAGGACCGCCGCGGCGTGGACCGCGCCCGCCACTGAACCGCTCGGTGAGTCAGATGTCATTTACACGTTTTGGGTGAAGTCCGCCATTTGCACGGGCGCGAATTGCGGCAAGCACGTGCCGCTGTTTTCCAATTATATCATCGCCGGCAAGAGCCCCAGCATCCGCTACTACCCGGACTGCGAGTGCCCGAAGTGCGGGAAGAAATTCGATTGGGAAATCGAGCCGGCGGCGCTTGTCGCCGACCCGGCGCTCATGCTCCACAGCCCGCGCAATTCCAACGGCAAAGGCAGTGCTCGTTGGACCTACGCGCATCCCGAAGGCGGGCTTTACGTAGCCCAAGGCGAAAGCGACGGCATGCAGGCCGCAGTCCGCTCAGGGATGCTGGACCGCGGCCACGTGTGCTGCCCGCACTGTTACGAAACAGTGATGGCGCGCGCATACATGCAGGACTCGAAGACGCGGAAGAAGCGGAAGCCGCATCGCAAGAAAGTGCCGCTCACCGTGCTCCTCTGCCCGCGCAGTGAGGAAGTTTTCCAGTGGCGAGGCGAACTGTTGCCGGAAACGCCCGTGACCAGCCCCGCGGGACAGAGCTTCGATCCGCACCGAGGCCATGTGTCGGAGAAGGGCCGCTACATCTGCCCTCACTGCGGCAACAACGACGCCATCATTGCCTCCGTCCGCGCGCTCTCGCCGGAGCAACTCCTGCCGATGAGCGCCTACGGCTTGCAGGCTTCCGCGTCCGGTTGTGATCCGGCACACGACCCCTCGCGTTCGGAAGATGAAGGCGCAGAACTTTTTGGCGACAATGGTGCCGACGTGGAAGCTGACGACGAAGACGAAGTCGTGGTCGCTACCGACACGCGCTACACCGGCCCGTTTATTCCGCCGACGCACAACCTAGTCCTAGTCTGGAAACAAAGCGGCAAATACTATGCGCGCCACGCCGCCGCCGACCAGGCTCTCTACGCGCGGGCGGAGAAATGGTGGGAGCAAAACAAGGGGTCGCTGCCGTGGCCGAAGAGCAAGATTCCGGCGGGACAAGAAACGGATCGACTGCACCAGCACCATTTCCAGTTTTGGTGGCAAATGTTCACGCAGCGGCAAATTCTCG
>JAXIPG010000145.1:0-4058 GCA_045403045.1 Terrimicrobiaceae bacterium
CGCGCAGGTGCCGAAAACGAGACCGCCGATGACGGCGCGACCCAGTGGGGCGTTCTGCTCGCCGCCTTCCGCATGGCCGATGGCCATCGGAATCACGCCGAGAATCATCGCGAGAGCGGTCATCAAAACGGGCCGAAGCCGTGTCGTGACGGCTTCCATGGCCGCGGCGTCCGCCCGCAAGCCTTCAATCGAAACGAATCCGCGCAAAGCTCGTGACGAGCACGCTATTGGCCGTGGAAACGCCGACGACCATGATGATGCCCATGAGCGCGGGGACGCTTAGCGGCGTTCCTGTGAGCCACAGCCAGAACGGGCGGTCGCGGCCGATGAAGCGGACTTCGAAGGTCGTGGGCGCGCCGGACGCCAGCGTCTGGCTGGTGGCGTCCGCCGGCTGGAAGAACGCCTGCACGTCGGGGAACTTGGCCGCCAGCATCGCCCGAATCTTCGCCTCGTAGCCGCCGCTGGGACCGTGGTCGCCGTGGAGCTGGACGAGGATTTCACCGTCCGCGGAGCTGATCGCGGCGGTTTCCACCCAGGCCAGGTTGATCGGGTTCGGTGCGCCAATGTTCTCGACGACGAATTGAAGCTCATTTTTCGGAATGATGTCGCGAATCTCGCGCTGGATGTCGGCCATGACGCGCGCGGTATCCTCCACGCGAATGCCGCTGGGAATGCGCACGAAGAGCCGGATAAGGCCGGCATCCGTCTTCGGGAAAAACTCGCGTCCGGATTTCCAGCCCGCGAGTGCTCCGAGGCCGAGGACAACAGCGACCGGGGCAAGGATGAGGACCTTCCGCCGGAAAAGGAAGGAAAGAACGGCGTGTTGCGCTTCATTGAGGCGGTCGAGCCCACGCTCGATCGCCAGATGCACCCGCGCGAGTCCTCGCGGGGCGATATGGCCCATTCGTTCGTCGGCGCCAATCTCGGCGGGGAGAATGATCGACGCGAGCGTCGGCACGAGCGTGCGGGCCAGCAGGTAGCTCGCGAGCATGGCAAAGACGACGGCGAGCGCGAGCGGACGGAAGACGTCCGTCGCCGTTCCGCTGAGCAGAAAGATCGGCAAGAAGACGATGCAAATGGAGATCGTCGAGACGAATTTCGGGAAGGCGACCTCGCGGGCGCCGTCTAGAATTGCGGTGCGCACGTCCTTCCCCAGCGACACCTGGCGTTTGATATTCTCGATCTCGACGAGCGCGTTGTCCACGAGGATGCCGATGGCCAGAGCGAGTCCGCCCAGCGTCATCAGATTGAACGTCGCGCCCGCCAGGTTCAGGCCGATGATCGAGCACAGCAGGGCGAGAGGAATGGACGTGAGCACAATGAGCGTCGAACGCCAGGAACCAAGAAAGACGAGGACCACGGTGGCCACGAGCCCGCCAACCAGCAGGATTTCGTGCTCCACGCCCTTCACGGCGGCGCGGACAAAGACGGATTGATCGAAGATGGGCTCGATGTTCATCCCGGGAGGGGCGGAGGCGCGGATCTCCGGGAGACGGGCCAGGATGCCGTCGATGATGTCCACGGTCGAGGCGTTGCCAAGTTTCAGGATCGAGATCATCACGGCGTTCTGTCCATCGAGGCGCGCGATGTTTGTCGAGACCGCTTCTCCATCGCGGATGTTGGCGACGTCGCGCAGCAGCACGGTGCGTCCGCCCACCGAGCGCAGCGGGATGTCGAGAAACGCCTGGACGGTCTCCGGGCTGGCGTTGATCTCGACTGGCAGCTCGCGGCCACCTTCGCGCAGCGAGCCGGATGGCAGGGTCAGGTTCTGCTGGCTGACGACGGCGCTGACTTCGGAGGCGGTCATGTCGAAGGCGTGCAGAGCCTCGGGCTTCGTGGCTCTTTTCGTCGCGCGGCGGATCTCGCGGCCGTTGCGCCACCTTGCCAAGTCGGCCGAAAGGCTCGGCCGCGGCGAGGAACTGGAATCGCTGCCCGAGAAAGGTCCGGACGACATTCGCTGCACCGTCGCGGCGTTCAACCGCATGCAGATTCGCCTGCGCCGGTTTCTCGATGACCGCACGCGCATGCTCGCCGCCATCGGGCACGACCTGCGCACCCCGATCACCTCCCTGCGCCTGCGTACGGAATTCATCTCCGACGCGGAGACGCGGGAAAAGTTTGCCGCAACACTTGATGAAATGCAGGGCATGGCCGAGGCGGCGCTTTCCTTCGCCCAATCCGAATCCATTACCGAGCCAACCCGCGTGATGGACCTCAACGCCTTGCTGGAGAGCATCTGCGACGACCAGGCCGATCTCGGTTGGAACGTGGAGTTTCAGCGCGACGGGAGGCTTCCCTATTCGTGCCGGCCGACGGCGCTACGGCGCGCCATCCGCAATGTAATCGAGAATGCCGTGCGCTACGGCGAAGGTGCGCGGGTGGCGCTTGGCTCCTCGGAACAGGGCGTCGAGATCGTCGTGGAGGATGACGGCCCGGGGATTCCCGAGGCGGACCGGGAGAAGGTCTTCGATCCCTTCGTGCGCCTCGAGACCTCAAGAAGCCGCGACACTGGCGGCGTCGGCCTAGGCCTTTCCATCGCCCGGTCCATTTTTCGCGGTCATGGAGGAGATATTACTCTTTCCGGCAGAGCACCAGGACTGCGTGTGCACCTGCGTCTCCCAGCCCTTGGTGAATTCCAGGTCTCGCATTGAATCGGTTGACGCCCGGCGAGTGGAAGTTCGCCCGGCAACGCCGCATTTCCAATTCCTGATCAAACATCACAATACGCAATCATATGAACCTGAAATTCGACAACCAACTCGCTCTCGTTACTGCTTCCACCGGAGGCATCGGCCTCGAAATCGCCTGCTCGCTGGCCCGAGAGGGTGCTCGTGCCATCATCAACGGCCGCTCCGCTTCCAGTGCGGATGCCGCCATCGCCTCGATCCGTCGTGACGTTCCCGAGGCAAAGCTCGAACGGCTCATCGCCGACAACGCCGCGGTCGAGGGCACGGCTGAGACGATCCGCCAATTCCCGCAAGTCGACATCCTCGTGAACAACCTCGGCATCTACGAAGCCGTGGGCTTCTTTGACGAAACCGATGAAGCCTGGCAACGCCTGTTCGAGGTCAACATCCTGAGCGGTGTGCGGCTGGCCCGGCACTACCTCAAGACCATGCTCGAACGCAAAACCGGCCGCGTGATTTTCATCTCCAGCGAGTCCGCGATCAGCCCTTCGCCGGAAATGGCGCACTACGCCGCGACCAAGACCATGCAGCTCTCCATCTCCCGCAGCCTGGCGGAACTCACCAAGGGGACCGCGGTCACGGTGAACACGATCCTGCCCGGCCCGACAAAAACGGAAGGCGTGGAGAAGTTCGTGCAGGACATCTTCCCCGGCGTTGCTCCCGAAGAAGCCGAACGCCGCTTCATGCGCGAGAACCGCCCCACATCGCTGATCGAGCGGCTGATCGAACCCAGGGAAATTGCGGACCTTGTCACTTTCGTCAGCAGTCCACTTTCCTCGGCGATCAATGGCGCGGCGCTCCGCATCGACGGCGGTCTCGTCCGCAGCGTGTTTTAATGGTAGGATTCCCGGGTGAATTCCTATGCAATTGCGCGTCAACTCATCGACGCCGCTCATTCGGGCGATCCCAAGGGCCTGGACGGACGGCCCGCTGAACTCGTCTACGCTGACAGGATGGAGGCATGGCTCGTTCGCCTCGCACCGAACGCCCCGGAGCTGCTTCGCTTAGCGGCACGGTGCCAGCATCTCGAGCGCTGGAGCGTTCCTCGCAATTCGTTTCCTGAGGGCAGAGCCGGGTATCTCTCGTGGCGGAAAGATCTCTATGGAAGACAGGCGGAGCGCGCACGCGAATTGCTCCTCCAAGCCGGCGCGGAGGCTCGAGAGGCTGAGAAGGCTGCCACCTGGATTTCCAAGACCGGACTGAAGATCAATCCGAATACACAGCTCCTTGAAGATGCCGCCTGTCTTGTTTTTCTCGAAAATGAGATCGCGGGTTTCGCGGCGCAACATGCCGACTATCCCCGCGCGAAGTTTCTCGGCATCATTCAAAAAACATGGCGCAAGATGAGTCCCGCCGCGCGAGAGGCTGCAC
>JAXIPG010000308.1:0-13586 GCA_045403045.1 Terrimicrobiaceae bacterium
ATTGAACGCTGTTGAATCAAACAAAACCGACTCGGTTGCCGTTCAACCGGCCCGACTCTACGCAATCGCGACAATCTTCTCGCCAGCCTCGGCAGAAGGCGTGATTTGCCAATATCGCGCCGCGTCCTTTGGTTTCACCAGCTCGCGGTAATGCGCGAACAAGACGGCCTGATCGTGGCCGGATTCGAGCGCCGTCTGCGCGGCATTCCCTGTTGCCGTGAGGCGGTAGCTCACGAAGGAGTGCCTCATGCAATTATCCGGCCATTCCGTGATGCCGGCACGCTTGCGCGCCGACTCGTGGCGCTTGCGCAATCCTCGTTCAACAACTGGCCCTTGCGTTTTGGCTATCGGCTGAAGCCATGCCTTGAGATTGTCCTGAATCGGCACCAAGCGACGGCTCCGGGTCTTGCTCGTCGCCGCCGAGACGTGAATGAATCCCCCGGCAAGGTCCACGTCGCGCCAGTCAAGCGCCTTGATCTCGGAAACACGGAGTCCGGCGAAAAGTCCGATTGCATGGAACGCGAGCAAATCATTGTCTCTCGATTCCGACAAAAGCCGCGCCGTCTCTTCCGGCGATAGAATACCGGGCGGCTTATCTATCGCGCGAGCTCGCTCTGCGGCCTTGGCAACGTTCTCCTTCGCGAACCCGGCCTTTATCGCGTAACTCCATAACGTCACCGCATCGCGCCGAATCGTGTTCCACGTCCCAGGAGCGGCCTTGATGCCGGCCAGAAATTGCTCGATGTCCGGCGTTGTAATGGTGGAGATCATCTGGCCATCGAAATGAGCGGTCAGCTTCCCGAGATTGAAATTGAGAACGTAGAGGTAGGATTCCGACCGGCCTGCGGCTCGCTTGGAAGCGACCAATTGCCGCACGGCCTCATCCACCGGCACGCTGGCCTTTTGCCGGCGATAGTGTTCGAGGGTGAACTTGATGGCGTCGGCGACACTCAGTCCGTAGACCGAAAGCTCGCGATCATCGAAGGATCGACCGCCTTCATTCTTTCGACGCACACGTTGAAGTTGCGCCCAACCCTCGGCCTCATGTTTGGTTGGAAAGAAGCGGCGCTCTCCCTTTCCGGCGATTCGCGCGTCCACCATCACCATCGGCTTCCCATTCTTCATCACTGCCTTGATCCTGGGCCACGATTTTGTGCTCATGCCCCCAAGGTTGGCACCAAACTGGCACCAAGTCAACATTTACTCCTCAATACAATACCCGCACGAGGTAGAGTCCCTCCGCCGGAGCAACATGGTTCCATTTCGGAGCGCCCTTCTTTAACCGCGCTCGCAAAATGTCGAGATTCTCACCTTGCTGCGCCACGCGAATCATTGCGGCCGTCAGCATGCGAACCATCTTGTAAAGAAAGCCGTCTCCCTCGAACGTCAGGGCAATCAGACCGGTCCGGCACGAAAGGGCAATTTTGCGGATTGTCCTTACGGTCTCGCGAGCAGCCTTGCCGCGATTGGCGGAAAAGGCCGCGAAGTCATGGCACCCGGTCAAGACCGCCGCCGCTCGGCGGAGTGTCTCGATGTCCAGGGTGTGAGGCACGTGCCAGACACGGCCGAATTCATGCGGCGGAAGAACGGGCCTGTTACGAACGAGGTACCGGTAAACCTTTGCTTTGGCTGAAAAGCGCGCGTGAAAATCCGCCGCCACGCGGCAGGACTTCACGATGCGAATCGTTGGGGGCAAATTGGCATTCAGGGCACGCTGCCAATCGCCGGGGTCCATCTTGCCGAAAACCTCGACATGTGCGCACTGGCCCAGTGCATGAACTCCGGCATCGGTGCGGCCTGATCCATGCACGGCCACGCGTGTTCCTGCAATTTTCCAGAATGCCTTTTCAAGAAGATCCTGCACGGCATTCCCTTGAGGCTGGCTCTGCCAACCCGCATACGGCCCGCCATCATACGCGATGGTCAGCCGCAATCTCATGTCTGAGAGTCAATCCAGCTTTGAAGAAGAATTTGGGCCGCCGCCTGATCGATCACGGAGCGTTGATTTTTCGCTTTTCTCCCGGCTTCCCTCAAGGCCCGCTGGGCTGAGACGGTTGTCAGACGCTCGTCCCAGGGAATAACCTTGCATTTGACACGCGGCCTGAGCTTCTCGATCAACGCACGCGCTTTCTCCGCCGCCGGACCAAACGAGCCGTCCATGTTGCGAGGCACGCCGACGATGACCGCGCACGCTGCCTTCTCCACCGCAAGCTCGGCGATGCGATCGCAGGGATCAAGCTTCGAAACATCGATAGTTTCAAGAGGATGCGCCAGCATGCCGAGATCGTCGCTTACAGCAACTCCCACACGAGCTTCGCCTGGATCGATTCCGAGAACGCGCCTGTTTTCCATTTCCAGTTGAAAATCCCACACCACAAACCTACGTTGCGCAACAACATGTCTTCCATTTCATTCGATAAATTTGTCGACAACCTCCCTGTGACGGGCATTGTTGCGCTTTCGCAAGCTGCGGTCGGCTTCGGTGTCGGCCTCCTGATCGCCGACAGGTTCGATCAGACGGTGCGCCAGCGCACGGCGGTCGCACTTATCGGAGCCGGAGCGGCGACCATCCTACCGTTTCTGGCGGGAATCATCGCGAATATCAACAATCGTCCGGACTCCTCCAGGCGCATTCGCAAGCAGCTTGCCAGCATCCGCGAGAGCACCGGCCTATCGAATGGACATGAGGCCTTTTGAGCCCCGGCTGGGAATTGACCGTCCCCCCGTTGAACCACGACGCGCAAATGGGTTGCCGGCACGCACGGTGACCGCTTTGATTGAACGTTGATCGTCCGAAGACGCGCGCCGCTCTCCTCCTGGCGTCCGCTTCTCCGCGGCGGCGCGATTTGCTCCGAATGGCGGGCATCGATTTTCAGACAGAGACCGCCCGGGCCGAAGAACTAGCCGGAGGAGGGTGGACGCCGCGGGAACTCTGCCTGCTCAACGCGGAGCGCAAGGCGGTGGAAGTTGCCTCGAGGTTTCCAGACTGCGTTGTTCTGGGCGCCGACACGGTGGTCTCTCTCGAGGGGCAGGTCTTTGGCAAGCCGGGCGATTTCCACGAAGCGCGGGCCATGCTGGAACGGCTTTGCGGTCGAGTTCACGAAGTGCTGACGGGCGTCTGCCTCGTGCAGAAGTGCGAACGGAAACTCTGCCGCTTTGTCGAATCCACGCGGGTGAAATTCCGCTCGCGGCAGACAGTCGATCTTGAGGATTATCTGCGGAGCATCCATCCCCTCGACAAAGCGGGAGGTTATTCCGCCCAAGAGGACCGAGGACGGTTGATCGAATGCGTTGAAGGCTCGATGAGCAATGTCATCGGATTGCCGATGGAACGCATTCTCGCCGCCTTGAACAAACACTTTTTGACCAAAGCTCGCGAAGGAAGGCATTGCCAGTCTCCCGCTCCGGACCTAGAGTAAAGAGCGCGACGTAGTGTCGGTATTCGTGCTATTGCAAACGGACGGCTTGGGCCTGGGCGTTGAGGCAGAGCTCGGCCGCTTTGAAAGCGTGATCCTGCGTCATGGCCTTCTCGGTCCGGTTGAGACAATCCAGGATCAATTGACCGAAGAATGGATAGCCGATCTTTCCAGCGCATGAGATGTGATGCTCCCCTTTGTCATCGACGAGGTAGAGCTGATCGCCTTCAGGATTTGCTGCAGCTGGCTCGACGTATTTGCGGAGCTCGATGGTGCCTTTTGTGCCGAAGATGAATGTGCGGCCGTCGCCCCAACTGCGAAGCCCGCCAGGAGTAAACCAATCGACGCGATAGTAGCCTGATGCCCCGTTGTCTGCCGTGAGTGACGCCTCTCCAAAATCCTCCAGCTCCGGATATTCCGGGTTGCCGAAATTCGCCGCGGCGCTGAAGTTCACCCTGGCATCCTTGGCCCCCGCGAAGAAAAGGAAATGGTCGCTCTGATGGCTTCCAATGTCACAGAGGATTCCTCCGTACTTGGCTTTTTCAAAGAACCAGCCCGGCCGAGAGCGAGCGCTTAGTCGATGAGGACCGGACCCAATCGTCTGAAAAACCCGTCCGATCGCGCCCTGTTGGATGAGCTGACCGGCGAGGACGGCGCACTCCGCATGCAGCCGCTCACTGTAGTAGACCATGTATTTCTTTCCGGTCCGCGCTGCGGTTGCTCTTGCTTGCTTCAACTGGTCGAGAGTCGTAAACGGAGTCTTATCGGTGAAATAGTCTTTTCCGCAGTCCATAACGCGACATCCGAGCGGACCTCGCTCGCTGGGGATGGCCGCAGCGGCGACGAGTTTGATCGAGGCATCATCGAGGATCTCCTCAAAGCTCGCAGCCGGCTTCGCTTGCGGGAACTTTGAGCGAAAGGCTCCGACTTTCGACTCATCGGGGTCGTAGACCCACCTCAGATCTCCTCCGGCCTCCACTAAGCCATTACATTGCCCGTATATGTGCCCGTGATCGAGGTGCGTCGCCGCGAAGGGAAAATCGTCCTGCTGACATACCGGTGAAGGCTTGCCTTCCGGCGCATAATTCATTCCGTCCGAATGCGACATCGATTAGCGCTTGAAAGACTTGCTGAAGTCGTCTATTGGAGAAACCGGAAGGCTGGCGACCTTCTTTCTAATTGTCGATGAGGTGATCTTTTCTTTTAGAAAAAGTTCATAAGCCTTTGCACCAATCGGAATTTCGACAGTCTTGTCTGTAAATGACGAAAGGAGCATGGCGTTTGCCAGCTCGACGCAATGAACTCCCTCTGCAGCCGGTACTAGGAGAGATTCGCCTTGCAGGATGGCATCGACAAAGTTCTGAAGAACCTCATTATGTTGTCCGCCGTGCCCGCAGAGGGGAATCTCGACGTTCCGAGCTGAGGGCTGGCTGAATCTCTCGGGCGACTCGTTGCAGAACTTTGACATGGGAACTTCGTTCCGCGTGTAAAGGAAGCGATCATGCTCGATCACCACACGGCCTCTCTCAGCGGTCACTTCCAGGCGGTCTGTTCCGGGAGCTTCACCGGTGGACGTAATAAAGACTCCGGTCGTGCCATTTTCATATTCGAGATACGCGGTGACATCATCTTCGACCTCGATGTCGTGGTAGCGCCCGATCTGGCAGAATGCCCGCACCTTGCGGGGCATCCCGAAAAGCCATTGCCACAGATCGAGTTGATGCGGGCATTGATTAAGCAACACTCCGCCTCCTTCACCGGCCCAGGTGGCGCGCCATCCTCCCGAGGAATAGTAGGCAGCGGTCCGAAACCAATTCGTGATGATCCAATTGATTCGCCGGATCGTGCCGAGCTCGCCATTGCGGATCAATTCGCGCAGCTTGAGGTAGTAGGGATCCGTGCGCTGATTGAACATCGCTGCAAAGACTTGCTTCCTTGAACGATGAGCCGCGATCAACCGCTCGCAGTCGGCCTTGTGAACACAAAGAGGTTTTTCAACAAGCAGGTGCAGCCCGGCCTCAAGCGCCTCGATCCCGATCGTCGTGTGAGAATAATGCGGCGTTGCAACCAGAATGGCATCCACTTCGCCGGACGCGATCAATTCCGAGCTCAATGGAAACGGCCGTGCGTGCGCATACCTTTTCAACACCAGCTGATCGGGATCACAGACGGCGGCCAAATGGCACCGCGACACTTTACCGCCTGCGATCGAATCGGCGTGCAATTGTCCCATGTTTCCGAGGCCGATGATTCCCAAGCGAAGATCGTGCATGAAGTAACCCTTATGGCGAGAAACGCACCGTCAGACGCCTGTTGTTGGGATAGGCAAGCATCCTCATCGTGATGGTGAATCGGTGCAACCGCTCGGTCGGGGCGCCTTGGGCATGGTCGACCATCGCGTAGAGGCGCTGGGTTTCATTGGGTTTAAAGAGCGGCGCCTCAAAGAACTCGCGTGCCAGATTCATCCCGGTGTCACCCCCCGCGCTGAATGTGATCACCAAATCGTTATGCTCCTTAATGATGACGACGCGATATCGGTGTTCTGGCTCGGCGGCTTTGCTTTCTTCAAACACAATGGCGCCGCCCTGCCCACGGACCGGCTGCTTATCCAGAACGGATGAAAAGTAGGTCGTCACATCGGTCGCGGAGAACGGCAATAGGGACCCGCGAGGCTGTTCAGGCTCGGGGGCGTGGTTGACCGGCTTGCGTTCAAGGACACCTCGCGCACCAATCAGCAGGCCCACAAGCAGGGTCGCAATGATCGGAACTCGCAGCCGCAGACGACCGTCGGATTTTGCGTCATTCATACAACAACTCTAGGGATGGAAATAGGAATTTTCACGGAGGCCCGTCCGCTGTTTTTAGATTGCTATCATGACTTGTCGCCATCGACGATAGGCATTACTTGCGTTTATTCCGCCATGACTGAGCTTGCGAAGATCTTCCTGTGAAAGCCCCGAAGACACGATTCTTGATCATGAAGCATGGTCTTCTCTTCCTGCTTCTCGCCGTCGCCTGCGTACGCGCGAGTGAGGAAATTCCCGAGCGGTTTGGAAGTCGTCTCGAAGAAGTCAGCTACCCTTTTCCGGTGGAAGTTTTCGGTTTCGAGTCGCAGCGCGAGACGCTGGAAATGGCTTACATGGACGTCACCCCTGAGAATCCGAACGGTCGCACCGTCATGCTGCTCCACGGCAAGAACTTCAACGGATACTATTGGGAATCTACGGTCCGGGTTCTTATCGCCGCAGGCTACCGCGTCGTTGCTCCTGACCAGATTGGTTTTGGCAAGTCTTCAAAGCCCCGGCATTACCAGTTCAGCTTCCAGCAACTTGCCATCAATACCCGTGCTCTTCTTGATCACCTTGGAATCGAGAATGTGAGTGTCGTTGGGCATTCCATGGGCGGCATGCTCGCCACGCGTTTCGCTCTCATGTTTCCCGACCGGGTTGAGAAGCTCGCCTTGCTCGATCCGATAGGACTTGAGGATTGGAAACGCGTCGTGCCCTATCGCACCATCAGCGAATGGTATTCCAACGAGCTCAAGGTCACTCCTGATCAACAGAAGCGCTACCAGATGGAGAGCTACTACCACGGCGAATGGAAACCGGAATACGATCGCTGGGTGCGCCTTGCGACGGGCTGGCTATCAAGCCCAGACTACCCTGTCGTCGCATGGAACTCGGCTCTGACCTATGACATGATTTTCACGCAGCCTGTCTGCTACGAGTTCGCCGGTTTAGAGATGCCTACGCTCCTCATTGTTGGATGTTTGGACCGCACGGCCATCGGCAAACAATGGGCGCCTGAAAACGTTCGAGAGACGCTCGGCGACTATCCAAAGCTCGCGAAAAGCGCCGCCTCCGAGATTGCTGAATGCCAGCTTGAAATTCTCGAGGGAGTCGGTCACGTCCCGCAAATCGAAGCACCTGATCTTCTCTTTCCGATTCTTCTGAATTTCCTTCAAGATTGAAGAATGACCCTCATGCGGCAACTCGGTTCAACGATGAGGGTGCTTCGGCCCGTTCCAAACGTTCTCGCCTTTTACGACGGCCGCCTCGAAGGGGTGCGGGCCTACTCCGATGAACCGAACTGGCTGGACGATGGCGCCTATTCTCTCGGCATCTGCTCGTATGCGATCGTCGATGGTCCGGAAGCCCTGGTTTACGACACGCACATCTCGATTGCTCATGCCGGGGCTATTCGACAGACGCTTCATGCCATGGCGGTCAGGTCGATCCGGGTGGTTTTGAGCCATTGGCACGATGATCATGTGGCGGGCAACGAAGTCTTCGCGGATTGCGAGATGATCGCCCATGCCTTCACGGCCAGGGCTCTTGCCGGCCACAGGGAGACCTTTGAGAGCGGCAATCCGCCAATCAAACCGCTCGTCCTGCCAAATCGCCTCTACGAGGGTCGTCTTGAGTTGAAGGTTGGGCACATTCCCGTCGAGTTGCGTCATGCCGATATTCATAGCCATGACGGCACCGTGCTCATCCTTCCCGGAAACAGCCTCCTCCTGGCGGGCGATACGCTCGAAGATACCATCACCTATGTCGATGAACCGGCCCGGCTTGGCATCCATCTGGACAATCTTCGGTCCATGTCCGAGTGGAGCATCTCCCAGATTTTGCCAAACCACGGCGCGCCGGAGGTCATTGAAGCCGGCGGATACGGAACGTCGCTGATCGCCGCCACACGGCGGTATGTCGAAAAACTCCTGCGCTGCCGCACTGAGCCGGAATTGGCGGAACAGGACCTCAGGACCTTCGTCGCCGAAGACCTTGCCGCCCATTCGATCTTCTATTTCGCCCCTTACGAAGCCGTTCATCACCAGAACGTCCGGGCTGTCACCTCAAGTTCCGGCGATGCGGACCAAAACCAATTACATAGCTCCATCCCACCCCAAAACAATTATCTGAGTCTTTCCTAAGCCAAGTGTTTAAACTAATGCCGCCAAAAATATCGCGACTGAGATTGCCTGCAAGGAACTAAAGAACGCGGGCTGGAACCTGAATTTCCTTCAAGATTCGTCGGCGAAACCTTGACAGCATCCCGCTCGGCTATTTGGGAATTTCTTTCGCCATCTACTCTATTCGGGCGCGCGTTCGACCGCGACCAGGCAGACATCGTCATCGAAGTCCGACCTCGAAGAGAACGCTAGCACTTCCTTCAGGACAGCGGCGAAAAGCTGATCGGCAGGGAGGTTTGCATAGCGGTGGAACGCAGAGACAAGGGCTTCCTTGCCGAACTCTTTCCCCTCGGGAGAGTATACCTCAAAGATTCCGTCTGTGAAAAGGACGATGCAATCGCCATTGTCGAAGGGAGCGCGAGAAGTCGGAAATGACGCGGAATCGAAAATTCCCAGAGCGGGACCGCTTTGTTTTCGCTCCGTGATCATTGGCTCGACTGTGCCCGTTTTGCGACAGATGCGGAATGGGCCAGGGTGACCCGCATTTGCATACGACACTTCTTTTGCGGCGGTGTCTGCAATCATGTAGAAGGCGGTCGCGACAAAGGGTTCTTCAACGCGCTCCAAGACGGCGCGCAAACGCAGATTGAGAGCCTCGAGAAATCGGCCCGCTTGGTGCATCATCGGCCGGAGTTCTTCGAGCAGGGTCCGTATGATTGCGGTGATCAGCGCCGCGCGCAGTCCGTGCCCCATGACATCGCAGACCAGGATGCCGGCCCGGGTTTGGGAGAGCGGGAAGATGTCAAAGAAATCACCGCCGACCGCGGCTGCCGGTTGGTAACAATGCGCAAAAGACAGCGCATTTTGGCCGGAAACGCCGAACCCCGGGAACGTTGGATAGTCGCGCGGAAGAAGAGCTTCCTGAACCTCGCGGGCCAATTGAAGATCAGCTTGAAGGACGGCGTTCTTCGCTTCCAACTCAGCAGTCGTGGCCTTGAGCCGATTGCGTTCCTCCGCCAGCGCATCCTGCATCTCCTTCATCGCTGTGAAATCTTTGTTGATTCCGCAGATCCCAATGACTTTCCCGCTGGAATCCAGAAGCGGCATCTTTGTCGTGTAATCCCAGGTGACTCTGCCATCGGGATGAACAAGCCTCTCGACTTTCCCGACCAGCGGTTCTTTGGTTTCCATGATCCTCTGCTCGTCTGCCGCAGCCTCTCTTGCTGTCTCTGGCGACCAGAAGTCAAAGTCGGTCTTCCCGATGATTTCGTCCGAATCAGCAACGCCAAGGTACTCAGCGACCGCGCGGCTTGCGCGAAGAAATCGTCCGTTGCGGTCCTTGAAGTAAACCTGGTCGGGCGTTTTCTCGAGCAAGAAGTCGAAGAATTCTTCTGGACGTACGGAGGGCTCGGAATCAGGAGGAAGAGAGGAGGACATAAGCGTCGTGAAGTCTATCGGTTCTTCTCAAGAATTGCGCTTGGAAATTTGCTCTAACTGGTCCGCGGACACCATTCGGAAATTGCTCATGCTCGGCGCGCAAACCGGTCCACTTTCTCCCGGATGCCGGAAAGACAACGCAAGGTTCTTGTGGATGGAAGCGTTCCGAGCGTCCGGCGGTCCGTTCTCTTCAGTTCGATTGGCGAGGTGGTAGAGTGGTTTGACTTCATGGTGTACCTTTCGCTGGCGCCGGTGCTTGCGCGGGTATTTTTCGCTGCGGACAGCCGGTCGTCGCTCCTGGTAACGCTGGGAATCTTTGCCGCGGCCTTTTTGGCGCGTCCGATCGGGGCCGTGTTTTTTGGTCAACTCGGAGATCGCGTGGGGCGAAAGCGCGCGCTGGTGATTTCCTCTCTGCTCATGGCTGTGACAAAGCTGATCGAAGGTTTGTTGCCGACTTTCGCCATGGTTGGGCTTTTCGCGCCTGCAGTATTCTTGTTGGCACGGACAATTTCCGGTGTCTCGCTCGGCGGCGAGTTTACGGGCACCTTTGTCATGCTCTTCGAATCGGCCCGGGCAGGACGACGCGGTCTCACGACGAGCCTTGCCAATGTGATGGCAGGAATGGGCGTGCTCCTGGCCTCTGGCTTGGTTGCGGTGCTTACGGCGTCCCTATCCAAGGAGTCCATGGAAAGCTGGGGCTGGCGAGTTCCCTTTTTTGCCGGTTCACTCATCGCGCTCGTTGCGCTCGCGATTCGCACCCACGTGCTCGAGACACCGCTCTTTGAAGAACTGCAGACACGGATTTTGGGTCTTTTTTCGGCACGAAGTGCCGATTTTAGCAGGATGTCGGGCGGTTGGCCCTCTTTGCGCGGTGGGTTTCGCGGAGAAATTCCACTCGGACTTCCAAGTCCGACAGCCTGCTAGGCGGTGGCTTCTGCGCATGCGGCGCACTCTCCATAAATGACAATCTCATGGCGCTTCATTCGATACCCTTCGGGCAAAAGATTCGAGATTCCCCTTAGACAACCCATCAAATCGAAAAGCTGCTTGCAATCCTCGCAGAGGAAGAAATGATGATGATGTCTGGCAGTACTTTCATAGTGCGGCTGCGCGCCCGGAACCTCGATGTGCCTCGTCTGGCCTTCGTCGACCAATTGCCTCAACGCCCGGTAAACGGTGGCAATGCCCAACCCTTTCACCTCCTTGCGAGCCTTCTTGCAAATCTCGTGCGCGGTCAACGGGCGGGGGGAGGCTTCGATGACCTGCCAAATGGCGCCTTTCTGACGGGTCTTGTAAGTCATGATTTAAGATGCCTTGACTATTTTTGAGAGTCAAGTATCAAATCATAATATGAGGGCAATGTATCAGTGTTCTATTTGCAATCGCGGTCGCTTATGAGTAAACCGAAAATTATCATCGACCCTCAACCTCGCACCATAGATTTGATCTTCGATGCGAAGGCTCAGAGCAAACTGTCTGAGCTGGCGGATCTCACCGTATTTGACAGTGGTCCAATGCCGGCCGAAATGCTTGAGAAAGCCTTGCCGGAGGCGGAGATTATCATTGGTCAATCCGACCTCCCTCGGGAGAGATTAGAGCGTGGCAATAAGTTGCTAGCGATATTTAACGTCGAAGGCAATTTTCTTCCGAACATCGACTACGACTATTGTTTCTCGCGCGGTATTCGCGTGCTGATCGCCAGTCCGGCGTTTGCTATCGCCGTGGCCGAGATGGCACTTGCGCTTGCCTTGGATCTGGCGAAGGGCGTGAGCAAAAACGATCGCGCCTTTCATGAAAGGAACGAGAAATATGGCTTAGAGAGCAACCGGGATTGCTTCCTCTTTACAGGCTCTCGTGTGGGCATTATCGGCTTCGGAGACCTCGCTCGAGCATTTCGTCCCATGCTTCGACCCTTTCGCTGTCCGGTGAAAGTCTATGATCCGTGGTTGCCCGAACGGGAAATCCTGCATAATGACTGCACGCCTGCCAGTTTGGATGAGGTGCTTTCCTCGTCGGACGCGGTGTTTGTTTTTGCGAGCGTCACGTCGGAGAACCAGGGCTTTCTGGGTGCACGCGAGCTCTCTCTCATCCGGCCAGGAGGGCTTTTTGTGCTCATGAGCCGGGCCGGAGTCGTCGACTTCGAAGCGTTAACGGCCGCGGCCAGGTCGGGCTATCTCAAAGTGGCGACGGATGTTTTTCCCGAGGAACCCTTTTCGAAGGACCATCCGATTCGGGACCTTTCCAACGTGATTCTTTCCGCTCACCGCTCAGGCGGAATGCAAGAAGCCTTCACGGAAATCGGAAACATGGTATTGAGCGACGTGGAGTTGCTGTTGCGCGGCTTGCCGCCTTTGAGTTGCAGGGTTGCGCAACCCGAAACGGTAAGCCGGTTTCGAAGCAAAGCGGTAACCGTGTCATGAAACATCAGGAATCACCTTATGGCTGCTGAATATTCATCCTTTGCTGGCTGGGAGAGAAACTTGAAGCTCTCCAACGACTCCGTCGAAGTCATCATCACCTTGGAGGTGGGACCGCGCATCATCTCCTATAGACCCGTTCAAGGTCGCAGCGTCTTCAAATTGGTCCACGAGGAGGCGGGCAAGTCGAAGGAGGACGTGTGGAAGATTCGTGGCGGACACCGGCTATGGACCGCCCCGGAAGACTTCGGCAAGGAAGACAGCCTGTGCTACGCGCTCGATAATTCGGAAGTGGAACACGCGATCGTTGATGATTTTACGGTCAGGGTTTCCAACCTGATCGAGAAGCCTGCGAAGATTCGCCGAGAGATGGTCGTTCGGTTGGAAAAGACGAATCCGAGAGTCACCGTAGAGCATCGAATCACCAATGAAGGCGGCATGCCGCTTGAGATCGCCCCCTGGGCACTTTCGGTGATGGCGGAGGGTGGTTATGCGGTTCTCTCTCAGCCACCGCAAGGCACGCATCCTGAGGATTACTTGCCCAATCGCTCCATCGTCGCGTGGCCATTCACCGATCTCTCAGACGAGAGATTTCGCGTCGGACCGCGAATGATCAGTTTGCACCAGACTCATCGCCCGCCGTTCAAAATCGGGCTCCGCCATTCAGAAGGATGGGCCGCGTATGTTCTCGACGATCATTTGTTTATCAAGAACGTTCCGTTTATCGAGGGAGAGAGCTACCCTGACTTCGGTTCGAACTTTGAGACATTTACGAATGCTGAATTTCTTGAACTTGAGACCCTCGGGCCGCTGAAGCGAATTTCGGCCGGCGAAACCCTCGTGCACAACGAATCGTGGGTGGTCTTTTCAGAAGTCCACCTTCCAGACGTGAAGAACGATGAGGCCTTCTTGAAAGCGTTGGAGCCGTATAAAAGACAACTATTGCAGCCCTGATTTTCGGCTCGATTCACGAGCACAGAGACGCGGCAACGGCAACAAACTGCCAAAAGTTTGCAAAATCTAGCTAGCTGCAACGGATCACTGGTTTAGGTTGGGCTAGTTTCATATGAACGCACCGATCATGACTCCATTCGACCTTGCCGGACAAGGCATCACTGTTTCTGAGATCCACCGCAACCTTTCACCCAGCAAGCTTTACGAACATGCGATCCGCTATGAGAAAGACGCAAGTATTGCGGAGAATGGCGCGCTCGTCGCGTACTCCGGCTTGAAGACCGGCCGCTCGCCTAAGGACAAGCGCGTCGCCAAGAATGCCGCCTCGGAGAATGACATTTGGTGGGGCGCAGTGAACATCCCTCTGGATCCTCATACCTTTGATATCAATCGCCAGCGGGCGCAGGACTACCTCAACACGCGTGAGCGTCTTTACTGTTTCGATGGCTTCGC
>JAXIPG010000270.1:0-26402 GCA_045403045.1 Terrimicrobiaceae bacterium
TGAAGAACCTGCTGCTAACTCCCGATCAGACTCCAACGGAGCGCTTTTGGAACACACATGAGAAAATTACGAAAGAAGCGAAGATACTGCACCGTTGTCTGGATGGACATAGCCGTTCGCGCATGGCTTCTTTTATCTATACGATGCTCGATTGTGGACTGATGGACCTCGACGACCTCTCCCAATTCAGCGATGAGCTTCGAGAAAGCGCCAAAAGGTGGTTTCAAGAAGAACAAAACTATCGAGCAAAGCGATTGAGCTAACCCCGCTCCGCCGGCAACTGGCCTGCTGCGCAGGCCGCGGGCCCGGCTCCGGGGGCAGCTCATCGCCGACGTTAGGCCAAAGATCCACGCAGTATCCATGCGCATAGTCGTCACGAACACTTCCCCTAATGTCTATCGTTGCACAAGGAGCCGATTCTCCCGATGACTTCCGAGAGATAGTCATTGATCCGGCGGTAACACCGATGAAGATTTCATCGAGATCGGATATCAAGCCATTTCGGATCATCGCCGACCTCATGGAATGTAATAATCATGTTCCATGACGACCACCACTGAAATTGCACCGGACGTGTATCGAATATCCACCTACGTGCCGCTGGCGAATCTCCAATTCAACCAGTTCCTCGTCAAAGATGACGAGCCGTTTCTCTATCATACAGGAATGCGAGGGATATTTCCGGTCGTTCATGAGGCCGTAGCCCGCATTGTGAAGCCAAAAGACATCCGTTGGATTGGCTTCAGTCATTTTGAGGTTGATGAGTGCGGTGCGCTCAATGAATGGCTAAAGGTAGCGCCGGACGCGCAGACGGTGTGCAGCCAAGTAGGAGCGGTTGTTAACTTGAACGATTTCGCGAATCGACCGCCGCGTGGACTGGCGGCTGACGAGATCTTTAGCACAGGCAAATACCGGTTCCGTTTCCGTCCGACGCCCCATCTGCCCCACGGTTGGGATGCCGGCGTATTCTTCGAGGAAACCCAGCGCACGTTATTCTGCTCGGATTTGTTCCACCAAAACGGGGATGTTGAAGCGTGCACTGAGTCGGACATCGTGGGACGGACTCGGGAAGCGTTGATCGAATATCAAGGCGGGTTCCTGATGGATTACATGCCATTTACGCCGAAGACCGAGCGCTTGTTGCGGGAAGTAGCGGCCCTGGAGCCTCGAACACTTGCGGCAATGCACGGTTCGACGTTTATCGGTGACGGTGCTCAAGCGCTGCATGATTTAGGCCGCGTGATGCGCGAAGTATATGGTGAAGACAGCGAAGACACCCGTCGGGCCTAACCTGCGCTGCAGCGAACCCGGCCCTCGCGCTCTGGTTGCAAGCGTGGCCCCTCGAGGGCCGGGTCGCTGAGCTTGGGTCGTTAGGCCGACCAAACACGCAAGGGATGACGCAACCGATGACAGGCATCGATCCAGCCGTTACCGACTACTACGAGCGCGTGCCGGAGGAGTCGCGGCTCGAGCAGGGCGCGTTCCAGTTGGAGCAGTTGCGGACTCGTGAGCTGATCGAGAGACACGCCCCGCCACCGCCGGCCGAGGTGCTGGACGTTGGCGGGGCCGCAGGTGCCTACGCACTCTGGTTGACGGAATGCGGCTACACGGTGCACCTCCTCGACGTGGTGCCTCGCCTGGTTCAGGAGGCGCGTCGACGGTCAGAGGCTGCGGCTCGCGGACTGGCTTCGTGCCGCGTTGCCGACGCGAGGTCGCTTCCAGCCGCCAGCCAGTCCGTATCGCTCGTTCTTCTGTTCGGTCCTCTGTAACACCTTGTCGACGCTGCAGATCGAGCGACTGCCCTTCGCGAGGCCGCTCGAGTCCTCCGCCCAGGCGGCGTACTCATCGCCGCGGGAATCTCTCGTTGGGCGTCCGCGCTCGACGGCCTTGCGCGCGATCTCTATGCGGACGAGCGCTACACCCGCATCGTCGAGAATGACCTCCTCGACGGCCAGCACCGCAACCCGACCGAGCGCCTCGACTACTTCACGACGGCCTATTTCCATCGGCCAGAGGAGTTGCGGGCTGAGGTAGCCCACGCGGGCTTCGACGTGCGCGGCCTCTACGGCATAGAGGGACCGGCTTGGATTCTCCCGGACGTCACCACGCGGTTGGAAGATCACGGACGGCGCACAGCTCTCCTGCGCATATGCCGGTTGTTGGAGTCGGAACCGTCAGTCGTCGGATGTAGCGCGCACTTTCTGGCTGTGGGTCAGAAGCCTCCGACAGGCCGCGTGGCAGCGGCGTAACGAGGCGCTGCACCTGACAAGGGCGCTGCGGAGTGCGGCCTGCGGCCGCATCTTGTTTGATGCCCTTGCAGGTGAGCTTGGGCGTTAGGAAATGCACATCATCCCCCGTGTCTTGAAGATCGCTTCCGTATCAATTGCCGGACTATCGGTAAGCATCCTTACTCTCGGACTATATCTCGCATTCGCTGGTGCACGCCCCTCCACCGAACTTTCACCTATCACTGCGGACGCGTTACTTGGTGTTGGCACTTTATTTCTATCAGCGGTCCTTGCAGCGCCTCCCTTCTTGCATCCTTGGGACTGATCTTATTTCGACACAGGTTGATCGCCGTTTGGATTGCGCTGATGTTGAACATCATCGCGATTTTGCCGCTTTTATTTGTGTTTTGCTACTAAACGAGCAAATCATGAATAAGCCTAACACGGCGCTCCACCTCCTATGAGATTAGTCAACGAAGAAAGTGATGCGAGGCCCCTTGAGGGGAAAAGAGTCCCATGATCAATGAGAGAGTCGGAGGGCCGCCCTCGAAAATCGTGCAGGGGTTCAGGGACCTGCTCCGACATGATTCCATCACGTGTGCGATCTCGGATTGCATGGGGCGTTTCAATGCGATGACATCCGAAATGAGACCCCTCTTCGAGGGCATACGTCTCGTCGGTACGGCTGTAACCGTAAGAACTCTCGCCTCTGATTTGTCAGCGGCCTTCAAGGCAATCGACATCTGCCAGCCCGGTGACGTCGTCGTCATCGACTCTCACCAGTCGATCAATACCGCCTTTTGGGGGGAGAACATGACGATGTCGGCCCTCAATCGCGGGGTGATTGCTGCTGTCGTCGACGGACCGCATTCTCGTACCAGACCGTGACCGATAAGCCGTTGGTCCAGGTCGGGCGTCCGCAGAACAACCGGTTGCAACGGACGGCGTTCGGCGCCGCCGTTCGGCCTCGCCAGCGCCCATCTCGTGGGCATGTCGCAGGGCGCGGCGATCGGCCAGCTCATGGCACTCGACCATCCCGATCGGGTCGCATCACTCACTTTGGCCTCGGCAACCCCCGGTGGCCCCGGGCACGAGAATCCCGACCTTCCGGCAATGTCAGAGAAGCTCCGTGCCTTCTTCACGGGAGAGGCGGTGGAACCGGACTGGTCTGATCGAGCGGCCGTGATCGACTACATGGTCGATGCTGAGCGTCCGTTTGCAAGCCGTTCGCGGCCTTTCGACGAAGCAGCCATGCGTGACCTCGCCGGGCGCGTCTTCGATCGCACCACCAACATGGCGTCGAGCATGACGAACCCCTTTATCCTGGGCGCGGGCGATCGTTGGAGGGAGCGACTGGGAGAGGTGGGCGTTCCGACGCTCGTGATTCATGGGACCGAGGATCCGCTGTTTCCCTACGCCCATGCACTCGCCTTGGCGAAGGAGATCCCTGGCGCCCACCTGCTCGCGCTGGAGCAGACGGGCCACGAGTACTTCCCTCAGGAGGTCTGGGACATTGTCGTCCCGGCCATTTTGCTGCACACGTCGGGCGGCTGATGATCGCGGAAGGGGTTCTTGTGGCGTTCTCGGGGCGCAGAAGCCAGATTACTGTGCCCGAGATACGTGCTCACCTGCCGGATCGAGACCCCACCTTTCAACTGGTGAGTCGCGAAGCTATGCCGCAAGGTATGACGTCCTTTGGGCGCAGCCGCACGGCTTCACCAACACGCAGACCGCAGTGATAGATAAGCGCAAGTACTGCCTTGAACCGGTTCTCGCGCACCGCTCCCAGCAGTTGATGGACTCCATCGCGTGTGAGTACCATCAGCGGCGGCTGATCGCGCCGGAAACTGCTCCCACAACTTCCAATCGCACTGAAGAGAGTCGCGGTAGAACATCCGCAAGGCCACGACTGCCTGGTTCAGCGTCGAAGGACGCAGCTTCTCCTTGTCGCGCAGGTGGATCAGGTGATCGACACCAGACGATTCTGAAGACGGCTATTGTTTACTTCCACTCCAAGGAAGGCCTGCGCCCGCGAATGTTGAGGAGGACACCATGAGCATGTTCTACAGGGTCGCCTACTGGGTTGGCTTCACCCCATGGGAGGGTGGCCTCGCTCAGAGTCCGGTCGCCGAGCAGATCTCCGCGAGGAGGATGAGAGGGCCTTCGGAGCGGTTCCAACTGTGGAACTCACATCCGAACAGCGCCTCCAGCTGCAGGCTCTCGCAGCCGTCCGCAAGGAAGCTTCATTCACCCAGTTCGTCGAACAGGTGACTTCGGTCGGCTGGCGTGATGCGACATCAAACGAGATGCGGATGAGATCATGAGTGCTCAGGATAATTATCTCGCTGCACAAGAGAGGCTACTTGCTTTGCATAGCCGAACCTATTTCAGTTCCGAAGTTCAGGATACCTGTGGCGTGCCAGTGAAGAGAAAGGAAAATCTATGAGTTCATCGCACAAGCCTCTGGGCTACACCAGCGTCTCACCCTACCTGATCGTCGACGGTGCTAGCCAAACCATCGACTTCCTCGTGCGCGTCTTCGGTGCAGTCGAACTGCGTCGGTTTCCCGACTCAACCGGTAAGCTCATGCACGCCGAAGTCCGTATTGATGATACGGTGGTGATGGTCGCAGATGGCGGGGAGGGCTGGCCGCCGATTCCGTCCCACGTGCACATTTATGTCTCGGAGGTCGACGCCGTTTACAGGCGCGCACTTGAGGCGGGCGCAACATCGGTGCAGGAGCCGGTGAAGAAAGACGACGAGGACAAACGTGGCGGAGTGAAGGACTCCGGAGGTACAACGTGGTGGATCGCCACCAAGGTGGAATAGGCACTTCGGACAGTGCATCGGGCATTGATTTGTATGTCGAATCATGATGACAAAACGCGGACGGTCGAAGAGGCACGTTGTTTTCTGTTTGTGCTTTATTTCGTTGCTGGGCGGGCGCACGGCACTAGGCTGTGAACCGCCAATGACTACCAGGGTGGCTACCCCCGAAGAAATACGCACGTTCTTCGAGAGTAAGGGGATGAGAGTTCTCACCTTTCTTGGTTATTCTGGCGCCGAGTACGAGAACAAGGCGATGATGCTTGAGCAAGCCGCTCGGATTCTGGACCAGTTTGACCCGAGAACGACCATCGTGAACATCGGTGCCACCGCCGAAGGCATCGGTGCAGTCTACGAAGCAGCGAAGCGAAAGGGATTCCTGACTGTCGGCATCGTGTCGACTCAGGCGAAAGAAAGCGAGGTTGCGCTATCGCCCTGCGTTGACATCGTATTCTACGTGAAAGATGCTACTTGGGGCGGATTCATCTCCGGGACCGAGAAATTGTCTCCTACCTCGAAAGCGATTGTGGAGAACAGTGATGTGATCGTCGCAATCGGCGGCGGGGAGGTGGCAAGGGACGAGCTGATTGTCGCGAGACGATCGGGCAAACACGTTCAATTCATCCCCGCGGACATGAATCATCAAATAACGCACGACAAAGCCCTGAAAAAAGCCGAGCCCGCTCCGACCGACTTTCGTGGTGCGGCTGCGAGCGCGTTCTAGGAGACATCGTTCTTTCTCCGTGTTTTCCGCGTCCTCTGTGGTTAGATTGGAGCAAACGCTCCGATGCCACACCTTGGTCTGATTTGCCCTGAGCTTAGTGGCCACCTGAACCCCATGACGACGCTTGGGGGCGAACTGAAGCGGCGCGGGTACCGTGTGAGTCTCATCGCCCGACCCGACGCACGGGTTAAGACGGAGTCAGCCGGCCTTGAGTTTTTATCGGTCGGCGAACGTGACTTTCCCGCCGGGTCCATGGCCAGTACGACCGCGCAGCTCGGTCAATTGGGCGGGCTGAGTGCGATCCGCTTTACGGCCGAACTGCTGCGCCGCGCTGCGGTTACCATATTGGAGGACGCGCCGGGCGTGATCGCAGGCGCCAGGATAGACGCTTTGCTCGTGGACCAGGTGACGTCCGCCGGAGACACGGTCGCAGAGATGCTTGGGCTCCCCTTCGTGACGGTATGCAACGCTTTGGCGTTGAATCCAGACCCGGCCATTCCGCCGGCAGTGACGCCCTGGCGATATCGTCGAGGATGGATCTGGCGCGTTCGCAACGCCTTTGGGGATGCGGTATTTCGCTGGCTCGCCAAGCCGATACTGCGCGAGATCAACGCACGGCGTCTGCGACATGGTTTGCCGCGGCTGGCGGGCCGTGTCTTGAAGAGCGCGAGCCTGGCGCAAATCGCGCAACAGCCCGCGTTTTTTGACTATCCGCGCGAGCGGCTACCGCACTGTTTTCATTATACCGGACCGTGGCACGCCGTCGAAAGGGGCGACACTGTCGAGTTTCCGTGGCAGAAGTTGGATGGACGTCCGCTCATCTATGCGTCAATGGGCACCCTCCAGAACCGGCAAAGATCAATCTTCGAGACCATAGCAGCGGCCTGCGCTAATCTTGATGCGCAGCTCGTACTTTCATTGGGAAGCCGCAATCAAGAGCTCGAAGCGGACATTGCCGGCGCTCCGATCGTTGTACCCTTCGCGCCGCAGCTCGAACTGCTGCGACGCGCCACATTGACGATCACACATGCCGGGCTGAACACCGCACTCGAGTCCCTGACCCAGGGCGTACCGATGATCGCAATTCCGATTGCAAACGATCAGCCAGGAGTTGCAAGCCGGGTGGAATGGCTGGGCGTGGCGGCGGTGGTGCCGCCAGCACGTCTCTCGGTTTTGCGTCTCCGCGCGTGCGTAGGCCGGATGCTCAGCGAGCCGCGCTACCGGGCCAAGGCGCAGTACCGGAAGGGGAAGATCGCTCGCGCAGATGGCCTCGCACAGGCGGCCAACATCGTTGAACAAGCCATTGCGAAGCGTCAGCCGGCGCCGCCCGCGTGAGACGCATTGCAATTTGTTGTCCACACCTGTAAAATGTCTCGCTGAGATCGGTTATGGCCCTTTACAAAGTCGCGACGACAAGGGATTTTCCGCCTGGCAGCGCGCGTGAGATTAGGGTCGCTGGCAGGTCCATCGCGGTTTTCAGCGTGGAGGGAACAATTCATGCCATCGACAACGAGTGCACGCACGATGGCGGCCCTCTCAGCGAAGGCGTTGTGAGTGACGCATGTGTCATCTGTCCATGGCACGGTGCGGAGTTCGATCTTCGCACTGGCAAGGCTCTCACGCCGCCCGCCGTCGAGGATGTGCGAAGCTACAGGGTCGTCGTATCAGGCGACGACATATCCCTAGAGATCGACTAACGGCCTGTCGGACTTCGAGGTTCGAGTGGAATTTCTCCCTCGAAAACCCACCGTGCATTCAAAGCAATCCGCCCGCGCCGGTTACGGTTGGCTCGGCTCCAACTCTAAATCGAGTTGACCGTTCTCGAGTTTGACTCTTGTTCCGAAACGGCGGCTCTCCCTGTTGACAACTTCGCTGAGCCAAGCGGCATCAGCCGCTGAAGCCCGTCGCAGGCTGAACCGGAAAATCTGAAGCGGGACCATCCGGAGCCGGGTCAAGCAGCCGGTCTTTGAGTCGAACGTCGGGAAGTACATGAGTGTGAGGTCGCCGCGGTAATCTTCTGCGCCTGTGATACCTTCGTAGTCGTTAAGAAAGTCGCCGGCTCCGTACACAATGAGCTTGCCTCGGTAAACCTCCAGAGGACGCACGTGATGCGAGGAATGACCGTGCACGGCATCAACCGCTCCCGAGTCGAGCAGCCTGTGAGCAAAGTTAATCTGTTCCTCCGGGACGCTGTATCCCCAATTGCCGCCCCAGTGGACGGAGAAAATTACGATGTCTTCGGGCCGGCTTTGCCGCTTTATAGACTCGATGACTTCTGTCGCGGCTTGCGGGGAGAGATCGGGAATGAAATTGACGCCTGGAGACTCGCCGCGGGCTGCCCAGGACTCGGGTACACCGGCCGATTCCATCCCGTAGCCGAAGACAGCCACCCTGATACCTGGCATAATCTCAAGGATCGCAGGCGAAGCAGCTTCGGAGGCGGTTTCCCCGGCTCCGGCGGTCTTGATGCCGGCCCGATGCAGGGTTTCGAGGGTTTCCAGAAGTCCGCGAAAGCCCAAATCGACGACGTGGTTATTTGAAAGAACGGAGCAGTTGATCCCAGCGGCTTTCAGCAGCTCGACGTTCCCCGGATGCATCCGGTAGTGAATTCCTTTCCGTGGCCAGAAATCGTCGCTTGTGGTAACACTCGTTTCGAGATTGACGATCCGCGCGGCTGGCTGAATGTCATCCAAGATGTCGAGCGCGTCGCCCCAGAGGTAGCGGTAGTCAGCGGCATCGGGAATAGGGCCGTTCCGCTTCTCTGCGAGGGCGACGTACATGCGGGCGTCGTGCACATGCGATTCGAACAGGAGGGGAGCATTCGATATCGGCAAGATCTGATCGATCCCGCGGCCCGTCATTAGGTCACCGCAAAGAAACAGTGTGACCAATGAGGACATCATGATGGCATCTCCTTGCTCATGCTTTCGAGGCAGCTCGCTCCGCTAATTAAACGTTATCATGAAACTCCTGGATCGCATGCAGCGCAACCCGCCGGCGCAGAATTCTCGACTTAATGATGTTCCAAGGCTTCACTGAAGCGATGCGCGATCCATTTCTTCAGGCTGCGATTGACGAGGCGATTCAGGGTCTTGCTGAAGGGGGGATACCCATCGGCTCGGTGATCGTTCACAACGGCAAGATCATTGGTCGCGGGCACAACATGCGCGTGCAAAAAGGCGATCCCCTCTTGCACGGAGAGATGAGCGCTTTCCAGCAGGCCGGACGGCAGCCGGCATCGGTCTATCGCGAGTGCGTTCTTTACACAACGCTGTCGCCATGCCCGATGTGTAGCGGGACCTCTCTGCTCTACAAGATTCCGAAGATCGTCATTGGCGAGAACATGACTTTTCTTGGGGCGGAGGACTGGCTGCGCAGTCAGGGAGTCGAATTGGACGTTGTCCAGGACGACGAGTGCATTGAGATGATGCGAAAGTTCGTTTCTGACCGTCCGGAGCTTTGGAATGAAGATATCGCTGTTTAGGAGACTATTCCGAATAATCCTCTGAGCATTTGCTCTTAGTCCGGCCAGGTGAGCAGCTTTGCAAAACGCAAGCCGGATGCCGTGAGGTGCGGAGACCCCCGGGACCCGCTGACCATTCTTTTCGTGATTCGGGCATAGGGCTCGTCTGTTTCCTTGACCCACGCGACGATAGGCTCGGTGACGGATGTTTTCGCGGCCTCGATTTTGATTGGAACGCCATAGCGCGAAAACGTGATCGTCCATGCCGGCGGATTTGTGATTTCGCCCTTGGGCACGAGCCAGGGATAGGCGCGGATGAGGTAAAAGTTCGTCGAGTTCTTTACCGTGATCTTGAATGCTGGTTCGGCGCCAGCGAAGTAATCCGAAATTTTCAAGGCGGGGTTTCTGTGAACGGCGAGCAAGAGGGCCGCGGGATCGGCGCCCGCGAGATTGAGACCATTGTAGATGCCATGGCGGTTTGGATCTTTCGGAAAACTGACGTTGTGCCATCCCTCGAAGTTCCTGCTTAGCATCATGCAGACCTCGAAGTGGATGTGAGCACGCTCCCGATCGATTCCGGCGCCTGTGAAACCCATGATGCCGAGAGGTTCACCCTGGCGCAGGGACTGGCCCGATTTGACGGAGATGGAAGCGAGATGTGCGTAGATGGTGTAGAAGGGGCAGCCATCCCAATGATGCTCGACGACGACATACCTTCCGTAGTTCGAGGCGCCGGCTTCGCGACTGACGTGGACAACGGCGCCTGCCGCGGCGGCCCGCACCTCATCGGTCGGATTGCCTTGCGCATCGCGATGCACCGGGCGGATGTCGATTCCTTCATGGAATTGGATGCAGAGAATCCTGTCGCCGTTACGCACCGGGCCGCGAACGAATCCGAACTGACCGCCCTCCCAGGGCTTAGATTTTTCGCCCTCGAAGTCGCGATTCACGTACATGAAAAAATCCTGCGGCCGTCCTTCGAGCAGGGCATGATTGTCCGTGGGAAAGTCCACGAGGAGTTCAGCCCGCAAGACCCCAAGGACGAGAAAGAATGCTGCGATCCGTGCAGCCGTCATTGCTGCGCGCTCTTGGGTGTTGGCTTGGGCTTGGGCCCCTGCTTCCTGGCCTCCTTAAGAGCCGCCAGTGCTTTTTTCTTCTGTTCGGGAAACTCCTTTTCCTTGCCCATGATCGGATAGCGCGCTTGAAGCTCGACGATTTCTCGTGGAAGAAATCCCGAGGGGAAGGGCATGATGCCGTCGGTCATTTTCTGGCCAACCATCATGGCGCATGCAATCCGTCCATTGATCATCGCCACAACCAGGGTGTCACGAAACTCTATCGTGTGCTGCATGAGCTTGTTCGTTCCGTCAGCGTCCAGCTTGAAATAGCAGCCGATGGTGCCATCCGCTGCAGCGAAAGGATAGAAGGCGACGATGTCGCGTTCCGTGACAATCGGAACTTTGCGAATCACGGTTTGTTTAGGCGGATTGATGAGCGTGACCGGAACGACGAACGTTTCGCCCTCGCGCGGATTGCCTTCGGCGAAAAGACGGATTGAAATTGCTGAAGGCTTTTTCTCCGCGGCTTCGAGAGTCAATAAGGGAAGCAGAAAGAACGGTACGAGCCGGCGCATGGGCGGATAATAATTATCAAGAAGGGATTTGCAACTGCGGTCCCCGTCGCTTAGCAACTACGGCGATGAAGTCTTTTGCAATCCTTTTGGCCTTGATTGCGCCCGGAATTCTTCTTGCGCAAGAGGTGCCCGGTGCGAAACCGAGTCCCAAGCCGGCTGTGTCATATCCCGCATCGGCGTTCGCCGTTATCCCGCCGGACGAAGGCAGCCCATTTTTTGCGGAGCGCCAGTCGGCGAAGTTCGCAATGAGCCAGGAGGGTCGAGCCGCAGAAGACAGTGTGGCTGTTTTTCCCAAATCGAAGGACAGTCCCGATAGCGTGACGACTATCTTTACAAAGTTCTTCACGGATATGTTTGCTTCCGTGAAGCTTGGCCGGTTGCGCGCTGAAAAAACGACTCAGAACATTGCTGTGGATCCCTCGGAGTTTTCTCTGTCGGAACGCCGCGAGTTGGATACGACTTACGCGGTTCGAAACAACACCAAGAAGATCATGCGCCTGGATTTCAATACGACGCAGCGCATTGACATCTTGACCAGCGACGCCTCGGGAAAAGTGATCGAGAAATGGTCCGAAGATCGCGCGTTCCAGCTCCAGGAGGGAATCGTGATCATTAATCCCAAGGAGCGGATCGAATATTCCGAGAAGGTTGCCACCAGGGAAATGAAGCCTTCAGAGACTTATACGATCAAGGCCGACGTGGTCGGCTATCCGGATTACACGGCGACGACGACCGTCGCGCCCTCGCCCTAGCTGTCGGACTTGGAAGTCCGCGCTCCATTTCATTTTTGCGCTTGACCTCCGGGGGAAAACCGCATTTTTCCGTCCCCGCTACGTTTGCAAATTATTTGTTGCCAAAGCCCCTGACGACCACTACGCCTAGCCACTAAATCATCACCCGCCATGTCCGAAAAATCTATTGAAGAAAAAGTCAAAGACATCATCGTCGAGCAATTGGGAGTGAATCCCGAGCAGGTCACCCCTACCGCCTCATTCATCGAAGATCTGGGAGCCGACTCGCTCGATACTGTCGAGCTGGTCATGGCGTTCGAGGAGGAGTTTGGGGTGGAGGTTCCGGACGAGGATGCCGAGAAGCTCCAGACCGTCGGCGACGTCGTCAAATACATCGAAGAGCGCAGCCAGAAATAGCTCCGGCGATCGCTACTCCGCCGACCCTTTTCGTCCCGAGCGCGCAAGTGTCTCGGGACGTTTCGTTTGTTTAGAACGTCTCTATGGCAGGCCTAGTTGTTCGTCCCCGGGCGCGGATTCTCCACGGGCATGATTGGGTGTATGCCAGCGAGGTTCTCAAGGTTTTTGGCAGCCCGACGGACGGCGATGTGATCTCTATCAAGGACGGCCGCGACAAGCTGCTCGGGTCAGCGATGTACAATTCCAAGTCGCAAATCATCGCGCGACGATTTTCGCGACGCAGACAGGGTCTCGACGTCGATTTTTTTTCGCGCCGGGTAAGCCAGGCGTTGGCGTGGAGAGCGCGAGCCGGTTGTGACCCGAGGCTGTGCCGCCTCGTTTGGAGCGAGGCCGATGGTTTGCCCGGCGTTGTGGCGGACCGCTATGGGGACGTGGTCGTTCTGCAGACGCTCACGCTTGCGATGGACAAGCAAAAGGAATTGATTGCAAGAGTGTTGTCCGAGCTTCCTGAGGTGCAGCATGTCGTCGAGCGGAATGATGGACCGGTCCGCACGGCCGAGGGGTTGCCGCTGGTTAGCGGAGTTCTTGTCGGAGGAGATCCTGGAGAGCGAGAGATCGATGTACGCGGGGTGCGCTTTGTCGTGGATTTCCTTCATGGTCAGAAAACCGGGCTGTATCTCGACCAGTTGGAGAATTATGCGATCGTGGCGGAGTATGCCCGTGACCGGCGTGTGCTGGATTGTTTTGCCAACCAGGGTGGGTTTGCGCTGGCGTGCGCGCGACATGGCGCGCTCGAGGTGACGGCAGTAGAAAGCGGGGCAGAGAGCGTGAAGAAGCTGCGGCAGAACGCCGCGCAAAATGGCTTCCGCATCTCTGTCGCAGAGGAGGACGTCTTCGCCTATCTTAAGACCTCCGAGAGGCGAGGGGATCTTTACGACATGATCATACTCGACCCGCCCTCGTTCACCCGCACCCGTGGCAAGATCAACGATGCCTTGCGAGGCTATCGGGAGTTGCATCTCCGGAGTGCCAAGCTCCTCGCCGCGGAGGGTGTGTTGGCGACGTTCTCGTGTTCGCATCACGTGTCGGCCGGCGAATTTGAGTCTGCTGTAGCGGGGGGATTTTCGGATGCCAAGCGTTCGGCGCGTATCATCCGGCGATTGGGCCAGGGAGCAGACCATCCCATTCTGCTCAACTTGCCGGAAACTTCCTACCTCAAGGGTCTCTTACTCCACACAATGGCGGGCCGTTGATTGTTTGTGCTGGAATTTTTCGCCTAGCGTAGTCAAGTTCCATAGCGCTCGACTTTTTTATGCCACCGGATCCTAGCAAAGCCACAGGCCCCTATCTCGATTTGGATGAAGAGAACGCAGAAGACCTCGGCGAGGAGGTGCAGAAAACCAATACCGAGCTGGAAAAGCTCAAGCGCCAGCTTGAAGACATTGAAAAGCAAAAACTGCGGCTTGAAGAGCTCAAAAAGCGCCAGGATGAGCTCGAGGTTGGTCGCTCGGAGATGGCGGATAAGCTCACTCGTTCGCTCGTCACTGTGCAGCGCGAGGCCGAGGAGGCCCAGAAGCGGCTCGAGCAGCTCAATTCCATTCACAATTCCTTTACGCAGCATCTGCGCTACATTGAGGCGATCAACCCTAAGACCTGGGGCGCTGTCGATTTGCCCAAGGAACTTAGCAAGGCCCTGAGCGCCGTTGAAGACGCGCGGGTGGAATACATGAAGGCCCAGGCAAAGATAGCCGTTGAGGGCTCGCCGGATATTCCTGCGGCCGTGGGATTGCCAGGCCCTTTTGAACAAGACTATGGCTACACAGAGGAACGAGGATTCAAATATTGGGTCAAGTCCGGCTTCGCGTTTACGTTGCCGCTCCAGATTATTGGCCTGCTGGGATTGATCATCTGGGCCTGGTCCCTTTTTGGCGTGAAATAGCATGGCCAAGTCCACAGGATCCAACCCGAGCCGCTTAGCCGCCGAGGAGCGTCAGCTTGAGCAGCAACGCGAGGAGCTCCTGCGTAGAGCGCAGGAGCTCGAGAAGAAGCTGAAGCTGCTGCCGACGGTCATGGAGGCGCAAGAGGAGCAGAAACGTGAGCTTGCAAAACGCCGCGCTGCCTCCGCCGGGCGCGCGATTTCTCCTTATGCCATGGGTGGGAGCGGGCGCCGGACTCGGGCCAAGAGCCTGCACACTCCTTCGCGACAGCGCTTTGCCGCTCAACTCAAGACAGCGGCGTTGTTGATCGTCCTTGTCATTATTTTCCTGCTCCTCTGGCGGGTGGTCCCCTCGACTTGAGTGCCACTTGGCATTTGCAGGCCTTCGAAGGCTGACCTATCTCTAGCAGCCTTTCGGACTTGGAATGAAGCCGGAATTCGAAGCATGAAAAATCCCCGAAAAAATGAACCCGCACCTTTGAATCCGGCGGCTGCCGGACTCAAACTCCGCTTCGTGCAGAAAAAACACGGATTTTGGGTCTTTTTTCGGCACGAAGTGCCGATTTTAGCAGGATGTCAGGCGGTTGGCCCACTTTGCGCGGTGGGTCTTCGAGGAGAAATTCCACTCGGACTTTCAAGTCCGACAGCCTGCTAGCACGATGTCATCTGTCAGCGGACGCCCCGGCCCGAAACGCGCTGAGTATCTGAGAGCCTATCGTTTTATGCTCCTGGCGCGGGTTCTTGAGGAGAAGCTCGCGAGTCTTTATCGCGGCGGCTTGATCAAGGGAGGTGTTTTTTTGGGACGTGGACAAGAGGCGTTGAGCGTTTCGGTCGGCGTCAATCTTCGCAAGGGCGATATTTTTGCGCCGCTGATTCGCGACCAGGCAGGGCGTATGGCATTCGGCGATTCGGTGCTCGACACGCTTCGGACTTATCTTGGCTCACAGCTCGGCTCGATGCGCGGTCGCGATGGTAACATTCATCGTGGACGCCCACGCGAGGGCTACTATGCAATGATCAGCCATCTTGGTGCGATGATTCCAGTCGTTGCGGGAGGTTTGATGGCGCGCCGTTTTCGGGGGGAGACCGGTGTTGTCGGAGCGACATGCCTCGGCGATGGTGGAACCTCCACGGGCGCGTTTCACGAGGGACTCAATGTCGCCGCCGTGGAGAAGCTTCCCCTCGTGTTGGTCGTCGCAAACAACCAATATGCTTATTCAACGCCGAACGACCGTCAGTTCGCTTGCAAGGATCTGCTCGACAAGGCCATTGGCTATGGAGTCACGGGACATCGCGTGGATGCCACGGATCTTGCCGATTGTCTAAGGGTCGTCGGTTCTGCCATCAAGGCGGCGCGAAGTGGAGGCGGCCCGCAGTTCGTAGTCGGCGAATTGCTGCGCCTCGTCGGGCACGGGGAGCATGACGACGCCGCCTACGTCGATCCCAAATTGAAGTCAGCCCATGTGGGGCGCGACTGCCTGAAAATTAGCGAGGAGTTTTTGATAGCAAAGGGTTGGGCTTCAGCTGAGCAAATTGCCAACTGGCGCGCTGAGGCTAAAAAGGAGGTGGATGCCACCGCCGCAAAAGTGCAACGCGAACCTTCACCCGATCCGGCGGAAGAAGACTGGCGAGCCGTTTCGATCATTTCGGAGGATTTTGCGGAGGCATGATAACGTATTTGGAAGCTATCCGTTCTGCGTTGGCCAGGGCGTTGGCGGACGATCCACGCGTATTCCTTTACGGACAGGACATCGGATCTTTTGGGGGAGCATTCAAGGCCACCAAGAATTTGGCCAAGGAATTCCCAGGACGGATTCTCGATGCCCCGCTCAGCGAGGACGCCATTGTCGGCATTGCCATCGGCGCGGCGATCGAAGGAATGCGTCCGATAGTGGAAATGCAATTCGCGGATTTTTCCGCTTGCGGCTTCAATCAGATCGTCAACCATGCGGCGACCCTGTTTTATCGAACGGAGGTTCCCTGTCCGATTGTCGTGCGGCTTCCGTCCGGCGGGACTCCTGGGAGCGGACCGTTTCACAGTCAGAGCATGGAGGCGCTTTATGCCCATTATCCTGGTCTCGTCGTCATGACTCCGGGCACGGTCGAGGACGCATATTCCATGTTGATTGAAGCGGTCGCCATCGATGACCCCGTGCTCTTCTGTGAACACAAGTTTCTCTACAATCACCTCAAGGCCGAAAGCTTGCCCGACCTCGCCACGCCGGCGTTCAAGGCGCGGCTCGCCAGGCAGGGACGCGACGCTACCATTGTCACTTACGGCGCGATGCTCCATGAGTCCCTTGCTGCGGCCGAAGAACTTGTCGAGGATGGTTACGAAATTGAAGTCGTTGATCTAAGAACAGTGAAACCCCTGGACACCGATACGGTTCTGGCGTCTGTGGCGCGTACCGGACGAATGCTCTGCGTCAGCGAGGCCTGGCCTTGGGGTGGAGTTGCTGCCGAGGTGGTCGCCCGCGTCACCGCGGAGGGGCTTGGTCTTCTCGATGCCCCGCCGCAGCGGCTTAATGCGAGGGATACTCCAGTGCCTTATCATCCTGATTTGTGGACAGCCCATCGTCCCACGGCGAGCGCGATTGCCTCCGCGATGCAGCGCCTTTTGGAAATGTAAACGCTATGGCTCAGGTTCCTATTTTAATGCCACAACTCGGCGAATCCATCGCCGAGGCAACGATCATCAAGGTCCTGTTCAAGGAGGGCAGCTCCGTGGAAGCCGACAGCGACGTAATTGAAGTCGAGACAAACAAGGCTGTCATGGGAGTTACTTCGCCCTGCACGGGCAGCCTTTCCCAGATCCTTGTCCAGGAAGGTCAAAGCTATCCTGTCGGTGCGATTCTCGGATATGTCGAAGTCTCTGCGGAAGAGGCCCGCCGCCTGGGGCTCGATGAAGAGCCGCAGGAGGCTCCTCGCAGGAAGGAGCTGCAACGTCGTCCGGCTCAAGCCGCACCCCGTCAGGTTGAGCCCACCGTCAAGGGACTCCCTGTGCCCGCGCACGCCGGAGGAGCCACTTATTTGTCGCCGCGGATGAAGGCGCGGATGACCGAACTTGGACTCCATGCGGCAGACCTCGCCGGAATCGCCGGAAGCGGAGCCGGAGGGCGTGTGACAATTGAGGACCTGGAGAGATTTTTGGGGGATCTTGAACGCAACCGCATCACGCCTGCTTCTTCCATGCGCGTCGCCGTGGCTGACGCCATGCGACGCAGCGCCACGCGTCCGCTGGCCACAGTCGTTCTTCCCGTCAGGCTTGATGAAATGCTTGCCCATCGCAAAGCCAGCATGCCGCGCAAGGCCGGGCCGGCTCTTTACGCGCTTCGCGCGTTGGCGATAGCCCTTTCCGAGAATAGCGCGCCTGCCGGGCGGTTGATTGGCGATCGCATCATTCACCCGCGCTCGATCGACATCGGCTTCGCCGTGGAGGCAGAGGAAGGTGTGCTTGTTCCCGTGATTCGAAACGCGGATCAGTTCGCCCTTGCCGATCTCGTCGATCGGTATGACCGCCTTGTCGATCTCGCGCGGCAGCGCCGCCTTCCCGCCGGCGAAACAGGCGGCTCCATTGCGACAGTGACCAACTACGGGGTGTTCGGACTGACTATCGCCACACCGATTCCGCTGCCGGAGCAAACCCTGCTGCTGGGAATGGGCTGCGGTCAGGTCGTGCCGCAATGGGATCCTGCGAAGAAGGAATTTTTGCCCGTGACCGAAGCGGCCTTCACGTTGAGCTTTGACCATCGGGTGCTGGATGGCGGAGCCGCTGGGCGTTTGCTAAAGCGAGTCGCGGAATTGCTCAACTCGCCAGCCGATTTGTAGATTCTCGTTTTCCAGGATTCCCTCGGGCGCCGGGTAAAGCCGATTTTTATTCGGCGGGTTGGGGCAGCGCGCCGCCGCCTTCCAAAGCCTCCTTTGTCTTGGGCTCCACGACAACCAGTTTGGCGCATCCGGCAAAGATGACCGCGACGACCAGGTAACTTAACGCCACGGTGGGGTCGTGGGCGATGCCAATCTGGTGTCCATGCATAAAACCGAAGAAAGTCATGATGGCCCCAGCGAGCGCGAATCCCGCCGCCTTCATAAAATTCCTGTCAATGATGCACACGGCGACCGCCCCAAGAATCAAGCCGCCCAAGATCGAGCCTCCTCCCAGGATTTCAAGACCCCGGTAAAGGACGCCCTGATCCTTCATTTTTCCGGCAAGTTCCGCGGTAACTGCGAAGGTGCCCACTGCGGCAAGCGCGCCATTCATGAGAGTGACCGCCCAGTGCGCAAGGTGCGGAGTCAGAGCGAGAATGATCGCCGGAGCGTGTCTCTTCGGGGTCTCCTGGAATGCCTGCGAACCGATTAACATTCCGATGTAGAGCAAAATCGGCAGGATGGCGATGGTCGGAACAAGCGCCAGCATGAGTGAGATGGTGCCGAACCAGCACAAGAGAATCACGGCAATCCCTGTGGCGGCGGAGTAGCCGATCCGCCCTCCCATCGCTTTCCATCCAGGGTGGCCGATATAGACCGCATTAATGAATGGGTTTCCCATCAGGCACCCAATGAAGCTTACTACGCCATCCGCTGTCAGGACCCGGGTGGTTGGAAATTCATCGCCGGCGACGGCAGCGCTTTCGACATTGTCGAGCGCCTCGACAAGATCGTAGATTCCGAAGGGAATCGCCGTGACCAGAATCACACCGAGAAATTCTAAGCCGGAGAACACGTGGCCAAAAGCCGGAATTGGCACGCGGAAGCCGAAGTTGGCGACGGCATCGGCAAGGCCTTTGAAACTCATTCCCCCGTAATTCAGGCCCACAGCCGTCGAGCCCCAGGCAATCAGGGTTCCTACAGCGATCGCCACCAAGCCGGCTGGGACGCCACGGTATTTGACGCCGCCAAACCAGCTGAGCAGGATGATTGCGAAGCAGACGATGCCGATCAACGGCGTCGTAAACATTTGAACCGCCGGCGCCATGGAAATGAAAGTGACTGACACGCCTGCAAGCGTGCCGAGCAGGGCGGCGCGAGGAGTGATTCTGCGGATCACCGGTCCGATAAATCCGCCGATCATCAGCACGAAGCTCTGGATGAATACCCAGGTGAGCCCTGCCTCCCAGCCTTTGATCGGATCGCCGGTCGACAGCGCTATAGGGAGCATGATTACGAAGGTGACCACAAACATATGCGGCACGCTGATGCCTGATGGCAAAGCGCAGACGTCGGTGCGTCCGGTCTGCTTAGCCAGCCGGTACGCCAACCACGCGTAATAGAGGGTGGAGAGGCAAAGCATCAGACCCGTGGCTGGCAGAATGCGACCGAAGACGACATCGTCCGGCATCTTCAGCACGAACCGCAGGAGGGCTGTCAACGTTAGCAAGTTGACAAGGATGTTGGTTCCAAAGCCGAAGAAGGCGTTCCAGTCTCCGGGCACCCAAAGTTTTGGCTTTGTCATTATTGTGGTCATGGTTGGTATCTGGTTGTTGTCATTGGAGCCGGCCCACATGCGAGAGCGGCGAGGATTTTGTCGGAGTGGGAGACCCAGCCGAAAATGCCGCCTTGAGCCTTGATCATCTTAAGGCCCATTTCCTGAAATTCGGGAAAGTAAGAGCCCACGCAGTCTTCGGGAACGAGGCAGTCGTAACCGCGATCGTTGGCCTCGCGCACCGTGGTGTTGACGCAGACCTCCGTGGTCACACCGGTGACGACGAGTTGCTGGATCCCGCGATTTTGCAGAATGGCATGAAGATCGGTGGCGAAAAAAGCGCCCTTGCCCGGTTTGTCGATCACGGGTTCGCTGGGGAGCGGGTAAAGTTCCGGAATGATGTCGTGGCCGGCCTCACCGCGGACCAGAATGCGGCCCATCGGACCGAGATCTCCGATGGACGTTTTGCCACGTCCACGGATTTTCTTAGCGGGTGGCAGATCGGTCAGATCGGGGCGGTGTCCCTCGCGGGTGTGGATGACCGCCAGACCTGCCTTGCGCCAGACTTCGAGCAGACGGCGATTCGGATCGATCGCGCGGCGGAGTTGGGAGACATCGTTGCCGAGCATTTCCCCAAACCCGCCAGGCTCGAGGAAGTCACGCTGCATGTCGATGATGAGGAGCGCGCAACGGGCGGGTTGGATTTCGTAGGGATACGGTTCGGCCTCGATGCTCAAAGTGGATCCGTTGGTCATGGCAGTGATGGTCTGGGTTGCGACGCCTCGTCGGTGCGTGAGTTGTAATGCGAGCGCCTTCTGTGCCAAGAATCGCGTCGGCCGAATAAGACCTGGGACAAAAGGCATGCGCGATTCGAGGAGAAGGTTCGATTCCCTAAACAACTGTTCCGAATCTTTTTCCGGAAACATCTGCATCACCTTGGCACTTCATTTGCTATAGAGAAGCAACGTGTGCACTTCATGCCTGTGATACTCTCTAGTCTGCTATGAACGAGCGTTATGTCGGATCAGATCCTTATCCGTGGCCCTGGAATGGCGACCTGCGGCCCGAAAACACGGTGTTCCTCATTATTGACATGCAGACGGATTTCTGCGGAATGGGAGGTTATGTCGATAAGATGGGATACGACCTCTCCCTGACCCGGGCGCCGATCAAGCCGATTCGCGATGTCCTTGATGCGGCGCGCGCCAAGGGCTTTCACATCATGCATACACGCGAAGGCCATCGGGCGGATCTGGCGGATCTTCCCGCAAACAAACGATGGCGCAGCCGTCGCATTGGGGCTGGAATCGGTGATCCGGGCCCGTGCGGGAGAATTCTTACTCGCGGCGAACCGGGTTGGGATATCATCGAGGAACTTGCCCCGCTACCCGGCGAGGCGGTCATTGACAAACCGGGGAAGGGTTCCTTTTACGCGACAGATCTCGATATGCTCCTGCGGCAAAAGGGAATTCAGAATCTCGTTCTGGCCGGCATCACCACGGATGTCTGCGTTCATACCACGATGCGTGAGGCCAATGATCGTGGCTACGAGTGTTTGATTCTTTCGGATTGCACCGGCGCCACAGACTACAACAATCATCTTGCGGCGCTGAAAATGGTCAAAATGCAGGGCGGTGTCTTCGGCGCCGTGGCGGATTCCCGAGATTTCATCGAGGCGATTGCCGGATAAGGCGTGCAGCAATCCGCTTGCTAGGGAAATTTCGTCATCGCGCGAACTCGCAGCGTAAACTTCAAGCGCCGTGGAACCCGATCCCGCTCCCCGCTTTGCGCGTTTGGAATTGAAGAATTTGTTTCAAATTGCCGAGAATGCCGACGCGATTCCGTGGCAGCCGTTTCGCGACGGCGTGGATATTTATCGGCTCTACGGAGATGGAGCTTCCGGTCCGACGGCGGCCTTGATCCGGTTTCGTGTGGAGGGTCGTATTCCCATGCACGAACACCAAGGCTACGAGCATATCTTTGTTCTTTCCGGATCGCAGCGAGATCAAAACAGCACAGCAACGGCGGGTACTCTGATGATCAATGCGCCCGGAACGCGGCACAGCATTGTCGGCGAGGCGGGCTGCATCGTCCTGGCGATTTACGAGAAGCCAGTGAAGTTCGAGGCAGGCGAAGCTACGATGCGCAGCGATTAATTTCTGCGGCCAGCGCGAAATCCAGGTCCGTGAGGCCTCCCTTGCTATGGGTTGAAACGCGCAAGAGCACCTTGTTCCTCTTCAGTAAGCAAAACTGGCATACGATGAAAAAATAAGCCTTTGCCGGAGTAACCCCGCTTGTGTAGCTTTCGCAACCCCAACTTCCAACATAAAATCATGGGCAGGATTTACAACGATATTGTCGAAACGGTCGGTCGTACTCCGCTGGTGAGACTCAACAAGGTCACTGAAGGCCTCAATGCAACGGTCGCGCTCAAATGCGAGTTCTTTAATCCGCTTGGCAGCGTTAAGGACCGCATCGGGATGTCGATGATCGAAGATGCGGAGGAGAAAGGAATCCTCACGCGGGAGACAGTGATCGTCGAACCGACAAGCGGCAACACGGGCATCTCTCTTGCGTTCGTGGCGGCAGCCAAGGGATACAGGCTCGTTCTGACCATGCCCGAGACCATGAGCGTAGAACGCCGCACGTTGCTGGCGATGCTCGGCGCCAAACTCGTTCTTACACCCGGTGTCGAGGGGATGAAGGGCGCCATTGCCAGGGCTGAGCAGATCGTTCGAGAGACGCCGAATGCCTGGATGCCCCAGCAATTCAACAATCCCGCAAATCCCGAGATTCACCGCACGACCACGGCGGAGGAAATCTGGGAAGACACCGGCGGGAAGGTGGACATCCTCATTTCCGCGGTGGGCACGGGCGGGACCATAAGTGGCTGCGTCGAGATCATCAGGCCGCGCAGGCCTTCGTTCCAGGCCATCGCAGTAGAACCTAAAGATTCCCCGGTCATCTCTCAGACCCTTGCCGGCCAGAGCCTCAAGCCGGGACCGCACAAGATCCAGGGCACGGGCGCCGGCTTTGTTCCCAACAATCTCCATTTAAAGGGTGAAAACGGCGATCCTCAAATCACCGAATGCATTCAGGTCACCAACGAGGATGCCTTTGTCATGGCGCGTCGTCTTGCCAAAGAGGAAGGTATCCTGGCGGGGATCAGTTCCGGCGCGAATGTCTGGGCTGCCATTGAGGTGGCGAAGCGTCCAGAAAATGCCGGAAAACTGATTGTGACAGTTGCCTGTTCAACCGGAGAGCGCTATCTCAGCACGGCGCTCGCTGAAGCGGCCCGAGCGGAAGTCGGAGGCTAGAAATCATGGCTTGGAGAAGCGACCAGCCTCCGGCTGACGAGCGGGTTTACGACGCCGGAAGCTTTGAAGCTGAGCTTTTCTGGCAAAAGAATCGCTTCGCTATTCTTTTTGGCGGGGCCGTCATTCTGGCCATGGTCGCGGCTGTTGCCATATGGCTCTACAGTCAGCATAGCGCACGCCGCGCAGCCGAAGCGCTGTTTGCCGAAGCTCAAGACCCCGCCGCGTGGCGCGAAGTAATCGCGAAGTATCCGGATTCGGCGCCGGCGGCAAACGCCCATTTCCTTTTGGCGGACTCGCTGCGCTCGCAAGGAAAGTTGGAGGAGTCCTCAGCACTGTACCAGAAATTTCTTGCAGCGTTCCCGACCAACCCTCTGGTTGGAGGCGCGCGGCTCGGACTTGCGGAAAACCTTGCGGTAGCTGGCAAGACGAATGAAGCCCTGGCCGCCCTGCGCGAGGTGCAGGCGAAGGACTCCGCCAGCTATGCCGCGCCGTTCGCAGCGCTGCTCGAAGGCCGCACCCTCATTCGCATGACTAAATTCGACGAGGCGCGCAAAGTTTTCGCGAATCTCGTTGCGACGTACCCTCAATCGCCCGCTGGGCGCGCAGCCGGAGCCCAGTTGGACGCGATTGCTCCGTTTCTGCCTCCCGATGCGCAAAAGGCGGCTCAGTAGAGCAAATGCCGAAAGAGATTTCCAAATGGCCAAGGCGAAATGGACTGTCTCTGGAAATTTATTTCGGCATTTGCTCAAGCCCGCATATCTCACACTCTGGCGGCCCCTCTTGCTAATCATTTGGCCGCCAGCGAACTCGTCCTCCCGCGCCATATCACCCTGGATATGCCTTGGTCGTCCTCACCCCCTGACGACAAAAGCATTACGCAATCTGAACCACCCGAGTGTAAGATAAGCGGGCTAGGCGGGCAGCGGATGCTCGGCAGAAATAAAGACGTCGAACTCGTCGTCTTGCTCGACCGGGTGTTGATTATGCACCGGGCGAACGAAACTCTCGGCCAGGAGGGTTCCGCCACGTTCTACGATAACGGAGCTCGCAGAAATTCGCCCTTCAATTAATCCGCCCCTGGCAATCCATATACTGCCGGCGCATTCGAAGTTTCCCGCAGCCTGCCCATGAACTGTCAGATCACCGGTCCTTATCGGGCAAGTGAGCTCCAAGCGAGCTTCGTCTTCAATAATAATGGATCTTGCACTCATTTGGCAGCTCAGTCGCTCTGAGCAGGCGAGACGGAGAGTGGCTTCGCAAACTAAAGTGCCGCTGATTCGCCCGGCAACGAGCGCTTCGCGGCAAACAGTGAGGGCGCTGCATACATAGCCGGACGGCGTGATGATCAGATTGCCGCGTGTGTCGATCGGCCTCGAAGTGCTGAAGGAGATTGTCACATCGCAGAGATCAATCGCTGTATTGCAGTAAAAGCAGAAGGTGCTCATGGCGTGGCCTGAGACCGCGTGGATCTGGCCGCAGCGATGGCAGCGGATTTTGCGACCGGGCAGCAAAGACACGCGCCTCCAAGTTCGATTAAGGGCACGTTGGAATCGATTCGAAAACGTTGGGTTCGCGAAATTTGCGAGCACCTCGTAATGGCTCCCGCAACCGCGGCAGTAGGTGGAGATGAGATGCTCCGGTTCGTCCTGAACAAATCCGCAGTGTGGGCAGCGGAAAGGCGCCTTGCGCGGAGGGAGCGGCATCAGGAATTATGCGGTGACAGGAAGGGGATGAATCTTGCGAGTTAGGTCCTGCGCCGCTGAGGTTCCGGCACGGTCTGCCTTGGCCTTCGGAGTAACCTCCGACTTTCCGATGAAAATCGCGCCTTCCTCGATGACGATGCGCATGGCTTTCAGGTCGCCAGTGAGTTGGGATGTGGATTTGAGCTCGCAGCGTTCTGCCACATTGATATTGCCGGTAACAGTGCCATAGACGACGATCGATTTGGTCTTCAACTCGCCACGGACGTCCGCATTTTTGCCCAGGGTGAGGATTCCGCCCTCGGAAATAATCTCGCCTTCCAGTTTTCCATCAAAGTTCAACTCCGTCTCGAATTTGATCGTTCCCTTGACGTCTACATCACTGGCAAGGACGTTCTTTGAAGCCGAGGAACCAGTATCAGGCACAAAGGCGCTGGTCAGGTTATTGAGATTCATAGCGAAGCCTCTTCCTAGGACTTTAGCCGGAGTTTCCGGCAGGTCAATCCCGCACCTCAGAAAGCGAGATCGCTTTGTGCGCGCCGGGTAAAATGGCGGCCGATTCTGGTGAAATTCCAGCCAATTCTTCTGCGGGATAGAGCCAGATTTCACTGAGTGTGGGGTGGTAGTGCGGTGTCGTCGCGAGCTGCCCGGCCGTGGCCCGAAAGCGCATGGCGACGACGACTTCGTGGATCAATTCCGAGGCGTCGGCACCGACGACGGAGCCGCCGAGGATCTCGCGGGTGGATTTGTCGGCCAGCAGTTTCACAAAGCCGTCGGTCTCATCGATGATAAGCGATTTTCCGTGGTCGCAAAAAGGATAGGTGGCGGCAAGGTAGCCGATGGCTCCGGCTCTCGCCTCGTTTTCTGAAAGGCCGACGGCGGCGATTTGGGGCTCGGTGAAAATGACGTAGAGTCTTAGCCGGTAGTCCATTGCTTCAAAACCGGAATCACCGTTAAGGAAGCGGACGGCATTGCGGGCGGCGCGTTCTCCCTGTTCGACGGCGATGTGAACGACTTCGAACGGTCCGGAGCAATCGCCAGCGGCAAAGATATGCGGCGCGGACGTCTGCTGATGGAGGTTAACCGCGATGGCGTTGTTTTCGAGTTTGACGCCCGCTTTCTCAAGTCCCAGGCCGAATACCTTGGGTTCGCGTCCGAGCGCATTGAGAATCTCGGGCGCCTCGACGGTTTTTTCGGATCCTTCGTGCTCGAAGATGACACGTCGTGTTTCTTCGTTGCGCTCGACGCAAAGCAGTTTCGTCTTCGTGAAGATCTCCATGCCCCGCTTGCGAAAGGCGTTTTCCACGACTTTGGCCACGTCCTCGTCCACGCCTTTGAGCAGGTGAGCGCTACGCTGCACAATAGTGACACGCGATCCCAGCGCATCGAGGTAATGGGCCAACTCGAGGGCGACGGGGCCCGCGCCAAGAATGATGATAGACTGAGGAATGTTCGTGAGATCCAGGATATCGTGGCTGGTCAGGCATCCGGCGCTGGCCAAGCCTGGAATGTCTGGAGTGCTGATCACGGAACCCGTTGCGATCAGAAAGGATCTCGCGGTGACGGTCTCTTGTGATCCCTTCAGGCCTTTGACGCGGAGGGTCGCCTTATCGACGAATGCGGCGTTGCCCCGAAAGAAATCGAAATCTCCCTGCTCCAGCTGTTCTCGCCGGTAGTCGGCGAATTCCGAGATCAATCCGCGTTTGCGGGCAATGATTTCGCCGGCGTCGAATCCGATTCTTCCGGCATGCAGCCCGAATTCCCGCCCGTGACGAATGGCACGCAGACGGTTGGCGGATTCGATGAGCGTCTTGCTCGGCATGCAGCCGCGCAGAATGCAAAGTCCGCCGACATCGGTCGCTCCCTCGATGACGCAGGTTTTCATGCCGAGAGCTGAGGCTGTTCGGGCGCCAGCATAGCCGGCGCTACCGCCGCCAATTACGACAAAATCGTATTTCACGCGGTACCTTTGGGCCAAAGCGCCAGGAAAATCACGGCTCGAAAT
>JAXIPG010000123.1:0-5101 GCA_045403045.1 Terrimicrobiaceae bacterium
CAGTTCCTTTGGCTCACCGGCAAGCCTGTAAGCATCTTCACTGAACTCTCTGGAATGAGCGGTATCGCCCGTGATGAAAAGCATGGGACGAGGTGAAATCGTCTCTATGTCTGCGAACGGGTAGAAATTCATGAATTTGACGTTACTGCTACAAGTCGGGTGCGTGGTAAGTTTCGGCGACTGGCCTTGTGAAGTGAACTCACCTCTCGGAGTGCGGTAGAAGTCATAAAACTCACGCTCAATGGGGCTAGAGTTTTCATTCAGTTCATGGACTGTCCCGCTGGTGTATTTGGTCTCACCGCCAGTAAACTCTACATAGCGCTGCTCTGCCGCCTCTTCGATGATCTTCTTTCTCTGCTCGAGGGTCAGGGAATGCTTGAGCGCATTGCGGTTCGCGGCGCCCATATCATACATGCTGACTGTCGCGATGGCTTTCATGCGCGGGTCAATCTTGGCCGCACTGATAACAAAGCTACCGCTGCCGCAAATCCCAAGAACACCAATCCGATCCCTGTCAACAAATGGTCTGGTGCCCAGGAAATCTACCGCAGCATTGAAATCCTCAGCATAAATATCCGGCGAAACAGCGTTGCGAGGCTGCCCCTCACTCTCTCCCCAGAAAGACAAATCCAGGGACAAAGTAACGAATCCTTGGTCAGCCAATTTTTGGGCATATAGATTCGCACTTTGTTCCTTTACTGCACCCATAGGGTGCCCGACAATGATCGCGGGATTTTTTGTGTTCTGATTTAAATTTTTGGGAATGAAAAGATTCCCCACAACATCCATGTTGTATTGATTCTTAAAGGTAACCTTTTGCGTAGTTACCTTATCGCTTTCATAAAAATTACCTGCCCCATTGGACATATCTGCACCCATTGCAGAGAATGAATTAATCAGAAGTGCTGGCAACATAAAGAGCTTTTTCATTGAACGTTTCTTTATTTATAGTGGTTATAATATTTTCTTCCGCGCATCAGGCGCGGGCTGATTTCACGTCGATAACAAAGCGATAGCGAATGTCTTTATTAACAACGCGCTCGAAGGCTTGGTTTATCTGGTCAGGGCGGATAAGCTCGATGTCGGCGCCAACTGAGGCATCCGCCTGTGCGGCAGACGTGGCCGAGATTAGAGGAGCCAAGAGCGGAGCCGCGGCTACTTCCATTCCCGCCACAATGAACTTGCGTCGGTCTAGCCTGGCGGGGCCGTGGCTCGCATCGGGGGGATCAGATTCTGTTGGATGGCTCTTCGTGCTCATAAATATCCTCACGATGACACCAGTATCCGCCCATAAGCGCTGCCCTTCTCGCGCGATCCTGCGCGGCCTAGCGCATTCTTGCGGAAAACTCCCGACGCGGCAGCCTGTCAAAGGGAGCTGCGGAACTTCACCGGCGTCACGCCGGTCACACGCCGAAAGACCTTTGTGAAATGGCTGGGGCTCGTGTAGCCGACCCTCCAGTGCGACTTGCATAAGAGTGCGGGAGGTCTCACGGATGAGTTGCTGCGCGAGGGTGATCCGCTCGCGCGTCACGAACTGCAGAGGGTGACATTCCGGTCGCCTGCTTGAACACGCGAGAAAAGTGAAACGGACTCAGTTCCACCAACTCCGCGAGCGTCTCGGTTGAAATCTCCTCAGCGAGTTGCTCACGCACGTAGTCCTGCACTTTGCGAAGCTGCCAAAATCGGCAGGCCGCTGTGAAAGTCGGGTTTCTACGTGGGGGCGGCGATGTATTTCTCGACAAGATATGAAGCGAACAGTTGCGCCAGGTCTGCGACGCGTCTGCTCTTGCCCGGGTTGGTGCGGAGAGCATCTCGGCGCACGCAAAGCACAGATGCTCGAGTGCGAATTCGGGACTTCCAAGAGATATGGAACCCTATCGCTCGCGCCTGTCGGTTACAATAATGCATTCTCTGAAAAGCTCGCGAGAGCCATGTCAAGAGGCTAGGTTCTAAATCGTGCATTGGTGAATCGACCGAATTAGGCAGCCGCTTGGAAGGCCGAATATTTTTCGAGGACGGATGATGGTAGGAACACACTTCTCTGCGGAGAGGGCTATGCTGACCCCCGTCCATTTGTGACGATCAGGTACCCAGTCCTCCATCCTTATTGAAGGTGCGTCGTCAAGGCGTTCGGCTTAGCGACCAAGCAGTACTATTTTGGAGCGGCTGGGGAAAGTCTTCTTCGAGGGATTGACTGGTAAAAAGAAAGGGTCATCGTTCGCCTCGGAGCTTCCAAATGGAAAACAACCTTCTGGGCACCAAAGTGATTACCCTAATCGGCATTCTCGTCCATGATATTGAAAAGACGTCTCAAGCGTATGCTGATTTTTTCGGTATTGAGAAGCCTCAGTGGACCATGACCGATGCGGTTGATAAAGCGCAGACCGAATACAGAGGGAAGCGTTCCGAAGCAAGAGCGAAGCTGGCGTTCTTCGACATGGGGTCGCTTGAGATAGAATTGATCGAGCCGGACCACAACCCGAGCACCTGGCGGGAATTGCTCGATAAGAACGGCGAAGGCCCGCATTACATCGCGTTCGAAATTGAGGGAATGAAAGACAAAATCGCGGTGCTCGAACGTAGCCAGATGCCACTGCTCCAAAAAGGAGAATTTACGGGCGGCCGTTATGCCTACATCGACACCCTAGAGGATTTGAAAGTAATCATCGAGCTTCTGGAGAACGATAAGTAAAGTTGGAGAATCCAACGAAACGAGGGTGACTTGGACATTTCGCATGTTCAAATGCCCTCGCCGAAGAGCTGCCCAAATCCGACGGGACGAACGTCACAGCTGGAGATCGTCGCAGAATCAAGTTCGCCGATCTGTAAATGGATCCTGTGACGGTGGAGCAACTGGAACTACCGTTCAAGCGAGAGCATGAGCGCGGTGCCCGTCCCGGAAGATTCGGATCGGTGATTCAGTCTCTCGTGCTGCTTGCGATGTCCCTCAAGCGCCAAGTGCCCGCTTTGAAAGAGTCCACAACACTTCGCGGTGTGGCTTGGGCTCTCGTCGGCCGAGCGCTGGGCGGACAGCGCGCGATAGCGGGCTACTGACGGTAGCGACAGCCTTCATGTGGGGTCAATAGCCGCGGCGCTGATCGCAGATCCGCCACTGCCGAAAATGCCGATGACGCCGATGCGGTTTCTGTCCACAAGCGGGCGGGTGGCCAAAAAGTCGACGGCGGCGCTGAAATCTTCCACGAACGCTTCCGGATAGGCTATGGAACGAAGCTCCCCCCCGCTCTCGCCTTGCTCAACCTAGCGCGCGTATTTGCGGTAAAATGACCGCGCCGAGCGCTCAGAGGGTGCTACGGAACTCCGTCGGTGTCGCACCAGTCATTCGCCGAAAAACCTTCGCGAAATGACTCGGACTGGTATAGCCGACCTCCAACGCGATTTCGATTAGACTGCGCGAGGTTTCGCGGATGAGCTGCTGCGCGCGGGTGATCCGCTCGCGCGTCACAAACTGGAGTGGCGACATGCCCGTCGCCTGCTTGAACACGCGAGAAAAGTGAAACGGACTCAGTTCCACCAACTCCGCGAGCGTCTCGGTTGAAATCTCCTCAGCGAGTTGCTCACGCACGTAGTCCTCCACTTTGCGTAGTCGCGAAATTGGCAGGCCACTGTGGAAAGCGGGCTTCTCTGCGGCTGCGGCGATATATTTTTCGACGACATATGAAGCGAACAGTTGCGCCAGGTCTGCGATGCGTCTGCTCTTGCCCGGCGTCCGCGCTGAGAGCATCTCGGCGCACGCAAAGCAAAGATGCGCGAGCGCTTCATCGCCACCGGAGTAGTCCATCACTTCCACTTCTTCGGTCTTGCCGGGAAACGCAGCTTCCAAAGCCGCAAGAAACCGATCCACCGCAATGTGGACTTGGACAATCTCGAGTTCCTCTCCCACAGGCGAAGTGTGGCGTACTTCATAGGGCGTCTTTGAACGGGTGACGAAAATGTGGCCGGGGCCGATCTGCCGCGTCAACCAAGCCTCGCCAATCTCGCGCTCCCGGAACTCGGCCGAGCCTGCAATGGTGCAGGAAATTAACGGCTCGGGGAGACCGGGAAAAACCGGGGGGCTGAGAGGGTACCGACTGGTAATCTTCGTCCATGTTTCTGCCAAATGGACCCGCTGACATTTACCAACTCCACATCCTGCTCCTTCATATCAACCCGCCTGTTTGGCGGCGCCTACACGTGCGCAGCGATACCAGCATCGCCATGTTGCACGAGCTTCTCCAGATCGCATTCGATTGGAGCGACTTTCACCTTCACCGTTTCTTGATTCGTGGCAAGGCGTACGGTATGAGGCGGTTGGGCGGCTGCGGGTTCACGACCGACGCCAGAAAAGTGGTTTTATCCCAATTTCGGTTCCGGACTAATGAACGGTTTCTTTATGAGTATGATTTCGTTGATCTGTGGCAGCATCAGATTCGATTTGAAAGCGTAGCACCTATCGAGGGAAAGAAGAGCTACCCCCGTGTGCATTGCTGGGGCATGCGCGTCACCGCCCGAAGATTGCGGTGGGCCGGAGGCCTATATGGACAAGATGGACCACCACCGCTGGAATCCGCCCCTGGATGAACTCCAGCTGATTGCGAATGCTGTGGGCCGTGTTCTTGACGCTCAAGGTCAGGAGAGGGTTCGAGATGTTCTGGGGGACGTTGATGCTCTTGAGGAGGCCATTGATCGATTAGAGACCTACCAGCGGTTCCAGCCCGACCACTTTGACCGGCGAAGGATCAATCGGCGGCTGAAGCAATGGGCGGAAGGCAACAAAATGTGCATCTCGGAATAGGCAGAGGCGGCGATGAATATTAAAATCCAAATCACGGTTGAGTCAGATGAGGGCCACCCCGAGGTGGTCCAGGAAGTGGCGCATCTGGATCGCGGCACCCTACGACCGGAGACGCTCGGGCTGACGTCGGCGGAAGCGCGATCGATTCTCGCCGGGATAGAGCAAACACTAACGAGGCGGGCCTCAGACCAGGCGAGATGTATTGTCAGAGCGGGAGGGTTGCGTGAAATTGACGCCGGAGGCCCCCGCCTCGTTAGAAAATTTCGGCTTGTTGTTCAGGCGACTCCTTCGGCCTTTTGGGAAAGGGTG
>JAXIPG010000183.1:0-3587 GCA_045403045.1 Terrimicrobiaceae bacterium
GGAACCAGCGTTAGCGCGAGCATCGGCCGGCAGGATCCCGACCATGTGACGGGTATCCATCTGACCCCGCCGCTCGCGCCGCCAGACCCGGCGACGTTTGACGACCTAACCGAGCGGGAGCGCGCGGCGCTCGCCTCGCTCGAGCATTCCGCCGAATGGGACTCCGGCTACTCGCAGGAGCACGCCACCCGACCCCAGACCATCGGGTACGCGCTCGTGGACTCGCCCACGGCGCTCTGCGCCTGGATCATCGAGAAGTTCTGGACCTGGACCGACTGCGCCGGCGATCTGGAGAACGTGCTGAACCGGGAAGAGCTGCTCGACAACCTCATGCTCTACTGGCTACCCCGCACCGGCGCCTCCTCCGCGCGCCTCTACTGGGAGAGCATCAGGCAGGTGAACGAGTGGGTCTCCGGGCCCACGACCGACACGGTCGCCGTTCCCACCGGCTGCTCGATCTTCCCCAAGGAGCTCCATCGCCCGTCGCGACGGTGGGCGGAGAAGCGCTTCCTCGACATCCGCCACTGGAACGAGCCCGACCGGGGCGGGCACTTCGCCGCCTTCGAGCAATCCGATCTATTCGTGGACGAGGTTCGTTCGTTCTTTCGGCTGGTGCGGTGACCGTGCGGCTCGGCCACCGCGCACCACCTCGGCAGCCGCCCACCAGGCTCGCGAGCAGCCGAAAGCTGAAGCCACGCTCAGCGTCGTCGCTGTATTGACGTTCGAGCTCGCCGAGGATCGACGCGGTCGCGCCGTCGACGGGCAGGAAGGCTCCCAGTCTCAGTTCGGTCACGGTGACTGCGGTTCCGAAGTGCGTCAGCGTGGTCAGGAGCTGAAGCTCGCCGGTATCGGAGCGACGACGCAACGGGACGGCGAAGCCGAGGTATCCGGCATCGCTGCTCGAGGGCGATCGGGGGTGAGTTCCTCCAGCTCGCTAATGAGCGCCTCGAGCCGGTCGTTGGGATTCCGAACTGCCTCCGCCTGGAGCGAGTCGATGAGCTTTAGCGGAGGCGGAACCGCCGTTGTCAGCCTTCGCGGACCAAGTTGGCGAAGGGGGGAAACCGTCGCCTTACCAAGCGTCGTCACCCCCTGATTATCATACCTGTGATGATGCTCTCCACCGATTCAATAGTCGTCTGCTTCGGATCAATGTCGTCCGCGACCTTTTTGCCTCGCCGCAGCACGATAATGCGATCAACCACCTGAAATACGTGGTAAATATTATGGGCGATAAGGATACACGAATGCCCGGAGTCGCGGGCACTGCGAACGAAGCGCAGCACCTCCTTGGTCTCTTCAACACCGAGATTATTGGTTGGCTCATCAAGGATAATCAGGTCGCTGTCGAAGTGCATCGCCCGGGCAATAGCGACCGCTTGCCGTTCGCCACCGGACAACGCACTGATCGGGGTAGTTGGCGGAATTTCTTTCGTGATACCGACCCGCTTGAGCAAATCGCGCGCTACCTCGTTCATTGCTTTCTGATCGAGCCGGTCGAGAAGACGCGGCCCTTTCACCGGTTCGCGGCCTAAAAACAGGTTACGCGCGATCGAGAGCTGCGTCACCAATGCCGAATCTTGATAGATCGTCTCGATGCCTTGGGCGATTGCATCCGTCGTATTCCGGATGTCAACCTTGTTGCCATGCATATAGATGTCTCCGCTGTCCGCCCTGAGCGCACCGGAGAGAATCTTTATTAGTGTCGATTTGCCCGCGCCGTTATCACCCAACAGACCGACGATTTCATTTCGGCGTACCGATAGAGTGACGTCGTTGAGCGCCTGCACTCGCCCGAAAAACTTGTTGATGTGCTCCATCCGTACGAGTTCGTCTGGCATAATGATTAGGTCCCCGCACGGTGTCTGCGTTCAAGCCAGGAATGGAGCGCCATCATGATTAGGATGATCGCACCGATGAAAATATTATAGGCTAAGCCGGGAACGCCGATCATTATAATTCCGTTTTGCATCATCCGCAGGATCAGCACACCGATTACGGTGCCAATGATAGTACCACGGCCGCCGGTCAGCGCCGTGCCGCCGATTACGACCATAGCGATCACCTCCAGCTCGTATTGAGTGCCGCTGTTCGGGTTAGCGGCTGAGACCCGGATTGAGCTGGTAATACCGGCATAGGCAGAAATGACTGCCGTCAAGATGAACAGCAGGACCTTGGTACGCGCGACGTGTACGCCGCGCGCACGCGCCGCCTCCGGATTGCCGCCTGCGGCCTGAATCCAGTTGCCGGCTTTGGTCTGTGTCAGCACGTAGCCCAGGATGATCGCGAACAGGATGAACCACAGCAGCGACGCATGGATACGTAGCTGACCAATGGAAAATTCGCCGACGAGGATCGTCATCAGAAGCGAGTTGGCGGTCCAGGTCCGCTGCGGAAAACCGCTGGTAATGTAGAGCGCGGTTCCGCGCACGACCAGCAGCATGCCGAGCGTGACCAGGAATGACGGTATCTTGAGGCGGGTAACCAACCAACCGTTGGCGAAACCGATGACCACCGCAATCGCCATCGCGATCAGGAAGCCCATCTCCAGTGGGGTAATGTGAGCATTGTAGAGAGTCCACATCACGATCGGCGCAAAGCCAAACACCGAGCCCACGGAAAGATCGAACTCGCCGGAGATCATCAGAAGGGTCATGCCCAAAGCGATCATCCCCACCTCGGGGGTGAATGCCAGGAAATTGCTGACGTTGCCCAGTGAAAGGAACGCTGGCGATCGTGCGGTGAAAGCGACCATTCCACCCACGAGCAGGACAAACGGTCCGAACTCGGGCCTCGCGACAAGCCTTTGGAGGAACGAAATTGGTCTGCCCAATTACCTGCGCCCCGAACCTTGCATGATTTTGAGATAGGTCGCGGCCTTGTCCTTTTCGTACAGCGTCCCGACGCTGACGTCGAATCCCGGCGGAATGCCGCTGGCCGTCATCGCTGCCATTGAAAGAGCTAAATAGCTGGTCGCTTGCGGGTCCTGCCACATCGCCGCGTTGACATAGCCATCCAAAACTTCCTGGGCGGTATCGGTCGAATTACCCCAACCTACCACTGGAATGTCACCTGCTTTGACGTGGACCTGATCGAAGACCCGCTTAATACTTCCGGTCACCAAATCACCCAAACCGATGATCGCTTTGATCTTGCTGCGATTGGCCGTGAGGTAGTTCGACATTCGCGTGATAATCTCAGCCTGATCGAGTTTGGCTTCAGTAATTTCGTAGGTTACACCGAGCGGTTTAAATACGGTGTCGATCCCTTGGGTTTCGAGCACCTGATAAGTCGCACCGGGGACTTCTACCGGCATCCAAACAAAATCGCCCTTTTTGACGAAGTTATGATCGACCAGATACTGCGCCCAACGTTGACCAATCGCGACGTTGTCGCCGCCGACGTAGGCGTCACGACCACTGGTCTTGTCTTCGGTGTTCATAAGGATCACCGGAATACCGGCCGCATGGGCATCGGCAATGACCTTAGTCAGACTGCCTGGATCAGGTGTGCTGGTGACAATACCTCTCGCCTTCGCGGAGATGGCGGCACGGACTGCTTCCTGTTGCGACGGAACATCGCCGTTGTGG
>JAXIPG010000266.1:0-10677 GCA_045403045.1 Terrimicrobiaceae bacterium
AATAACCTGGCGGGCAGCAAGAAGCTCGTCGGCTTCGACACGTCGCCGGGACTTATGGAAGGCTTGAGAAAAGGTGAGATTCAAGCGCTCGTCGTTCAAAACCCCAAGAAGATGGGCCATGAAGCTGTGAAGGCTCTGGTCGCCAAAATGAAGGGAGAAACGGTGCCCACGGTTATCGATAGCGGCGCCGCGGTTATTACTCAGGAAAATCTGGACACTCCGGAAATTCAAGCGCTCTTAGCATGTTTTTTCGCCGTTTTCGCTTAAGTGCGGGACACCTCAAGAAAGGAAATATTACGTACGATACGGAACTCTCAGGTTCATGTCGAAATTTGCATTCGTATTCGATAACTCGTTGTGTGCAAGGTATAAGCGTTTGCTGGATCGAGACTATCCGGGGTCGTTTGACGAAAGGGGAAATAAAGTAGCCAACGCGGCCTCAGGGGAACCCTCGTTGAGTGGCAATGCCTTAAAATGCGATTTTGGGGCATTTCACGACTTATCCGCTATCCCAACCCTCGGAATCTCACCTTCTTTCCGCTTCAATTTATTCACTGTGCATGAATGCCTCTGCACGAATAGGCGTCTGCCGCTGCCGGGCCTCGGAGGCGCTCCAGAAGAAGGAAGACGGTTGGACACCATTCTATAACGCGTCCTTACCGTACTTTATTTCCCCTTTCGTCAAACGACCCCATGTTGTCTAGCCAGCGGTGGTCAACGGAGAAAAATTCGCCGCAGCTTGATTTCGACTCTAGAATTCGACGTATCAATTGCGAATAGGTGCATTTGTTGTGCTTGGGGTTTGGGGACCAACGGAACAGAAAACCGGTGTAAGGGTCTCGACTGCTCAAAATTCGGTTCAAAACTCAATTTTCGCCTCCGCGCCGGGAGGCGATCAATCACCAAAATAGAGTAATTTGCATAGGCACGTGTCATCATGTAACATATTGTCACTGAGTAATCTGCGAATCGGACTCCACGTTGTTGAGTGCCGCTACAGCCCGCACTTCGGCGCGGGCCTCCTCACGGAAGAATTCCCGGAGCTTTTCGCGCAGTCCGTCCACCGTGAGCCAAGCGGAAATCGACCGGCTTTTCGACGCCGACAAGCGCGGGCTCGTTGTGAAACTTCGGGATCTCAAGCTTGTGGAGGAATTCGCCGGCGCCGACGGCCGGTTGCGCTTTGCGACAACGGAAGAATTCTTTCAACTTAAGCACCCGGTTTTTTATGCTCTCCCTATTGGCTTCGCCGTTGCAACAATGCTCTGCCAGAAAAAGCCGTTCAGAAATGCAGTATAAAAAGCTAAAAAAACTGACGGAGTTGACGAGGCTGTTTGATGCGTTGTTCGAGTTGGTTGACCCCAAAGCGATCGCTTCCTGGTTGAAAACCTCCAATCAGGTTCGACCCCGCTTCAAGTCAAGTCATTGAATGTGGTGAAACCGACCGGATTTGGCGGATGATCTGGCAACTGGAAACTGGAAATTCCGGTTAGCAATGCGAACTCCCTCTGACGGCAAACGCCGATTACATGGTGACTTTCTAATACCCGTCAATCTTGTCCCGCTAACCGGATTCAGGATTTAGGTTTGTTGCTTCAATAGGAAATCGAGTAATATACGAGAGTAACGCAAGCCTAGTTTGAGTAGCTGTCGAGACTGCGCGCGAGTTGATTACTGAGCATCAATTGGATTCTAATCCAGGGAGGCATTTGAACTGGCTTCAGTACCGCGCCTTGCGCAAGGCCATCCATGCGGACCCGGTATATAGGCACCTGGGGCCGATCGAGCGCTGGGACTGAGCGTGTCCCGACCCGCGGACGCCCGCTTCAAGGGTCAACTGCTCTCGCGTGGCGACCGCAGCCGATGTGCGCACGCGCGGGTAGAAGACAAAGGGGGCTGGATTGTCCAAGAGGCCGTTCAACCGATTACTGTGTCATCAATCCCGCCACTGAGGAAGTGGTTGGCGTGATTGTTTGACTTCCGGGCCCACTTTTGTCACTCTGCGCCCATGGAAACGCACGCTTTCGGCTTCAGACTCCCGGCCAACGCCCCGGAGGGGCAAAAGCGATTTCCTATCAGTTTAATTTCAAGTGTAAGAAACGCTGACAGGGCTACTATTGAAGGAGGGAGCTATGTGTTAGATACTACAAGAGTCTGCAACCATCCTTATTATGATAATTTACCGGCCGCTGAAACAACAGTTCACCTTCCCCGCTTATAAAAGAAGGAACCGGAAACCCATGATGTCATTTAGCCGCCTATCAAAATCTTCTGAACCGAATAACCCTTCGGTATCAAAGCCCCTATTTTTTCAACCCAGGCTCAGCATCAACCAGCCCAATGATATTTATGAGCAGGAAGCAGATGCAATGGCAGATAAGGTAATGCGGATGCCAGCTAATGAAAATGTATTTCTCAAACCGGCGTCAAATATCATTCAACGAAAATGCTCCGAATGCGAAGAGGAAGATAAAGATGTACAAATGAAAGGGAAAACAAGTAGTATAGGCGGAATGTCTGCCCCGTCTGTCGTGCATGAAGCTATTAATACCGGCGGACAATCATTGGATGCTGGTACCAGAAGTTTTATGGAAGCAAGATTTGGATATGATTTCGGCAATGTAAGGGTACATGATGATTCACTGGCTCATCAATCTTCCCATGAAATAAATGCTTTGGCATATACACATGGAAATCACGTAGCATTTGCTTCAGGGCAATACAAGCCGGATACTGATACCGGGCAAAAATTATTGGCGCATGAATTGACGCATGTAATGCAACAGGAGGGGAGCGATAGTAATTTCATACAGAGAGACGGGATAGATGATGTTGAAGAAGAATCTGCACGGCAGGGAGAACGGTTCAGGGCGGAACGTCGCCGTAATTTAACAAAGGCCATTGACCTGATGAAATTTAATAAGGTTAGAGTTGATTGCCCTAAAAGTACAAACGTGAAATTATTGGATGTTCTTGCAGGAATGAGGTCCAAAGTTGCGCAAAACAAGAAGTGTATAAAATTCTTCCAGGATAATTTTAAGATCAACCCGGATATGTTGTTTGACCCCCGGCGAAAACCTTCCATAACGTATAATGCTGCTATGAAGCAAAGCGGCCTTACAAGATGCCCGGAACCTACTCCGGATAGTCCTATACCATCCGTGTCTATTGGGGACAGTATGTGTGCTTCCCCTCATTTGGAAAGGGTAATTATGCACGAGCTTACCCACTATGCGCAATGCTACGTGAAATGGGGGCAAGTCAGTTCAGAAGAAATAGCAGAACAGGGAGCTGTTATTTGCATAGGTACCGTCCAGGAAGCATTGGATCGGGCAAAAGAAAAAGAAGGGAAGCAAAAATAAGAGTTAGCAGGAGCAGAGCGTGCAGACGACCAGGTTGTGGACGCGTGGCGTGTTCTCCACGGCGACGATATGCTCGCCGGCGAAATCCTCTGGAAAATCCTTTACACCCCACTCAGATCGGATGAAATGCCGGCAAACACGGCCCGTTCCTGGCCGCCCGAACCATGAATCCGTGGGTTAATTTCCCCAAAACCAAGTTGAACGGGTCGGTTCAATTACTTGTTCGGCGTCTCTCATCACGAGGAACTGTATGAATCATCAGCTTGAGAACAAGCGGGCATTGGTAACTGGCGGCAGCCGTGGCATCGGAGCCGCCATAGTCAAGCGTCTCGCCCGCGAAGGTGCCCACGTCGCGCTGACCTATGTCAGCAAACCCGACCAAGCCAACGAAACAGCAAAGGTGGCTCAGGCGCTAGGCGTGCAGGCGATCGCCATCCAAGCCGACAGTGCGGATGCCAAGACGGTAGCTGCTGCCGTGGAGCGAACGGTAAAGGAGCTGGGCGGAATTGACATTCTGGTCAACAACGCCGGCATCGCCGTGATGGCGCCCCTTGACGACTATCGCCTTGAAGATTTTGATCGTGCCTTCGCAGTCAACGTGCGCGCTGTGTTCGCTGCCACCCAAGTGGCGGTCAAGTACATGAAAGAGGGTGGGCGCATCATCAACATCGGCAGTTGCAATGCCGAGCGCATGCCGTTTCCGGGCGGCGCCGCTTACGCCATGAGCAAGGCCGCACTTGTGGGGCTGGTCAAAGGACTGGCGCGCGACCTCGGCCCGCGCGGCATCACCATAAACAACATCCAGCCGGGGCCGGTTGATACGGAGATGAACCCTGCAAACAGCGATTTTGCTGAGATGCTACGAAAGCTGATGGCCCTGCCGCGCTACGGCACTGCGGACGAGATAGCGGCGATGGTCGCGTACCTTGCGGGTCCCGAAGCGGGCTTCGTAACCGGCGCAAGCCTGACGATTGTCGGGGGATTCAATGCGTAACCGCCTGAGCAACCATCGCCTAACAAACCCGATGCGTGGGCGGGATATGGCCAAACAAGTGAGCCAGGCTTTGGACAACCTCGAAACCGTCCTGAAGCAGGCAGGCCTTTCGTTGGCCAACGTCGTGTGGCTGAATTATTACACGACGGACATGGCTGCGTTTTTGAAGGCCGGTCCGGCGTATGGTCCGCGGCTGGCAGCGGCTGGCTGCAAACCATCGTCAACATTGCTCGCGGTAGCAGGTCTTTTTCATCCGGACCTGATGAGACAAATCGCGAGAAACTCCTTGGGATGATGGCCGGCGGCGAAGAACTCGAAAGGTTGGCCGTTGAATTGGACCTCATCGCAAAGCGCGACACCGGTCCGGTCAGCGCGCTCGAGCACCATGCTGCCGAAGATCTTGGACTTAAGGACAAGAAGTGAGTGCGATATCTCAATCTGTTGGATGGTGGTGTTATGTTCCTGAGAAGCTCATGGCCGAGCAATTTGTTCGAGCAGTAGTCGACGCAGGCTATCCCGCCATTGATCTTGTGCCGCCTGATTACTGGTCCCTTGTCTTGGACCATGGCTTGTCTATCTCTGCCATCGCGGGACACCAGCCTCTGGAGATCGGGCTTAACCGTGTCGATCTGCATGACCGGCTCGAAGACGAGATTCGAGCCAGCATCGAACACGCAAAGCGACTAGGAACTCCAAACGTCATCTGCTTTAGCGGAAACCGTGAGGGGCTCGATGATGCCAAGGGAATGGAGGCCACAGCTGCCGGCTTTACCCGCGTGGCACCCTACGCGGAAGAGGCCGGAGTAACCCTGGTGCTCGAGTTGCTAAACAGCAAGGTCGATCATCCGGACTACCAAGCGGACCGTACCGTATGGGGCGCACAAGTATGCCAGATGGTCTCTTCGCCGCGGGTCAAGCTACTCTACGATATCTACCATATGCAGATTATCGAGGGCGACATCATTCGTACCATCCGTGCTCATCACGGAATAATTGGCGAGTATCACACGGCAGGTAATCCAGGCCGCCATGAATTGGACGAGTTCCAAGAGATCTATTACCCGCCGATTCTTCAGGCAATCAAAGAGACGGGCTATCGGGGCTACATTGCTCATGAGTTTGTCCCCAAAGGAGACCCGAGTGCCTCTTTGCGGACTGCTTTTCAGCAATGCGAACCACTGCTGTGAGAGCAGCAGTCTTCTTGTAACCGAACAATTTTCGAAGCTTTGCCATTCCTCGCTGCGAGAACCGAAAGAAGGGAATCCTGCTAGCCTTAGTATTTCTAATGCTCTTGCGGCCATTGCTGCAGGGAAGGCTGTCTTCTGGGAGAAACCGATGGCAGAGACGCTGGAGGAGGCCAGTCGATCCATCGCCGCCGCAAGGTCGGCCGGCCTGCCTCTTCAGGTCGGCTTTAATCGTCGGTTTGCGCGCGCTTTTCGCGAGGCGCGCGACGTGGTCGCCGCAGATGGAATCGGTACGCCGCAGCTGATGCGCTCGTCGCCCCTGACTTTAAGGACGCTGGGCTCCTAGACACGGCGGTCGTTATGGTGAAGTTCGACAACGGCGCGATTGCGACGGCGGAGGCGAGCTTTTCCGCGGTGTATGGCTACGACGTGCGTGCCGAAGTCTTTGGGTCTGCCGGCATGGTAACTGCGGGGACGCCGCTCTGACCGGCATGACCCACTACACGACCGCGGGTCGTGCTCAGACAACCCCTGCGCAACGATATCGAGCTGATGCGCGATGCCTTTGCAGGCGAGTTCGCAAGCATGGGACCGCGTCTGGCTGGTGCTCTTTATTTTGGCTTTCTTCGGCTGGATGGCGTTCATGGGCTGGGACGCCGCCCGTATTGGCTTCACGGCGGCGCCCTGGCTTCAGGCGCTCGGTGGCCTTGGCATCGCGGTCTATGGACTCGGCGTCTGGTGGACATTTCGCGAAAACGCCTTCGCCGCGCCCGTGGTGAAGGTTACGAGGGCTACACCGCGCGCGTGCGCTACCGACTCGTTCCATTCGTCTGGTAGGACCGCATCTGCGCCTAAGGGCGTTCTCTGATGCGCATTTAACTCCGCTCGCACCGTCATCCACAATCAGCCTTCCCGCTTTCCCTCGGGTCGAAATTGCGCCTGGTATGCTTGGCTAAGCTGCGTTGCGGTCGGCCGCGCGGTAGAGCCCATAACCGACCTTGATGAGCAGGCCCTCATCACACATGCGGGCCAAGTAGCAGCGGGGAACACCGATGTCAGTGAGATCGCAGGTGCGGACTACCCCTCGTTGGTTAGCCAGGGCAACGGAGGGAAACTCGCAGCAGCTTTATTTCGACTCTAGAATTCGACGTATCAATTGCGAATAGGTGCATTTGTTGTGCTTAAGCTCGGGGTTGTCCCTTGCTGCGGATTGCGCTGCTTAACCTTGTTGATCATCGGCGTCATTTCTTCTCCTTTTTCGGCATAGAAGCGCTGGAGTTTCGCAGTCTGCGGATCGGGCTGGGAGCAGGCTGAAGTAAGGAAACCGGCAAAGAAAAGAAAGTCTCGCGCACATTTCATATCCGTAATTCGTTTTCCACTGGCGCTATGGTGGTGCCAACCGGGGGGTTTTTTGCATATCCCCGCAGAAAGGTCAATTCAGATCACACCGCTAAAGCGGCCTTGGTTCCGATCCGTCAAGTGGACGAAATCCTCAGCCACTTCCGGTAGGCCGGGCACTCGCTATCGCCCACGTCAAGCGTCTTTCCACGTTTCGTCGAAGGATTCACTCATCGCACGCTTGACGTTGGAGTTCGCCTCCAGGCAGATTGCCCTCCGAATAAAATGTCCGGCAGCTTGAAATCTTCCCGGTTCGCGTCGAATGCTCGCCTTCGCAACGCCGCTGCCAACACACCGCCGCTTATGCACCGCGAATCCGGACCTGCCGTTGCGATCGTCCAGCAGGCTTTCATTGACCTCGGCCTTGCAATGGCCAGGTCGACGAAAAAGCTCGGCAGGCCGGACGGCATTTTCGGCGGAGAGACGGAGCGCAGGGTTTGGCAATTCCAGGCAAGGACCGGGCTCGAACGCGACGGCATCGTCGGCCGCAACACGATGGCGAAACTCGATGAGTTGCTGCCGACCGCCGGACCGCCAGCCAAGCCGCTTCCCGATCCCGGGCCTAGCCATAAGATCAATGTGCATATGAGATCGATCGACAACCCGGTCGTGCCGGAATTCACCCAGCTCGAGGTGATGCAGGTGGTGTTTTCGCAATACCTGATCGAAGTCGTCATGATGTCTGGGGAGAGCATCGGCTTGCAACCGGGCGAACAGCTCACGCTCAACGTGGTCGAAGGCAATTGCGAGTGGGACCATGTGTCCGACGAGCAGAAACTGCTGCAAAACCAGGGCAGCAAGCAGAATGTCGGGCCAAACGACGTCACCGTCTATTTCGCCACGGTTCTCCAGGAGAAGAACGGCGGAACGTTGCAAGGCTGCGCCGGCCATCCGCCCGACCGTCCGGCGGTGATGATCGCGGCGACGGCCATCGACAAGACCACCATGGCGCACGAGGTCTGCCACGTGCTTTTGGGATCGAGCTTTTCGCCAGTGCACGTCGACGACTAGGCCAATTTGATGTGCAGCGCCGCAGTCTGTACCGGCGACCCGGCCTATCTGAGCACCGTCCAGCTCAAGCGGGTCTTCGCCAGCAAGATCGTTCAGAAACGTTAGGGGCCGATGCGCTGGGTTTCGCTCTTTTGTGAATCGGCAACGGGTATTGGCCATTATGGGCCGCCAGTAGCAATGGAACGCTCCGCATTTTCGGCGACGCCGTACGTGCGGTTCATCTCGTCGGGCCTTGGGGACAGGAGTGGTGGATCGAATCAAATGCAGGCTCTGGGATTGATACACCCTTGCGCAATTCAAAAGGTAGTCCATGTTCGCCGCGTTCTGGGGGGAACAGCAGGCTGTCGTGGCAATCGTCGCGGCGGCCTGTATCTTTTTTACGCGCTGGCGGGGCTCCAGATTGACTGTCTCCGACTAGCCCGAGTAGGCTAGCCTGGCGGCGCGTCGCTTTTCGTGCTAGACAGAGCACGATGCTGATCCACCAAGTCACGTTGCGATGAGCAAAATCGCCTCCTCAACGCCGTTGATTTGTAACGAAACCGGCGCGCGGTTGTCCTCGCGCTGGATTCTACTGTCTGGGAAGGGGATGCCATGAATCTCTTCAGACTCGCTGATGGATCGAAGCGGCAGGAACGGGCCTGCGAGTCGCAAACGAAGTCCGAATCGAGAGGTCGTGGCGAGGCCGAAGCGCGCGTGCCGCTTAGGCTCGCGCCGCTGACGGGTCGGGATACCGAATTGAGTTTGCTGAAAGATCGGTGGGAGCAGGCTCAAGAGGGGATGGGCCAAGTCGTCCTTGTAATCGGGGAGGCGGGCTTGGGCAAGTCTCGCCTTGTGCAGACACTCGCGCAGCGTGTGCAGGCTCATGGGAGTGACGCTGCCTTGGCAGCGTCGGGCGAATCCGCGAGCGCGTCGGTCGACCAGGACTCTGCCCTTATCGAGTGGCGGTGCTCAGAACAATTCCAGAACTCGGAGCTTTATCCTGTGGCCGATTATCTAGAGCGCTTCCTCGGGACCGGGCGTGATCCATCACCGACGGCTCGCTTCGACCGATTGGCGCAGCATTTGGATGCTTGTGATCTGGGGCGGCCGGAGGTCGTTGCGCTATTTGCCAAATTGCTTTTGCTGCCACCAGATGAGCGGTATTCGGTGGCCGGCCTCACGCCCGCTCGCGAGCGTGAGGAGACCTTTTGTGCACTGCGGGAGTGGTTGCTTGCCTACTCTCGCAAGCGGTCGGTCCTATTCGTCGTCGAGGACCTGCACTGGATTGACGCGTCGAGCCTAGAGTTCCTTAAACAGTTTATCAAGCGCCGGCGCATCAGCAGGTCGCCGAGGTCGTAGAAGCACGGTTTGCGCACTTGGTTGAAACGCAGCCGGAACTGCTCGCGGAGCACTTCAGGGAAGCCGGGATGATAGAGAAGGCGATCGGATATTGCTTGAAGGCGGGGCTGCGGTCACGGGACCGGTTTGCGCACGCCGAAGCGATCAACCACCTCACTAAAGGCCTCAAACTGCTTGAAGCGCTGGAAGCATCGCCCGAACGTGATGCCCGCGAATTAGAGCTGCTCGGTCCGCTGGGCACTGCTTACATCGCTTCACGTGGGTATGCGGCGCCTGAAGTCGGTCCGATATTCCATCGCGCCCGCGCGCTGTGCGAGCGGGTGGGCCAAAAGCCGCAACTCTTCACAATAATGTGGGGTAATTTCGCGTTTCATATAGTGCGCGGCGACTTCCGCATTTGTAGCGAATTGGCGGACGAAGCCATGGCGTTTGGCGAACGATTCAACGATCCCGGCATCCTGATGGAGGCTCTCTTTCTGAAGGGCCTGACACGGCTCTATCGGGGCGATTTTGCCGGAGCCCGCGAGTGTTGCGCGCGGGCGATCGCCGAGTTCGACGACCGCGAGCGTACGGCGTTCTGGGCCGGGCTGGTGGGCGAGGATGCCGGCGTCACTCATCGCTGTTATCTGGCGCTGGCCTTGTGGCACCTCGGTTTTCCGGAGCAGGCGCTTAAACTCAATGGCGAAATGGTCAAGCTTGCACGCGCCATCAACCACCCCTTCAGCCTCGAATACGCGTTGCATCACACGGGGTGGTTCTACCAGCATTGCCGACTGGGGATGAAGGCGCAGGCGGCCGGCGACGAGCAAATTCGGATCGCAACGGAACAGGGGTTTCTTTTCTGGCACGCATCAGGCACGCTTTACGCTGCCGGCGGCTTGTTGCTGCAGGGCCGACTGGAGCAGGGGATTCGGCTACTGCAAAATGGGCTGGCGGCCTACCGAGGCACGGGCGCAGAACTGGCCGTTCCGTATTACTTGAGCGTACTGGCAGATGGCTGCTTGCAGGCGGGGAGATTCGCCGAAGCGCGCGCAGCCCTGAACGGGGCACTCGCACTCGTGGAGAAGAACGACGAGCGATTCCAAGAAGCGGAATTGCATCGGCTCAAGGGCGAATTGGCTCTGGCTGAGTCAGGCGATCAAACCTCGGCTGAGGAATGCTTCCGTCGCGCCGTCGGGACGGCCCAGCGCCAGCAGAGCAAAGCGTGGGAACTGCGCGCCACGACGAGCCTCGTGCGACTTTGGCAAAAGCAAGGCCGCCGCGAAGAAGCCTTCAGGGCGCTCGGCACAGTGCACGGCGTCTTCACTGAGGGCTTCACGATGCCCGATCTGGTGGACGCCGCGGCCCTACTTGAGAACCTCAGCGATGAGCGTATGCGCGCGGAGTTCGCCGC
>JAXIPG010000307.1:0-18390 GCA_045403045.1 Terrimicrobiaceae bacterium
GAAGCTTTCTCGATGTTCACTCATGTTATGGCCTGCGTGCTCCCTGACCCCCTGAGGGGCCTTTTCCTGAAGTGCTTGAGCGATTTCGTTGCCTCCATCACCCCTCCAGGTGGTTCCGGGCGGAGCGAATTAGTTCCCGGGGGGGTTTGCTTTGTCTCTCCCAGTGGAGACCCGTGGCTTTTCTCTGCGCTCTGAGATATGCGGGCTAGCAGCCTGTCAGACAGGGAATCTTCGTTTCTCAACCGCGATTTATTCATAAAATGTTCCACGTCCGACAGGCTGCTAGGCTAGGTGACACGGCTCCAGGGAGCGAACGCGTTCTTCACGCCGCGGAGCGCAGGCGCCAGGTCTGGATAATGCCTTAGCAGTACGCTAGACATGTCATTGGAGTTGATCCAGTCCATGCCAACCTGCGTATAAGTCCTCGGCGTCCAGTCAGCGGTGAAAAAGCGATCACTCTTCAATCGCCTTGAGGCCATCAGGATGAAGACGCGGAAGGCGGTATCACTGAAGCCGAATCCGGCGGGCAAATCCTCCGCGAACATTCCGACCTGGGTATCCACGCGGTCAATGTCTCCGCCATAAAGATCGCGAATCTCTTCCGCCCAAATCCTGTTGCTGGTCAATTCGTCAAACGAACGAAGCGGCTCTTTACCCAGCAATTGCCGGAACTTGTTGTAACGCGGCACGCCTCGCTCCCGATCGCGCATGATGTCGGTCGCGGCAACATCAAGCTGGCGCTCCGGCACAATGCTGCCGTCCTGAGCAGGATGTGCCGGGACAGTAAGGTTCCGCAGAAACTCCGGAAAATTGTGCAGTGTGATTGCCCCGGGATGAGAAATACCGAACGAGTAGAAAACGTCTTCAATCGTCACCTTCTTCTCCGGCGGAATCGTCTGATCGTTCGGATCATCCACCACGCTCTGCGCATTTTCGAACGCAAGCTCGAGCATGGTGAGCGGCCGCTCCTTCAGCACGGTGCCTGTCGAGAGGGAACGAATCTCGAGCTCGTCCGGAATCAGAGGGTGCAGGCGATAAACGGTTACGAATTCCTCCGTCAGCGTAAACGGAGCCCCATGATGATCGACCGGGGAGCCCGGAATGCCGCTGATCGCCTCGCTCGAGCTCAAGCGCCCGAGAAGCCGCGTGACTTTCTCGGTGGCCACGCCCCACCAGTTTGCGTTCATCGCGATCTGAAGAGCCGGGTGAGCGAGGATACCCGGCGTCCACTCAACGGTGTGGATCTTCGCGGTAAGAGCGGAAACGATCAGGCGTGCCTTGTCGAAAATTTGGTCGCCCGACCAGTTTGGATACTCTTCCCGCAGGCGGTCACACACCGCATTATGCTCGCGAGCAAACAGGGTGTGCAACAAAGCTAGCCCAAGCCACCAGTTGTCTAGGTGGCCGGTTCGCACTCTTCTTGTTCCAGGGTCCAAAGGAAGACACTCATTCTCCAGAAACAGCTTCCCATCCGGCAGAGGATCCTTATCCGTAGCGATCGCCCGCCGCAAGCTATCCGTCGTCGCCTTCTTGCTTCCGTAAATGGCCGAAGCGTCCCACCAATGCGAAACAGTATTAACGTAAGTCGGCGGACGCGTACGGTCCGAGTCAGGGCGCGGATCCGGGGACGTGCGAGGGATTTCCATCGTGTCCGAACCGCTCGCCGTTGCGAGCGGATCATCCGAACGGAGCTTAATCTTAAAAGTTTTGTCCCGCTGCACTTCGCCGTGGCTAAACCAGTCGTGGGTTTGAAATTGAATCCATGCGGCGGCGAGGAGATTAAGCGTACGGGCCGGGATGAAAGCATCCCTAGCAAGCAGTCGACGGCTGACCTCGCGCGGGCTAGGCTCCAGCAATCCGGGCTCGGGTTCCGGAAACGTGTATTGTATCGGCACATTCCGGCCGAAGCGTTCTCCCGCGGCTCCCATTTCGGGGAAATCGAGGTCATTGTATTTTCCATCCGACCGGCGCGTCACCAAGTCTTCCGGCGGGCACTTGCCGGGGCTTGGCCGGGACATCAGGTCGGAAGTGTCATGCAGATTTCGCTCGCGCAAGATATTGCGAAAAGCGAGGAGGTTGAGAACGCCCAGGAACGGTGGCAACTTGTGCCAAGCGATGCAGTGGTTCAGCTTAGTAAACGCGGCATTAAACAGCCGCCAAACGAGCGACTGGCGGCTACGCGATTGATTCTGGTTTTTCCGTTTCCTCCGCAAGATGAAAAGGCCGAGCAACCCGACCATGGCAAAAAGGAGGACGCTTCTCCGACAGCAGTTTTTTAACATAGATCAATCTCCCGTGCCCAGCCAGTGTATTCCACAGCTATTGAGATGCAATACTGCAAGCAAGACTTTTCTGGTTCAACAATCGATCGTGTAGCCAGCTCGCGCAGCCGGGCGGTCTGTGAAGTGAGGACTTCGCTACCAATATTGGTCCTTAGCATCGCAGTGACCAACGCTTGGGGGTGGCGAGAATCCGTTGAACAAACTCACACGCCGACACGGCGCACCGCCGGTAACGCAGTTCGGAGACCGCCATGATGCTGTTGCGTTACTAGGTTGCGAAACCGTCGCAAAAATCCCGCAGCAATGGGGTCTTACGCTCAGCTCAAAGGCGCTGAAGATCGAACGTCGGCCGAGGGAGGTAATGCGTGACAATGCATCGGCACATGACAGAGTTCTGCATCGGGCGAAAACCCAATGAGAACGCCGGGAAAGTCAAAGCCAGAGTTGAATCTTAACGGCGCCGTGCGTCCCCGTGTGTTGATGCGCAACCATCCTGCATCGGGGTTTTTCTTCCGTTTCGGGGTGCCCCGAAACGCACTGGCAGTCTTGCTTGTTCTGCATTGGGCGTTGTGGGTGGCACCCGGTTCGGCGGCTAAGGTGGAGGACCCCTCCGAGGCTGAGTCCCTCAATAGGCAGGTTGTTGACCTTTACCAGGCGGGCAAATACCAGGAGGCTATCCTCATCGCTCGGCAGCTCCTGGAGGTCCTTGAAAGGACAAATGGTCCGGAACATCCCGACACCGCGAGCAGCCTCAACAACCTGGCGCTGCTTTACAAGGAGACGGGCGACTATGCCAAAGCCGAACCGCTGTTCCGGCGTGCCTTGGCGATTAGCGAGAAAGCGCTCGGCCCCCAGCATCCCTTGACCGCAACCAGCCTCAACAACCTGGCGGAGCTTTACAGGGCGATGGGCGACTACGCCAAAGCCGAATCGCTCTACAGCCGCGCGCTGGCGATCAGGGAAAAAGCGCTCGGTCCCCAGCATTCTGACACCGCCGCCAGCCTCAACAACCTGGCGGCGCTTTACTACTCGATGGGCGACTACGCCAAAGCTGAACCGCTCTTCCGGCGCGCCTTGGCGATCAACGAGAAAGCGCTCGGCCCCCAGCATCCCTTGACCGCAAACAGCCTCAACAACCTGGCGGAGCTTTACAGCGCGATGGGCGACTACGCCAAAGCCGAACCCGTCTACCGCCGCGCCTTGGCGATTTATGAAAAAGCGCTCGGCCCCCAGCATCCCGACACCGCAAACAGCCTCAACAACCTGGCGCTGCTTTACAAGGAGACGGGCGACTACGCCAAAGCCGAACAGCTTCTCCGGCGCGCGTTGGCGATTCGCGAAAAAGCGCTCGGCGCGGAGCATCCCGACACCGCAAACAGCCTCAACAACCTGGCGGAGCTTCATAGGGCGATGGGCGACTACGCCAAGGCCGAACCGCTCTATCGCCGCGCCTTGGCAATCTGCGAAAAAGCGCTCGGCCCGGAGCACCCCTCCACCGCAACCAGCCTCAACAACCTGGCGCTGCTTTGCGTGGAGATGGGTAACTACGCCAAAGCCGAACCGCTCTACCGCCGCGCCTTGGCAATCTGCGAAAAAGCGCTCGGCGCGGAGCATCGCTACACGGCCGGCAGCCTCAACAACCTGGCGGAGCTTTACAGGGCGATGGGCGACTATGCCAAAGCCGAACCGCTTCTCCGGCGCGCGTTGGCGATCAACGAGAAAGCGCTCGGCCCCCAGCATCCTAACACTGCAAACAGCGTCAACAACCTGGCGGGGCTTTACAGGGCGATGGGCGACTACGCCAAAGCTGAACCGCTCTACCGGCACGCCTTGGCGATTAGCGAGAAAGCGCTCGGCCCGCAGCATCCCTCCACCGCAACCAGCCTCAACGATCTGGCGCTGCATTACAGGAAGATGGGCGACTACGCCAAAGCCGAACCTCTCTACCTCCGCGCCTTGGCTATCAACGAAAAAGCGCTCGGCCCGCAGCATCCCTCCACCGCAGCCAGCCTCAGCAACCTTGCTCTTCTAAGCATAGATCTTGGCAAGGCAGGTGACGCACTGGAATTCGCCGTGCGCGCCGAGAAGTCACAAGAAGCTCAGCTCGGCAATATTCTCTCCTTCACCTCCGAACAACAACGGCTGGCATTTCAAGAGACAGCCAATCCTTTCACGCTTTTGGCCACGCTGGGAAGTGCACCCGATATTGCCCAGGCTATTCTGCGCAATAAAGGGGTGGTGCTCGATTCATTGCTGGAAGACCGGTTGGTGGTGGAAGCCAGCAAGGATGCAAAACAGCGTGAAGTTATTGACCAACTGCGCGCGGCCAAGCAGCGGTACACGCAGTTGTTGATGGAAGTACCCAAGGACTTTTCGGCAGAGTCCCGCCAGCGGCGGGAGGCTGAACTGGAGAAGCGAGCGACGCCAGTTGAAGAGCTTGAGGCCACGCTGGCCCGACAAGTGAGCGGCCTGGGCCGCGCGCGAGGCGCCTTGAGCGTCACGGTCGCACAGGTGCAAGGCGCGCTGGCCGGCGATCAAGTGCTGGTCGAACTGCTGCGCTATAGGCACTACATGGGCAAAAACAAATGGGAAACGCGCTATGGAGCTCTCGTGATTGCCTCAAGGGACGAGCCCAAGTGGATCCCGCTTGGCGCCGCCGCTGCGATAGAGAAGAACGTCGAACTCTATCGGAAATCCGTTCGTGGCAACACGGACGAATCAACGCTGCACTCCGTGCTCCGATCCTTGCACGATCAGCTATGGGTTCCCATCGAAAAGAGTCTTCCCGCGAGCGCCAAGACAATCATCCTCAGTCCGGACGGCGAACTCAATTTCATCTCCTTTGCGACACTGCTGACCCCGATCGATGAGTTTCTGATTGAAAAGTATTCGATCCGTTACGTGGCCAGCGGGCGCGATTTGCTGCGGGAGCGAGAAGCATCTGGCACAGAGTTACTGGCTGTCTTCGGCAATCCGGATTTTGGCAGTGAGGCAGAATTGATTGCTCAACAAACAGAAACCAGCAGTCCGCTCGCAATGCGCGCGAGTGAGATGCGTGACTTTGGAAACATGTCACTAAGGGCGCTGCCCGGCACTGAGAAGGAATGCGCCGAGTTGACAGCTCAGGCCGAGGCATCGGGAAAGCCGATCCGGGTTTTCCTCGGTGCTGACGCCACGGAAGCTCAACTGCGAGAAATCAACTCCCCGCGCATCCTGCACCTGGCCACGCACGGCTTCTTCCTGCCTGAGAGTAGGGACGAGCACCGCGGGGAGGATCGGGAGCTTGGCATTGGGAGAATGAATCTTATCGGCGACATACAGAAAGATCAAAAGACGCCTGTGATCTTGAAGAACCCGATGCACCGCAGCGGATTGGCGCTGGCCGGAGCCCAGCGCACCTTGGAAGCTTGGGCCAAAGGTGAAGCGCCGCCCAACGACAACGATGGGATAGTCACGGCCGAAGAAGTAGGCGGATTGAAGTTGAAAGGCACCTGGCTGGTGGTGCTTTCGGCGTGCGACACGGGCACTGGCCAAGCCAAAGCGGGCGAAGGGGTGATGGGCTTGCGCCGTGGGTTCATTCAAGCCGGTGCCCAGAACCTGTTGATGACGCTCTGGCCAATCAGCGACGAGACGACAGTGCAGATCATGCTCGATTTCTACAACCGTGCTTTTGCGAGCGGGAATGCACCCCAGTCGCTCCTGGACGTGCAGCGCGAGTGGCTTGTGAAGCTGCGGAAGGAGAAGGGATTACTCTACGCGGTCAATCGTGCAGGGCCATTTGTCATGACCACACAGGGAAAGCAATGATGCGACCCGTTGGGCTTGCTGCGCTGTTGGAAAATGTCGAGACGCGAGGCCCGTCAAAACGTCCACTCGGTGAGCAACCGCCGCCGAAGCCGCTCTAGCTCGTCTTCAAATGGAGGCTTGGTTGGAGAACGGGATTTTTCGACTTGAGCCATCACCGAGATCGTTTCCTTGTTCAACGCCGCAAGCCGCTGGGCGAGCACTCTCGCGGTTGCCATCAGAAACTTCGTTGCCCATCGATCGCCACGTTCGAGCCCGGCATCAAGGGCACTGAACGGGAGTTCCGCGAGATGCGTATCCCTAAGCGCGATGGACGTAGCCCCGCGCGGCTCATCGGTCAAAGGACCCATTTCGCCGAGAATTGCTCCGGGCCCGAGCGTCACGAGGCTTCGTGGAGATTGAGTCGAACTTTCGATTCGTATCTGCACTTCGCCCGAGATCACCAGGTACACGGCGGTGCAGGCGTCCCCTTGTCGGAACAATGTTTCCCCGCTCTCGAGGTCAACCGTGTCGAGCAGGCCGGCCACTTCCCGGGCTTCCTCTTGCGTCAATTCGACGAAGCAGGAAAATTGCTTCAGCATTTCGGCGTCGATAGGCGGTTTCATTACTGGAAAATCCATCAAATTCCACGGAGCACCGTGGCCTTCGCGACGCGTCCAAGCGCGACGATGAATGCCGCGGTGCGCCAGGTAAGGTTTCGCTGCTTTTTCAATTTCCGCACCGTCGCGTAGCTGCTGGTCATGATGTGCTTTAAGCGGTGGTTAACCTCTTCCTCGGTCCATCGCAGGCATTGAATGTTTTGCGCCCATTCAAAATAGCTTACGGTCACGCCTCCCGCGTTCGCGAGAATGTCAGGAATCACCGGGATCCCCCGTTCATTCAGGATCTCATCGGCTTCGGGATCGGTGGGCGCGTTGGCAGCCTCGATGACCGCCTTCGCCCGGACGTTCCGTGCGACCTCAGGTGTGAGCACTCCGCCGAGCGCCGCAGGAACAAGGATGTCGACGGGAGTCAAGAGAACTTCTTCGTTGGAAATGCGCGACACGTTGTCCCCATCGTATTGGGCGAGCGGACGGCGCAAGCGGGCGAACTCCGCCAGGCCGGGGATGTCAAGGCCGTGCGGACGCGCGATCCCGCCCGATGCGTCGCTTACGGCAATGATTTTTGCACCGAGCTTATGCGCAAGGATTGCGACGAACCAGCCCACGTTGCCGAAGCCCTGGACCGCGATGCTGGTGCCTTCCAGTGTCGAGCCGCAATCTTTCAAAAACTCTTCCGCCACAAAAACGACGCCGCGTCCCGTCGCAGCCTCGCGGCCCTCGCTGCCGTGGAGGTCGAGTGGTTTGCCGGTCACAACCGCAGGCGAAAATCCGTGGATCTTCGAATATTCGTCCATCACCCACGCCATCACCTGGGCATTCGTGTTCATGTCTGGGGCTGGGATATCCCTTTGGGGGCCGATTTCCTCGCCGAGACGCTGAACGAATTTGCGGGTCATTCGCTCCACCTCGCCCGAGGATAACTCCGTCGGATCCACGGCGATGCCGCCTTTGGCGCCCCCGAACGGTATGTTCACCAGCGCGGTTTTCCAGGTCATTAGCGAAGCCAGCGCGCGGACTTCGTCGGCATCCACCGAAGGGTGAAAGCGCAGGCCTCCTTTCATTGGGCCGCGCGCGGAATTGTGCTGGATGCGATAGCCTGCAAACACCGCCAATTCTCCGTTGTCCCGCTCGATGGGAACTGTGACGTGATGTTCTCCCTCCGGCGTCAGAAGGAGGCGCTCGACCCGCGCGCCAAGCTCCATTGTCTGAGATGCCTCGCGAATGTAACGGTTGGTTTGTTCGAAAGGGCTCATCCGTGCAACGCCGTCACCCCTAGACCACGATGTCGTAGCCCGCAAGCAGTGAAGTCGCCGTCACCTCGACAATCCCACCAAAAGAGAAGGCAATCCTGCAGGTCGTGCTATGATAAAGGACATGAAGTTCTGGATCGGCACGTCGGGCTTTCAGTATACGGAATGGAGAGAAGTCTTTTATCCGGCGAAATTACCGGCGGCCAAAATGCTTCCATTCTATGCGGAGCGGTTCCAAACGACGGAAATCAACTACACCTTTCGCAGGATTCCAAGCGGCAAAACGATTGAGAGTTGGTACGAGCTGACTCCTGAACAGTTCGCCTTCAGCCTCAAGGCGCCACAACGCGTCACGCATTTCGCAAAACTTCAAAATTGCACTGAATCTCTGAACTACTTATTTGGGGTGATCCAGGGGCTGGAGCACAAGCTGGGGCCGTTGCTTTTCCAATTGCCCCCATCGTTCAAGAAAGACGCTCAGGTCTTGAATGCCTTTCTGGAAGAGCTGCCAAATGGCATTCGCGCAGCGTTCGAGTTTCGTCACGACTCATGGTTAGACGATGAGATTTTCGAGAATCTTCGCGCGCAAAATGCGGCACTTTGCATCGCTGATAGTGCCAAGCTCACCACGCCCACTGTTGCGACGGCAGACTTCGGCTACTTGCGCTTGCGACGTGAAGACTACAATGCGACGGACATCGTCCGCTGGGCGGAATTCCTGCGTTCGAACGAGAGCAAATGGAGCGACGCCTTCGTCTACTTCAAACATGAAGAGCGTGGGGAGGGGCCTCGGCTTGCCGCTGAGATGATCCGATTGTTGCATCCGCAACGAGATAAAATTGCTATCTGGCCGAGCAGTTCCTAAAAATCGCGAAATGCAACGGCGATGGATCTTTCCCAGCCCGGATGGGGATTTCGCCGTCGGGCGTCTGAGCCGGGAATTGAGCGTGCCGGAGTTTCTTGCGCGGGTTTTGATCCGAAACGGCTTCGGAGACTTCGAGAGCGCGACGGATTTTCTCCAGCCGCGCCTGCGACAGCTGGAAAACCCCTTCGTCCTTCCGGAGATGGAGCGGGCGGTCGATCGCATCCGCCGCGCCATTAGGGCGGGTGAAGGAATCGTCCTTTATGGCGACTACGACGTCGATGGTGTCGCTTCACTCGCGCTTCTCCAGCGCATTCTGACAGCCGCTGGAGCGCGGGTGAAATGTTTTCTACCGCTGCGCGCGGAGGAAGGTTACGGGCTGAGCGCATCGGGAGTCGAGCGCTGCTTCGAGGAACACTCGCCAAAACTTCTCATCGCGGTGGACTGCGGCACAAACTCCGCGCGGGAAGTCGCCAACATTCGGAACCGCGGCGCTGATGTGATCATTCTCGATCATCACGAAATTTCCAGCGAGCGGCCTCACTGTGCGGCTTTGGTGAATCCAAAGGCCGGCGGCAGTTTTGACTATCTTTGCAGCGCCGGAGTGGCCTTCAAGCTCGTCCATGCCTTGCTCAAGCAGGCACCAGATCCGAGGATCGACCTCAAGGATTACCTGGACATCGTGGCGCTCGCGACACTTGCCGATCTGGTGCCGCTCGTCGGCGAGAACCGTATCCTCGTCCATCGCGGTCTCAAACAAATGACGCGGACGCGCTGGCCGGGGCTCGCGGCATTGATGACGGTTGCCAACGTGCGTCCACCGCTTCGCGGAAGCGACATCGGTTTTCGCCTCGGACCGCGCATCAATGCCTCCGGCCGCCTCGGCACGGCATTGGAATCCCTTCGACTGCTCTTGTGCGACGAACTCCGCGAGGCAGAGCAACTCGCCGACAGCCTCGACCGCCAAAATCGCGCGCGCCAAAGCGTTGAGCGTGCGCTGATCACGGAGGTTGAACAATGGGTAGAGGAATATTACGATGCGAAAAGCCATGCCAGCATCGTGGCCGGACGGCGTGAATGGCATCACGGTGTGCTCGGGATTGTCGCCGCACGTATCATGCGGCGGCATCATCGGCCTACGTTGTTGGTCGGTTTCGACGACGAAGGGCTTGGCAAGGGCAGCGGGCGCAGCATTGAAGGCCTCTCGCTGGTCGAGGCGTTGCGGCAATGCGCATGCCATCTCGAAAAATTCGGCGGACACGAAATGGCCGCGGGCGTCACCGTGCAGGAGGACCGTTTCGAAGACTTTCGGCGCGCGTTCGAGATTTCCACGCGCGAACGCGTGAACGACGAAATTCTTACGCCCAAGCTGCGGCTCGACGCGGAATTGCCCATGGAGGACATCTCGCTCTCCCTGCTCGAAACGCAGGAACTGCTTGAGCCTTACGGAATGGGAAATTCTCAGCCCATCTTCGCCGCCCGAATGGTGGCACCAGCCGCGGCGCCGCGCGTCCTCAAGGATAAGCATCTCCGGGTGGACTTTCGCGCCGGCCGCCGGCTTGTTCAAGCGATCTATTTCCGCGGCGCTGAGGAGAAACTGCCCCGTCCCCCTTGGGACGTCGCGTTCACCGTTGAGCGCAATGAATTCAATGGCCGAGTGGACGCCCAAATGCAGATCGTTGCCATTCGCTCAGCAGTTTGCCGGACTTGAAACGGGCCTTCCGCGGGAATTCGGATATCGTCTTGAAAATGCGGAGCGCCTTTCCGGCAAACTGCTAAATGAAGTCTTCCATGCTCGCACCCGAGACGCCTCTTGCCGATCTGAATTGGATTCCGCGTAATCGGCTGACTCCCCTCGCCCGTCTGGGACTTTCTACGCTCAGCGATCTCATCGAGCACTATCCGCGACGGTATGAAGACCGACGTCGATTTGACCGCTTCCCCGATGAGGAGATGGAACGCCCGGTATGCCTCTTTGGTGTGGCGACCAAGACTTCGCTTAGGCGGCTTGGCGGCTGGCGGCGAATGTTTGAGATCACGTGCGAAAACGAATCCGGCGGGATCCTCAGCCAGCCGCTGACGTGTCGTTGGTTCAACATGCCCTACATTCAAAAGATGATCGCCGTCGGCCAGCGCCTGATTATCTTTGGAAGGCCGAAAAAACGCGGGCGACAGATCGTCATCGATCACCCCGAATTCGAAACCGTGGAGGACGATGAGGAAACCTCCATCCACATGAATCGGATCGCCCCGGTGCATCCGGCAGGTGACGGCGTTTCACCGCGGCTGCTGCGAACCTTGATTTTCCAAGCGCTTGACCAAGCCGACCTCCAAGCGTTGCCAAATTTGCTGCCCGCATCGAAAGCCCACGCCCTCCGCAATATCCATTTTCCGGCCACTTTCCAACAGCTCGAAGTTGCCCGGCGGCATTTGGTTCGCGAGGAGTTTTTTGCCATCCAACTCCTCATTCACGCGCGGCGGACCGACTGGCGAACGCTTTCGGGCACCTCAAAAGACGCGAACGGTCGCCTGTTCGACAGGTTGCTACAGGCCCTGCCGTATTCTCTGACGGACTCGCAGGTTGAAGTTATTTCCGACATCCGTCGCGATCTTGCCGCACCGCGCCGCATGAATCGCCTTCTTCAAGGCGACGTGGGATCCGGCAAAACCCTTGTCGCTCTCGCCGCGATGCTCTTGACCGTCGAAACGGGCTGGCAGGCCGCGTTGATGGCGCCCACGCAGATCCTGGCCGAACAACATTACCTCAATTTCAAGAGGCTGCTCGAGCCGCTGGGAATCCAAGTCGCACTGCGAACCGCGTCTCGAAGCGAGGATACTGCTCCTCTGCCGCTATTTGCGAGCGCACTTGCAAAGGACCGGGGCGCGCACGCGTCCCCGCGTGCAATTTCCGGCGTCTCGCCGGAAAGCCCTGTTCGGCGAGACGCCGAACAGCACACGCGGGACGCGTATGCTTCCCAGATCATCGTTGGAACGCACGCGCTCCTTTACGAATCGAGCGAATTTGAAGATCTTGGGCTCGTCGTCATTGACGAACAGCACAAGTTCGGCGTCTTGCAACGCGCACGGCTCATCGCGCGCGGAGATGCGCCGGATGTGCTGGTCATGACCGCGACGCCCATCCCGCGCACCCTCACGCAAACCCTCTATGGCGATCTCGAGGTTTCCACTCTGCGCGAAAAACCCGCCAACCGCGGCGCTGTGTTGACCGCCGTTAGGGAGAGGGGAAAATTGCCGGAAGTGGTGGACTTCGTGCGTAAGCAATTGGACCGCGGACGCCAGGCGTACATCGTCTACCCCCTCGTGGAAGAATCCAACAAACTTGCTGCGAAGTCGGCGACGGCGGAATTCGAAAAATGGAAGTCGCTGCTTGCGCCGCATTCCATCGGGCTCCTTCACGGCCGGATGCCGCCGGAGGAAAAGGAAGAAGCGGTCGCGAAATTCCACGCCGGCCAGCTAGCCGCGCTCATTACTACGACTGTCATCGAAGTCGGCGTGGACGTGCCAAATGCAAATATAATGGTCGTTGAAAATGCCGAGCGCTTCGGTCTCGCGCAGCTTCATCAGCTGCGTGGACGCATCGGACGCGGAGAACACAAGTCGTACTGCATTTTGTTTCACGATCCAAAGATAGAGGAGACCTCTCGAGAAAAACTCGCCGTTTTGGAGAAAACCGCCGACGGCTTTGAAATCGCAGAAACCGACTTCCGTCTGCGAGGTCCCGGCGATCTCCTGGGCACCGCTCAAACAGGACTGCCTCCGCTAAAACTCGGCGATCTGTTCCGCGACGCCGAAGTAATGAGGGAAACTGCCGCCCTCGCAGCTTCCGTCTTCGCTGACGATCCCGAAATGCAAAAGCCTGAACATCTCGCCTTGCGCGCCTTCTTGGCGCAGTCAAAGGCAAAGATCGCTGCCTCGGCGGGTTGAAAAGAGATCGCACTTGATTTTTCGGGATGAACTCGTATCGCTTGTGACAAAATGGCACTCTCAAAGACCCTCCTGATCGTCGACGACGAGAAGAACACTCGCGATGGTCTTCGGGATGCTCTGGAGGATCATTACGAGGTTTACGTGGCGGGCGATATTGCGGGCGCTTTCGCGGCGTTGGAGACCGATCCCGCTGATGTTCTGGTTACCGATCTGCGCCTGGGCGGCGAGGATGGGATGGACTTGATGGAAAAGGCGCTGAAGCTGCCGAAACCGCCCATTTGCATCATGATGACGGCCTATGGTTCCGTGGATACCGCTGTTGAGGCAATGAAGCGAGGCGCATACGATTTTGTGACAAAGCCGGTGAACATTGACCGGCTTGAGATGCTCATCCTGCGTGCTCTGCGTGAGCGCGACATGCGGCGCGAAAATGTCGAACTTCGCCAGCAGGTCAGCCGCCGTGCGGGCTTGGAGAGCATGATAGGGCACTCGTCTGCGATGGTCGAGGTGTTTGAGACGATCAAGCAAGTCGCTCCTTCCCGGGCCACGGTGCTCATCCAAGGAGAGACGGGGACCGGAAAGGAACTCGCCGCACACGCCATTCACGCGCTCAGCACGCGGGCCGCAAAGAAATTCGTTGCGGTGCATTGCAGGGCTTTCTCTCCACAACTTCTTGAAAGCGAGCTATTTGGACATGAGCGTGGCGCATTTACCGGTGCCTTCGAGCGCCGGATCGGACGATTCGAGCAAGCGTCCGGGGGGACCCTGTTTCTGGACGAAGTCGGTGAAATCGACGAAAACACGCAGGTAAAAATTCTTCGCGTGCTTGGCGAGCGCACCTTCGAGCGGGTGGGCGGGAACCAAACTTTGCACTCCGATGTCCGCCTCATCGCGGCGACGAACAAGGATCTTGCCACACTCGTCGGCGAGGGGAAGTTCCGGGACGATCTTTATTTCCGCTTGAATGTCGTGCCGCTCACGATGCCGCCGCTCCGCGCCCGCAAGGAAGATCTGCCGCTCCTTGTGCAGGCGTTTCTCAAGGAATCGGCGAAGGAAAATGCAAAACCGTTTCGCGCGCTTGCGCCCGAAGCCATGGCCTGCATTCTCGAATACAACTGGCCCGGCAACGTACGCGAGCTGCGGGCCGCCATCGAGCATGCGGTCGTAATGTGCAGCACACCGAAGATCGGTGTGCGTGACCTGCCTGCCAGCGTACGCCAGCCGACCCAGGCATTGGACACCCAGACCCAGGAACCCCAAGGATTAAATTTGCACCAAACGGAACGAAACCTTATTTTCCGCGCCCTTGAGGAGAGCGGTGGTAATCGCACCGAAGCCGCCAGGATTCTCGGAATCAGCCGACGCACACTGCATCGCCGTCTCAAAGAGCTAAATATCACCAAGCACACCCTCACCTAAATGGTTACAAGCGAAAAGAAGACAGCCGCTGTTGAACTCTTGTCCATCGAACAAGCGATGGAGAGGCTGGAAACCCTCGTCCGGGAAATGGAAACCGGCCAGTTGCCGCTGGAAAAGCTTATCACGAGTTACGAAGAGGGCGTGAAACTTGCGAGCTTGTGCCAGGAAAAACTAGACGCCGCCGCGAAAAAAATTCAGATTATCGCGAAAAATGCCTCCGGCCAAACCAAGCTGGAGGAATTTCCTCTAGCTGCCGATGAATCCTAAATCGCTTCTTCCCACCATTCACTCCCCGGCGGATGTGAAGGCAATTGAAGAAAAAGACCTGCCGCTTCTGGCCGAAGAGGTGCGAAAGGAATTGATCAGTGTCCTCTCCCAGACCGGAGGCCACCTTGGTCCAAACTTGGGAGTCGTTGAGCTGACCATCGCGCTGCACCGGGTTTTCAACACACCGAAGGACAAATTTGTCTTCGATGTCAGTCATCAAGGTTACGTCCATAAACTTCTCACTGGCAGGCGCGAACGCTTCTCAACCATCCGGCAATACCAAGGTCTGAACGGCTTTCTCCTCCGTACTGAAAGCGAGCACGATTGTTATGGCGCCGGCCATGCCGGCACGGCCCTTTCCGCCGCGCTTGGAATGGCGGCGGCCCGCGACACGCTCGGCGGCGAGGAACATGTCATTTGCGTGGCAGGGGATGCCGCTTTCACATGCGGCGTAAGTTTCGAAGCCCTCAACAACCTCGCCGCCACAACAAGGCGCCTGATCCTCGTCCTCAACGACAACGAATGGTCGATCGCCAAGAATGTCGGTGCTGTCGCAGAATACCTTAATCGCATCGTTGCCAACCCCGCCTTCGCCCACTTGCATGAGAAAGCCGGACAGTTCGTCGAGTGGCTCGCGGGCAAGCAGGCCCGCCACTTCGCTCATAAGGTCGAAGCCGGCGTCAAGAACCTCCTTGCTCCAAGTGTGATCTTCGAGGATCTCGGTTTGCGGTATTACGGCCCGATCGATGGACACGACATTCCGCTCTTGATTCGCACCTTCGAGTTTCTCAAGACGCAGAACGAACCGGTGATCCTGCATATCCTCACGAAAAAGGGAAAAGGATATGCCCCCGCCTTGGCAAAGCCGGACAAATTCCATGGCCTCGGAAAGTTCCATCTCGGCACAGGGGAAACAGTCGCGTCTGCGAAACCCACGTATTCCGAACTATTTGGCAAGAAGCTTGCTGACTTTGCCGATCACAACAACAAGATCGTTGCAATCACCGCAGCCATGCCCAGCGGCACAGGGCTCGTCAATTTTTCAAAGCGCCATCCCGACCGATGTTACGACGTCGGCATCGCCGAAGAGCACGCCGCCCTCTTTGCGTGCGGCCTTGCCGTAGGAGGCATGAAACCCTTCCTGGCCATTTACTCCACTTTCCTGCAACGCGCCTACGACATGATCATCCACGATATCGCGTTGCAAAACCTCAACGTCGCCCTCTGCATGGACCGCGCCGGCCTCTCCGGCGACGACGGCCCGACTCATCACGGTCTTTTCGATATCGGCTACCTCCGGCCGGTTCCCGGAATCGTCCACATGCAGCCCAAAGACGAGGATGAATTTTGCGACATGCTTTGGACGATGGCCAATTACCATTCCGGCCCCATCGCCATCCGCTATCCGCGCGGCGTCGGCACCGGCGCAGAACCGAAAAAGCGGCCGAGCATCCTCGAAATCGGCAAGGCTGAAGTTCTCCGTCACGGTTCTCGCGCCGCGATCATCGCCCTGGGCACAATGGTCGAGCTCGCGCTCGAAGCCGCCGCGACGTTGGAAGAAGAGGGGATTTCGACCGCGGTGATCAATGCCCGCTGGATCAAACCCCTCGATGCCGCCACGATCGAGTTCTTTGCACGAGGATGCGAAGTGGTCTGTACGATGGAAGACCATGTCCTCCACAACGGTTTCGGCTGCGCCGTAATGGAGCACCTCGCGGAACAACGCATTACCACTCCAGTCGTCCGGGTCGGCTGGCCGGACCAATTTATCGAACACGGCAGCGTTCCAATCCTGCGCAAGAAGCACGGAATCACCGCCGATGCTGCGGTGGGGATGATTCTCACCAGACTGCAACCGCGGGTTCGCAAAGCGGCGACGGCAGCATAGGAATGGGGAGCACACGCGTCTCGCGTGTGATGTCCGGCGTCTCGCCGGACACGCATTCCGAAGCACGAGTTTTACGGGCAAAGTTCTTCGGCGGGACGCCGAAGATTGCACGCGAGGACGCGCGTGCTCTCCGACCGAGGGAAGTTCCCTCTGTCTTCTTTTTCTTCTCTGTGGTTAGCTTAAGTTTTTATGTCGAAAGATCCCGCCATCCAACGCATGGAAAAGATCGTCAGCCTCTGCAAGAGGAGGGGCTTCATTTTCCAATCCTCTGAAATTTATGGAGGCCTCAATGGGTTTTGGGATTACGGTCCGCTGGGCGTCGAGCTTAAGCGCAACCTCAAGGACTTCTGGTGGCGGCGCAACGTGCGTGAGCGCGACGATATGGTCGGCATGGACGGCTCGATCATCATGAACCGCGCCGTGTGGAAGGCCAGCGGTCACGAAGACACCTTCAGCGATCCTATGGTGGACTGCCGCTCATGCAAATCCCGCCACCGCGCCGATCAATTGCCCGTCAAGGATGGTTTGAAATACTGTCCGAACTGTGGAAGCCGCGATCTTACCGAGCCGCGGGCTTTCAATCTGATGTTCAAAAGTTTTGCCGGCCCGATCGAAAGCGACGAAAACCTCGTTTACCTTCGCCCGGAAACGGCGCAGGCCATATTCGTCCAATTTAAGAATGTGCTGGAAACCTCCCGCCAGAGGCTCCCTTTCGGCATCGCGCAGATCGGAAAGGCCTTCCGCAATGAAATCAATCCAAGAAACTACACGTTTCGCTCCCGCGAGTTCGAGCAGATGGAAATCGAGTACTTCTGCCGGGCAGAGGACGGGCTGCGCCTGACCGATTACTGGCTTGAAGAACGCCTTAGGTTTTACGAGGACATCGGCATTCCCCGCTCAAAGATTCACGTGCACGATATCCCAGATGACGAGCGCGCGTTTTACTCGAAGAAAACCTACGACCTCGAGTACGAATTTCCCTTCGGAGTGAGCGAGCTCGAAGGCATCGCTTACCGGACCGATTACGACCTATCACGGCACATTGAACACAGCGGCAAGCCCCTCGAGTATTTTGACGAGGAAACGAAGCAAAAGTTTGTGCCGCATGTTGTCGAGCCGAGTGCAGGCGTCGACCGCACCACGCTTGCCCTCCTCTGCGAGGCATTCGACGAGGAGATCGTCGTGGGCGAGAACGGTAAGAATGAAACGCGAACCGTTCTGCGTTTTCATCCGCGTATGGCGCCGGTGAAATGCGGCATCTTTCCTCTGTTAAAAAACAAGCCCGAACTCGTCGCCATGGCCAGAGAGATTGCGACCGCATTGCGTCCATTCATAGCCGTCTTTTACGATGAAGGCGGCGCCATCGGCCGCCGCTATCGCCGCCAGGACGAAGCCGGCACACCGTTCGGAGTCACCGTGGATTTCGAGACCATCGGGGTGAATGGTCCCGAAAAAAAAGATACCGTGACTCTGCGATACCGCGATAGCATGAAGCAGGACCGTGTCTCAATTGCTGACTTGAAGGGCTGTTTGGTCGACGCCATCGCTTAGTTCAACGGGTCCCGAAATGGCCGCTTCGCTCCAATCCAATTGGCCGGGTATTCCCACAAGAGTCCCGCAATGCGAGAATATTTTGAATATTTCACCCGCTGCGCGCGTTCAATCATGGTATGAAAGCACATTCACTCACACTTTTGGTGGTGGCGGTCGTTGGCGCATTTGCGTTGTTCGCGACCCCGGCGGAAGCCGGTGACCGCAGAAAACATCATAAACATCACAATCACAACTACTACCGTGGCGGTGGGAATGACTACAGCTACTACCAGCGGGCGCGACATAACCGACCACGCTACTACCAACGCGTGCGTTACGTACCCGCTCGAATCTACTATCCAGGACCGGCCCTTCAGATTGGCTTCGTGTTTGGAGGCGGCAACGGCTACGGACGCTGCCGCTAGCAGCCTGTCGGACTTCGAATGAAGCCGAAGTTTGAAGCATGAGAAATCGTCGAAAAAATGAACCCGCCCTTTCAGACAGGCTGCTGGAACTCCGCTTCGCGGAGAAAAAA